>NZ_JBBBEI010000012.1:0-199286 GCF_037132455.1 Huijunlia imazamoxiresistens | reverse complement strand
GGCCTTTTTGGCGTTAAGCCCAACTTTGCTGAACTCTTTGTGCCTTTGGGCACAACTGGTGGGTAGAAAAAAGCGGTAAGAGTTCTTCGTCCCCCTGGGGACGATTGGTAATTGCAGCCTACCAACCGTTCCTGGCGGAACGGAGATCCTCAACCAGAACCTTTTCTACCCACCAGGCGTTCCTAACGGAACGCAGCTTTCCTGGCGTTGTCTTTCTTGGGTCTCGCCTCAGGCGAGATTGGTAGAAAATGTCCAGCATAAGGTTAATCATGGGCAGCGCCCATGCCTGTGCATGTAGGAGAGCTGCAGATGGGAAGGCCCGTAACAGATGGTTTCAAACCATGGGTGGGAGCGGGGCAGCTTTACCGGGTCGAACCGTCCTGGCTGCACAGGGTTGGGCGCTGCCCAACAATGCCTCCCATACCGGTCCGAATAGCGATGACAGTACCGGTGCAGAATTCGGTTGAGCTATGGCTCCCTATTGGCGAAATATTTTAAAGAAAGCATGCAAACACGCTAAGTTTACCCGAAATAGACAGTTTGAAATATGAAGAAAATAGGCATTGTCGGCTGTGGCTGGCTGGGTTATAGGATTGCAACAGCTTTATGTACCAGGTACAGCATATATACCACCGTTTCCTCTTTTGACAAGGCGGCTCCACTTGAAGCGAAAGGGTTTCATCCCACTGTTATAAGCTTCGCGGAAACAAATGCGCCCATACCTCCATGGAGCGTGGCCGATGAGCTGGATGTTTTGATTATTACCGTCCCACTTGTTGGTAAACAGAGTTTGCCAGACGTCATAGAAAGGAGAATGAATAAACTGGCCTCTTTCATAGGAGATTATCCCGGTCAATTATTTTTCATGAGCTCGATCGGCGTCTATACGCAAGCATCCGGAGAGGTGGCGGAAGACAGCCTTCCCTCCGAACAGGTTCCAGGTGAGCTTCTCATAACGAACAAATACCCGCAGACAAACATTTTACGCTTAGGGGGCCTGATGGGCGATGACCGGCTATTGAGTAAATACCCCGTTGCAAACCTTGACATGGCGGTAAACCATATCCATTACGAGGATATTTGTGCCGTAATTGAAAAAATGATTCAAGAAAAATCATCTTCAAAACTATATAATGTGGTGGCGCCCTTGCATCCTGGTAAAGCAGAAGTGATAAGCGCTCAGAAAAACCTGCCCCTGACAGAAACTGGCCCTCCGACCGGAAGGATCCTTTCCTCTTTTAAAATGGTTTCCGAACTCCGTTTCACTTTTAGCTTTCCCGATCCCCGGACATTTCACATCCCCCGGATTTAATTTGCCAAAACCACGTATGTTGCAGCCCGCAAATCAACCCTCCGCATGAAATCGAGCACCTTCTTCCATCGAAAATTTCCGGCCGCCGTCGCCAGCCTTATCCTGTTTTTAGGCATTTCCTTTTCCGGCTTTGCCCAGGGAAAGATCAAAGTAGCCTGTATTGGTAACAGCATCACCCAGGGACATGGATTAACGAAAGAACAGGCCTACCCGGCGCAGCTGCAACTGTTACTGGGTGATGGCTACGAAGTGCACAACTACGGCAAAAGCGGCCGCACCCTGCTGCTGCAGGGCGACCGACCTTACCGGAAGGAAAGCGTCTACAGCGACGCCCTCGCCTGGAATCCCGATATCGTGATCATTAAACTCGGCACCAACGATACCAAACCCCAGAACTGGAAATATAAAAAGGATTTTGTCGCTGATTATGTCAGGCTGGTCCGCTCGTTTCAGCAACTGCCCTCGCACCCGAAGGTTTACGTCTGCTACCCTATACCTGTTTTCCAAACCAACTGGGGCATCAACGACAGCACCATGCGCCGGGGCATTCTTCCCAAGGTCAAAAAAGTACGCAGGAAAACCCGGACCCGCCTGATCGACCTGTATCATCCCTTTCTCGGAAAGGACACGATCGTAATGGACGGGGTGCATCCAACCGCGGAAGGGGCCCGGATGTTGGCCGGCGAAGTGTACAAATCACTTTCGCGGTAATGGAATAAAGGTTCAGAGAAAACAGGGATCCTTCGCTTTGTTCAGCGCATAAAAAAAGCAGCCGGCTGACCGGCTGCTTTTTAATTTATGGGTTGTTGCTTACTTACTTCGCAATAGTGAAGGAAACCTTGTAGGGAGTTCCTGCAACGCCGTTTACATAAGGAGTGGCGGTCAGGGTGTACTTGCCGGCTACGGGCGTCCAGCTCTTGTAGTTGCCGTTCACATCATCAAAGGCGGCAAACGGAGCCTTGCTGTCGGTGAAGGTTTGGCTGGCAGCACCGCTCAGTTCGATCTTCACCTGGCTAGCGGTACCATTTACGTTGGCACGGAAGTTCAGCTTCTTAACGCCTACCTTGCTCAGGCTGATCTTGGCACCTTCTTTAATGGTTGCGATATCTGCTTCTTTTACCGAGTTTACTGCGGTAAAGCTTACCACTGTGGCAGCACCGGTAGTGGGCGTTGTCGGCGTGGTGGGAGTGGTCGGTGTAGTCGGAGTTTCCGGCGTAGTGGGCTGATCAACCGGGGGTGTAGGAGGAGTGGTCGGCGTAGTCTTACCCGAGGTCATGTCGGCAAAAGTAGCCTTGGCAGTACCTACACGTACGTTGTCGAAATACAGGACACGCGAGTTGCGGTTGGAAGTGCCGTTCAGGAAAGAGGCTTTGTACAGGCCGATCTTCCATTTGGGAACTTTCAGGTGCATGTTGCGGCCGCTGATGGTGTGGATCTTCACACCGTCACGCCATACTTCAATCAGACCGTCGGAACCGGTAGAGTGGATGATGTGGAACACGAACTCATGCCACTTGTCCTTGGAAATTTTATTGAAGCCGGAAACCGCTCCGGTAGCTACGCTGCTGCTGTTGTTCAGCGAGGCGGAGAACAGGTCATATTTTTTCAGGGTAGTAGAGCCTGCGGGAGGGGTTACTTCCAAAAATGCTTTGTCATCCTGGGTGCGGATGGTGGTCTCGTCGGAACCATCTTCGAACCACTGGTTGATGCAATCCCTTTCGCTGTCGGGCTCATAGCCAACGGCGGGGAAAAAGATGGAGAAAGAGTACCAGGCTTCCTTGCCGAAGTTGGGCCATTCGGAGCCGCGGATGACGGTCACTTCGGAGCGGATCTTCGAAGAAGAACCTACTTTAGGCTGGTCCTTGCGGATCTCGAAGCGCACGGCTTTGCCGTCTAAGTCCATCTTGGGGAAGGAGTAGGTCCAGTCGGTCAGGCAGTTTTCGGGGTTGCCGCCAAAGGTAACGAAGGGGTTGGAGCCTTCCATTTTTTCCTCTACGTGGAGGGCGGAGCTGGGGGCGGCATAAGCGGAGGCTACGGTGTTGGCCTCATCGAGGGTAGCGGGCTGCTGCGCATCTTTTTTGGAGCAGGCAAACAGGGAAGCGGCTACGAGTACGGTGGAGAGCATGCCCTTTCCATTGGAAAGGAAGTTTCTTTGGTTTTTCATGAGGTTGGTAGTTAAACAGGTTTGGAAAAAATGGTTTTTATAAGATATTGGTGTTCTTTGTTTTACAAGGGTATCGGCTTGTTTGATGACTCAAAATTAGCACGGTTGTGCTTAGCGGGGCAGTGGGAATCGGTGAATGGGGGAAGAAGCAGGGTGAAAAAGCCCTACAGCAAGCCGGATAGTGCAGGATGGTTGTAAGCGAACTTGGCCGTATATGGATGTTTGTAAATGATAATCCATTGACAGGCAATTAAATAGGAAAAATACGGGTGAGCGGCCGGCCGGATGCCGGGACCAGGCGGGTACAAGATAAGCTCCTTTCGCCTCCGGTGCTCCCGCTTCCTGGGCTCCCGGCCAGGTGCGGCCCTATTCTCTGGCAAGGTATTTTTAGGGATAAAGTATAGTGAAGACAAACCCCAATTCTAAACCCTTCATCGGTATTCCAAGAAAACTGGCAATGGACAACCTGTATGATGCCTATTTGTTTTCCGAATTCTTTGACGGCCAGCCCCAGGCCGTCGTTTGGACGCGTCCGCTCTTTGACCGGCAGGGGGGATCGCCGGTCGATTTCGAATATGTTTACTGCAACGACGAAGGCGCCCGCTACCTCAACCTGCACCGCGATGAGGTGAGCGGCCTCCGCATTTCCAATTCGCCCACCCTTACCGACGACCTGCGCCAGAATATTCTGGAAGAAATGATCCGGGTATACCGCGACGGGAAGCCCTCCCAGTCCCGGATTTTTAATGCGGCCGTCAACAAGTACGCCAAGGTGCTGCGTTCGCCCTTCCGCGGCGGCGTGCTCTCGGTGATCCAGGACATCAGCGAGGAGGCCCGCATGATCCGGGAGCTGGACCAGCAGCGGGCCCTGGCCGGCAGCATCCTCGACGCCTCGCCCAACGGGGTGTTCGTGGCCAAAGCCCTGATGGACGAAAAGGGACGAACCCGCGATTTCC
The DNA here is from genome assembly GCF_037132455.1 of Huijunlia imazamoxiresistens. Lineage (NCBI taxonomy): Bacteria > Pseudomonadati > Bacteroidota > Chitinophagia > Chitinophagales > Chitinophagaceae > Huijunlia > Huijunlia imazamoxiresistens. Next base: position 194,854 of record NZ_JBBBEI010000012.1, on the reverse strand, counting down.
TGATCGAACGGGTCAATCCCGCCTTTACCCGCCTGCTGGGCCTGTCCTCCAACCGGGGGTTGCTGGGCCAGTCCTACCTCCACCTGTTCCCGGCAGATGAACATAACCGGGTGTTTGTCATGCATTGCCGCGTTTTTGAAACCGGCCGGCCGGAAAGCCAGGAAATCTATTACCCCCACCTGGACACTTGGTTCCAGATCTCCTCGGTAAAGCTGGACAGCGGGGTGCTGGTCACCTTTTCCGATATTTCGGGGCAGAAACGCGCCGCCGGCCAGATCGAAGAACAGCGGCGGCTGCTGGAAAACATCCTGGTCCACTCTTCGGGCGGCATCTCCGTGGGCGAGGTGCAGCGCACTGCCGAAGGGGTCATTGTCGATATGAAAATGGTCATGGCCAACGATGCGGCGATCCGCCTCATCGGTCTTTCCCGCGAAGAGTACCTGTCGCAGACGGCTGCCCAGATGGCCGGGGAGGTGTGGACCTCCCGGATGCTTCCCTTGAACCGGGAGGCCCTGGAGACCGGCACCTCCCAGCATACGGAGCTTTTCTGGGAGCCGACACAGAAATGGCTGGAAGTCACCCTTTCGCGGCTGGGGCCCGACCGGCTTATTTTCGTGCTTACCGATATTACTTCCGTCAAACAGGCACAGCTACAGCTGGAGCGGATGGTGGAAGAACTCCAGCGGTCCAATACCAGCCTGCAGGAATTTGCCTATGCCGCCTCCCACGACCTGCAGGAGCCCCTGCGGAAGATCCAGTTCTTTTCCGAGCGGCTGCGGCAGGGACTGGTTACCGGGGCGCCGGAGGACAACAGCCGGATGCTGGAACGCATGGAAAATGCCGCCGGGCGCATGCGTACCCTTATCGAGGACCTGCTGGCCTTCTCCAAAGCCAGTACCAGGCCCAGTATGACGGAACAGGTGGACCTGAACGAGGTGGTGCAGGAAGTGCTCCACGACCTGGAAACCTCCCTCCAGCAGTCCGGCGCCCGCCTGCATATAGAGGAGCTGCCCGTGATCCCGGGCGATGAGCGGCAGTTGCGGCAACTGTTCCAAAACCTCATCAGCAATGCCCTTAAATACCGCAAGCCCGAAGTGCCGCCCGAGATCGCCCTGCGCTGCCGCCGGGTGCGCGAAGGCGAGCCCCTTCCGGTGGAATGCTCCTTGTCCTGCTACCTCATCGAAGTGGCCGACAACGGCATCGGCTTCGAACAGGAAAACGCCGAAAAGATCTTCAATATGTTCCAACGGCTCCACGGGCGCTCGGAATACCCCGGCACCGGTATCGGCCTGGCCATCGCGCAAAAGGTGGTCACCAACCACAATGGATCCATCTGGGCCGAGGCGGAACCCGGCAGGGGCGCCACCTTCTTTATGCTGCTGCCGGCCTGATGCCGATTCCCTTTCTTGCCTTTTTATTCGTAACAATTAATTCCCCCAGCGGTAACAAGGGCGTAAAGCGCCGTTGCTTTCTTTGCTCTACCGCACGGACCGTTTCCCTGAACGTCGTGGAAAACCGGCTTTACCCTTTTAAAACAACCATTCGCAATCAAAAAACCCCTGTTTCGCGCAGGGGTTTTGTTTTATACAGATTGGGGGAAAGCCGTTACAGGTAATGCTGCACCATCTGGCGCCAGTAATGGGCCTTGTGGGCGGTGCCGTCCCAGATATAGAAGGCATTACCGATGTCTTTATGCCACAGGATCTCGCTCAGTTGGCGGGTGCTTTCATAAAACGGGTCGTCCCGGCCTACCGCCAGGATGATCTCCATCTGTTTCATGGTTTGCAGCAGCTTGCCGTCATAGAGGTTGGGCAGGAACTGGTTGGGCGAGTTGTAATAAATGTTTTCGTCCCAGTAACCGTTGAACAGGTCCTGGTAGTGATCCAGCTGGCGGGTAAGATCGTAGCGGCCGCTCATGCCCACCACCTTGCGAAACAGGTGGGGATGGCGGAAGGCCAGGTTGATGGCATGAAAGGCCCCAAGGCTGCAGCCGGCAGCGATCAGGTCGTCACTGTCGTTTTTCTGCCGTACCAGGGGCACCACTTCGTGGAGGATGTATTGCTCGTACTGCAAATGGCGGAGGATCTTTTCGCCCGGGTCGCACCAGAAGCAGTAAAAGCTTTCGCCGTCGACACTGTCTACGCAGAACACCTGCAGTTGTCCCTGGTTGATCTTTTCGCGCATCGCCTCAATAACGCCCCAGTTTTCATAATCGTAAAAGCGGGCGGCCCGGGTGGGGAAGAACAGAACGGGCGTACCGCCCTGGCCGAAGGAAAGGAGTTCGATTTCTTTTTGTAAATGGGTGCTGTACCATTTATGATATTCCCTGTACATAAAAGCGGGCTATGGTGATTACCGCTAATATAGAAGAAAGTTTGCGGGAAGTGAAATGAACCTTGCGTTAATGCCGTGAAATCACCTATTTGTGGCGGGTGTTTGTTGCCGGTTCCAGTGTTAAATAATTGTTTTTAAAATATTAATATTAAATTCATGCTTTTGGGTTCCTGGAAATTCAAATGTTCCCACCGGTGGCCCGTGTGGTGGTACGAAAACGGGTTCGAAAACGTTTCTTCTATCCGTAACGATTGTCCTTTAATTTTGATTGCCATGAAAAAACTGGTGCTGTTCTTTTTGCTGGTGTCCCCCGGCTTCGGCCTGTATGCCCAGGAAGCCACACCCGCTACTTTTGCCAACCCGCTGCTGCCTTCCGGCGCCGATCCCTTTTCATTTTACAAAGACGGCTTTTATTATTATACCCATACTACCGGCAACCGCCTGGAATTATGGAAAACCAAAAGCCTGGCCGAACTGGGTTCCGCCGAACGCAAAACCATTTTTACGCCCCCGGCCGGTACCCCTTATTCCAAGGACGTGTGGGCGCCCGAAGTGCATTTTATCAACGGAAACTGGTATGCCTATTTTGCCGCCGATGACGGCGACAACAATCGCCACCGGATCTACGTGCTCCAAAACGCATCGGCCGACCCCATGCAGGGCGAATGGACCTTCAAGGGAAAGGTCGCCGATCCTTCGGACAAATGGGCCATCGACGGCAACGTGTACCGGTACAAAAAAAAGTGGTACATGGTATGGTCGGGATGGGAAGGCGATACCAACGGCCGCCAGGATATTTATATCGCCCGCATGAAGAATCCCTGGACCCTGGAGGGGCACCGTGTACGGATTTCTTCGCCCACCCTGGACTGGGAAAAACATGGCGACCTGCACGATCCCGTCCATCCGCCCCACGTAGACGTGAATGAAGGACCGCAATTCCTGGAGCACCAGGGGAAACTGTTTGTCGTGTATTCCGCCAGCGGCTGCTGGACGGATTTTTATGCCCTCGGCCTCCTGACCTTCACCGGCAAAGACGACCTCCTGGAGGCATCTCAGTGGAAAAAGAGCGAACACCCCCTCTTTCAACAGTCGCCGGAAAACGGCGTGTTCGCACCGGGGCATAATTCGTTTTTCACTTCCCCCGACGGAAAGGAAAGCTGGATCCTGTACCATGCCAACGACCAGCCGGGACAGGGCTGCGGCCGCTTCCGCTCGCCCCGGATGCAAAAATTCTGCTGGAACGCCGACGGTACCCCCTCTTTCGGGCAGCCGGTAAAAACAGGTACGCCCATTACCCTGCCCTCCGGCATTACCCCCGCGGCTCCTTAGGCTGCCCTTTGCATTTTATTCATCATTAAATCGTTATTCGGTTATGCAAGCAAGAAGTATTTTCTTCTCCCTGTTGTTGTTCCTGTCGCTCGGTTCCCCGGAGGTCCGGGCGCAGAAGGGCAAAAAGCAGGCGGCGGTGGCCCCGGCCCAACAATGGCCGGCGGAAAAAGCCAATGCCTGGTACGGCGGCCACAAGTGGCTGACCGGGGCCGATTATATTCCTTCCACCGCCATCAACCAACTGGAGATGTGGCAGGCCGAAACCTTTGACCCGGCCACCATCGACAAGGAGCTGGGCTGGGCCGAAAAGATCGGCTTCAACACCATGCGGGTATTCCTGCATTCCCTGGCCTGGAAGCATGACCCCGAAGGGTTTAAAAAAAGAGTGGACCAGTTTTTAGCCCTTTCCGAAAAGCACGGCATCAAGCCGATGCTGGTATTTTTTGACGACTGCTGGAACAAGGATCCAAAAGCCGGCCCGCAGCCGGCACCGAAAACCGGTATTCACAACTCGGGCTGGGTGCAGGATCCCGGTGATCCCTATTCGAAGGACAGCACGGTGTTCCCGGGCCTGGAGAAATACCTGAAAGACGTAATGACCACCTTCGCCCGCGACAAGCGCATCCTGTTGTGGGACCTGTACAACGAGCCCGGCAACTCGGGCAAGAAGGAAACGACCCTGCCCCTGCTGAAAAAGGTCTTTCGGTGGGCCCGGGAAGTGAACCCCGACCAGCCGCTGACCGCCGGCCTGTGGGCCTGGGACTTCGAGGAGCTCAATGCCTTCCAGGCTACGAATTCAGATATCATCACCTACCACGATTACGAAGAGCCCCAGTGGCACCAGCGGGTGATCGACCTGCTCAAGGCGCATGGCCGTCCCCTGATCTGCACCGAATACATGGCCCGTACCCGCAACAACCGCTTTTCCAACACCCTGCCCCTGCTGAAAAAGGAAAAGGTAGGTGCCATCAACTGGGGTTTCGTCAGTGGCAAGACCAACACCATCTATGCCTGGGATACCCCCATCACCAACGGCAGCGATCCCGTCGAATGGTTCCACGACATCTTCCGTCCCGACGGAACGCCTTACCGGCAGGACGAAGTGAACCTGATCACAAAACTGAATGCCGAAAAATAGCCGGAAGATTTTTCCCGGCCCCCCAGCCGCAGGTTGTCGGCCGGCCGGCGCTGCTGGCTGGCCCGCAACAGGCAGAGGGCGACAAAGGATTGGAAAACGCCCAGGGCAATGATGTAATTCATAAAAAAAGAGGGGTGATACGGATACGAAAATATCAACCCGGTATTACCGAAATATTAAGGCCGCCGGTCCGTCACGATGCGTTCACTATTTGGTAACAATCCCGTAATATGCTGTCCCGGCGGAGGGACTACTTTTGCGGCCTGAAACAACGTTGAAACATCGATCCTTGCCCCAAAACCATCGTCACCATGAAGAAATTGATTTATCTCGGCGCTCTCTGCAGCCTGTTGCAGGCGGGGGCGCAGGCACAAAGCACACCAGCCGGTGCGCAGGAGTCGAAAGGCAGCCTTACCCTGCCCAATGGCTGGCGGTTGTCGCCGGCGGGCCGCTCCCTGCCGCTGGGCGACCTGCCGCTGAACCTGGCCGTTTCGCGCTCCGGCAAGTGGATCGCCGCCACCAACAACGGCCAGGGCGTCCAGAGCATCCAGCTGATCGATGCGCGGGCCGAAAAGCTCCTCGACGCGGCCGTAATTCCCAAATCCTGGTACGGCCTCAAGTTCAGCGCCGATGAAAAATACCTCTATGCCTCCGGCGGCAACGACAACCGTATTTTGAAATATGCCCTCAGCGGCGGGCGGCTGCAGCTGGCCGACAGCATCGTGCTGGGCCCGAAATGGCCCGAAAAGATCGCCCCGGCAGGTATCGCCCTCGACGATGCCGCCCAGCTGCTGTACGTGGTCACCCGCGAGAACAACAGCCTTTATATCGTGGACCTGCAAACGAAAACCACGCTCCACCGGCTGCCGCTGGGCGCGGAAGCCTACACCTGCCTGCTGTCGCCCGACAAAAAAACGCTGTACGTTTCGCTCTGGGGCGCCGACAAGGTGGTGGCGGTGGATACCAAAGAGCGCCGCATCGTTTCGGAGATCGCCGTGGGCGACAACCCCAACGAGCTGCTGCTCGACAAAAAGGGCCGCCGGCTGTACGTGGCCAACGCCAACGACAACAGCGTTTCGGTCATCGACCGCAAGCAGGGAAAGGTGATCGAGGTACTCAATGCTGCCCTTTACCCCGATGCTCCCGCCGGCTCCACCAGCAACGGCCTGGCGCTTTCCGCCAACGAAAAGACCCTCTACATCGCCAATGCCGACAACAACTCCCTGGCGGTGTTTGATGTGCACGAGCCGGGCCGCAGCCGCTCGAAGGGCTTTATCCCCGTGGGCTGGTACCCGACGAATGTTAAGGTGGTGGGCAAAAAGATCTTTGTGTCCAACGGCAAGGGCTTTTCCTCCTTTGCCAACCCCGGCGGCCCCAACCCGGTCAACCGCCGCCAGAAGGTGACCTACCAGAAGGGCGATTCGACGGCCGAGCGGAAGGTGCAGTACATCGCCGGCCTGATGAAAGGCACCCTCTCCATCATCGACGAACCCTCGGAAAACGCGCTGGAAGGGTATACCCGTGCCGTTTATGCGAATACGCCCTATACGAAGGAAAAAGAGCTGCTGGCGACCGGCGAAGCGGGCAACCCCATCCCCAAAAAAGTCGGCGATCCTTCGCCCATCAAATACGTCTTTTACATCATTAAGGAAAACCGCACCTACGACCAGGTGCTGAGCGATGTGCCCGGCGGCAACGGCGACACCAGCCTGCTGCTGTTCGGCGAAAAGATCACCCCCAACCAGCATGCCCTGGCCAGAGAGTTCGTGCTGCTGGATAATTTTTACGCCGACGGCGAGGTCAGTGCCGACGGCCACAACTGGAGCACCTCGGCCCATGCCACCGATTATCTGGAAAAAACCTGGCCCACCAGCTATGGCGGCCGTGGGGGCACCTATTCGGGCGAGGGCAACCGCGCCATCGCCAACCCCAAAAAAGGCTTTATCTGGGATTTTTGCAAGCGGGCCGGCGTAACCTACCGTACCTATGGCGAGTTTGCCGATAACTACAAGGCTAATATCCCTTCGCTGGTGGGGCATTTCTGTCCCTACTTCACCCCCTGGGACCAGACGGTGCGCGATACGGCGCGTTTTTACCAGTGGCGCCGCGAGTTCGATTCGCTGGTGGCGGCCGGTGCGGTGCCCCGGTTCAATTCCCTGCGCTTCATCAACGACCATACGGAAGGCCTGAAAGTAGCCCGGCCCACACCCTTTGCCCACGTGGCCGATAACGACTGGGCGGTGGGACTGTTTGTCGAGCACCTGTCCAAAAGCCCCATCTGGAAGGAAAGCGCCGTGTTCATCGTGGAAGACGACGCCCAGAACGGCCCCGACCACGTGGATGCCCACCGCACCACCGCCTACGTGGCCGGCGGTTTTGTGAAACGGAAATTTGTGGACCATACGATGTACTCCACTTCTTCGATGCTCCGCACGATCGAACTCATACTGGGCCTGCCGCCCATGAGCCAGTACGATGCGGCCGCCACCCCCATGTGGCGCTGCTTTACCGCCACCCCCGATCGGACGCCCTTTACCGCCCTGTCCCCTAGGGTGGACCTGGCCGAGGTGAATAAAAAGCTGACGCCCAGCGCCCGCCTGAGCCAGACCTTCGATTTCAGCCAGGAGGACAAGGTGCCCGACCTGCTGTTCAGCCAGGTGATCTGGAAGGCGGTAAAAGGAGAGGCGTCCGAGATGCCGGCCCCCCGCCGCAGCGCTTTCTTCAAAGCAGGAGCGGAAGAAGAAGACGATGATTGATGCCTTCCTAAAAAAATTCCTATAAAAAACGAACGCCCTTCCGGAAACGGAGGGGCTTTTCTTTTTCCTCCTGCAATTTATTCTAACGATGTTATTCACGTTGATGCTCACCTGTTTACAGAAGCTTCATGCTGTGTTCATATTAAGGTAACAGGGCCCGGATACTTTTGCGCCACTCCTGCAAGTGGCACCGGGCAACGATCCGGGGGTCTTTCTGAATTGTTTCCGCCACCTTTCCCCTGCAGGTGAAACACCTAAACCATTTTTTTGCATGAAGTATTTTTTCCTTCGTACCGGCCAGCGGTTGTGCGGCCTTTCGGTGGGGCTGTTGTTGCACGGCAGCCTGCTGGCGCAGCAACAGAAAGTTACCGGTACGGTGCGTAACCCGGCCGACAACCAGCCGGTAGCCGGCGTGAGCGTACAGGTTAAAGGCACCAACCGCCGGGCGGTATCCGACGCCAACGGCGTCTTCACCCTGTCTGCAGATCCTACGGAAACCCTTATTTTTTCCTCCATCGGTTTCCAGCCCCGCGAACTGAAAGCAGGGGCGAAGGGGCACCTGAACGTGCTGCTGGCAGAGGACGTGCAGCAATTGAGCGACGTCGTGGTGACGGCCCTGGGGATCAAACGCGAAGAAAAAGCCCTCGGCTACGCCACCACCACCGTCAAAGGCGAACAACTGACCGACGCCATGGCGGGCAACTGGACCGACGCCCTGTCGGGAAAAGTGGCCGGCCTGAACCTGGTACGCTCCAACAGCGGTCCCGCCGGTTCCAACAAGATCATTCTCCGCGGCGAAAACAACCTGACCGGCGAAAACGAAGCCCTGATCGTGGTGGACGGCGTGGTGATCAACCACGGCAGCGGCCGCCGCAACGCCATCGGCGGTGAGGTTACCTACGGTACCGGCAGCGACAACATGCCGGCCGACTACGGCAGCAGCCTCAACGACATCAACCCCGAAGACATCGAATCGGTAAACGTGCTGAAGGGACCCGGCGCCGCCGCCCTTTACGGCCAGCGGGCCGCCAACGGCGCCATCATTGTTACCACCAAGTCGGGCAGCAGCAAGCGCAAAGGCCTGGGCATTAACCTCAACTCCAACGTGTCGCGGGAAACGGTGAACCGCTGGCCCGACCTGCAGTTCGAATACGGCCAGGGCCTGGACGGCGCCACCTATTATTCGTTCGGCGCCTCGGCCGACGGCGGCAGCACCAGCGGCACCTCCTCGGCTTACGGCCCCCGCTTCAACGGGCAGTCGTTTTTCCAGTTCAACCCGCTAACGCAAAAGCAGGACAGCGTGCGCACACCCTGGGTACCCTACCGCAATAAGATCAACGAATTTTTCCAGACGGCCCAGACCGTTTCCAATACCATCAGCATCGACGGCGGCACCGAAAAGACCTCCGCCCGCTTCTCGATGAGCAATGTCCACAACCAATGGATCATTCCCAATACGGGCTATAAGCGCAACAACGTCGCGCTGTCGGTGAACTCCAAAGTGAACGACCGCCTGCAGATCGCCTCCAAGGTCAATTACAACAACCGCAACAGTGACAACCTGCCGGGGGCCGGCTACGGCAACCAGTCCATCATGTACTGGTACATTTTCTGGCAGCCCAATGCCGACCTCGACTGGCTGAAAAATTACTGGGTGAACGGGCAGGAGGAGCGCAAGATCCTTTATCCCTACAGCACGTTCCCGGAGAACCCCTATGCCGTGGCGTATGAATTCATCAACCGCTCCAACCGCCATGCCGTTACCGGGAATATCCAGGCCACCTACGATTTTACCAGGGAGCTGAGCCTGCAGGTGCGCACCTCCATGGACCTTTCCTACGAGCAGCGGGCCCAGGAGCGTCCATATGATGCCGGCTCCAAATACCAGAAGGGCAGCTACCGTACGCAGTCGATCTTTTCGCAGGAAGCCAGCAGCGATTTCCTGCTGAAATATGCCCGCAAAATCGGCAGCGACTGGGATGTTACCGCCACTGTCGGCGGCAGCGCCCTGCGCAACCGCTACAACCGCGATGAAGTGCGGGCCGACTCGCTGACGTACCCGGGCACCTATTCCATGGCCAACAATGCCGGTCCGCTGGTGACCCTGCCCTACAGGAGCCAGTATGCCATCAACAGCTTTTACGGACTGGTCACGGCAGGCTACAGGGGCTTCCTGTTTGCCGACCTCACCGGCCGCCAGGACTGGAACAGCGTGCTGGCGACGCCCACCCGTACGGCCAATGCCGGTTTCTTTTATCCCTCCGTCAACCTGAGCTTCGTAGCCTCCGAAGTACTGCACCTGCCCCGGGTCATCGACTTTGCCAAGCTGCGGTTGTCCGTAGCCGAGGTAGGCAGCGGGCAGAACACTCCTTACCGCACGGCCTTTAACTATACGTCGGCGGGCAGCCTGTTCAGCGGCGGCCTGGAAAACCCCGGAACCCTGGGCAACCCCAACCTGCAGCCGCTGAGCACCATCAGCTACGAGGCCGGTGCCAACGTCAAGCTGTTTAAAAATCGCCTGGGCGTGGACGTGGCGGTGTACACGGGCCATACCAAAGACCAGATCCTGGACCGCCGGCTCGACCAGGCTTCCGGTTACCCCCGGAACGTGATCAATGCCGGGGTGGTGAACAACAAAGGGATGGAAATTGCCCTGAACGGCACGCCGGTAGCGGTGAAAAACGGCCTGAAATGGACCACCAACCTCGTTTTCTCCGCCAATACCAACCGCATCAAGGAACTGTCCGACAGCTCGCTGGTGCTGCAGACCGGCCCGGTAGGCGGCGGCCAGATCGTAGCCCGGGTGGGCGGCAGCATGGGCGACCTCTATGGAAGGGGCTACGTGCGGGCACCGGACGGCCAGGTGGTGTACAACAACCAAACCGGCGTGGCCCTGATCTCGCAGGAAGTACAGTACCTGGGCAACACCATTCCCCAATGGAAGATGGGCTTCACCAACGAGTTCAGCTATAGAGGTTTCCGCCTCCACCTCCTCTTCGATGCCCAGTACGGTGCCGTGGCCCACTCCCTGACCCACTACAAGCTGGCCGAGCAGGGCAAGCTGACCAAGACCCTCCCGGGCCGCTACAGCGGGATTATCGGCAACGGCCTGGTGCAGGAGGCTGATGGCAAGTACCGCCCCAACGACGTCATCGCCACCGATATCGACGAATACTACCGTTCGCATTATGGCGTGGACAATGCCGAGGGCAGCACCTTCCGCACCGACTTCATCAAGTTCCGCGAAGCGCGGTTCGACTTCAGCTTTGCGCCGCGGATGATCCGGAAGATCGGGCTGCAAAAGGCCACCATAGGCGTGTACGGCCGCAACCTGGCCATCTGGTCGCCCTGGCCCATGTTCGATCCCGAATTCGGTACCCTGAGCGGCACCGATATCGTACAGGGTTTCGAGATCGGCCAGTTCCCCTCCACCCGCAGCTTCGGGTTTAACCTGGTGGTAGGACTGTAAGCAGCGATACGAAGTATGGAAACTACATACGCATAACATTTACGAAGAACATGAAAAAGCTTTTTAATAAAATTACCGGCGCCGTGCTGTTGTTCAGCCTGGCGCTCAGCTCCTGTACCAAGGATTTCCAGGAGATCAATACCGACCTGAATACTACCCCCAACGCCCTGCCGCAGCAGTTGCTGGCGCCGGCGCTGGTCAGCACCCTGCAGTACAATATGCTGCGGAACCGCAACTTCAACAACGAGCTGATGCAGGTGACCGTAGACCTGGGCGATGGCGAGGGAAAGGTGTTTCGCTACGATTACCGCTCCACCTGGGCCGACTACCTGTATAACGGCTGGTACACCGAGCTGACCAACTTCAAGGACCTGTATAAAATCGCCAGCGGCGAACTCAATGACAACAAGTCGTACAGGGGCATCTCCCTGATCTGCCAGTCGTGGATCTATTCGCTGATCACCGACACCTATGGCGATGTGCCTTATTTCCAGTCGAACCAGGCCCGGGATTCGCTGATTTACGAACCGGCCTTTACGCCGCAAAAAGAAATTTATGCGGATATTTTCAAAAAGCTGGAAGAAGCCAATAACCTCCTGCGGGAAAATGCGGCCATCGTCGGGGCGAGCGACCCGGTTTATGGGGGGAACGTGAGCCGGTGGCGCAAGTTCGGCAACTCGCTTTACCTGCGCCTGCTGCTGCGGGTGTCGGGCAAGGCCGAAGCAGCGGAAGGCAGTAAAGCCAAGATCCGCGAGATCGTGGAGGAGAAAGCTGCCGACTACCCGGTCATGACCAGCAACGACGAATCCGCGATCCTGCGGTGGACCGGTGCAGCGCCCTATACCTCGCCGCTGCTGACCGTTCGCGAGCAGGACTTCCGCGCCCCCGGCATTGCGAGCTTCTTTATCGGCAACCTGGTGGACTGGAACGATCCCCGTATCGACATCCCCACCTATGGAACCAACGGGATCAACCGCTGGGCCATTGCGCCTTCCGGGGGCCAGTTCCTGGGCGTGCCCAGCGGCTATGCGCCCGGCGACAACCCGGTAAAAAAATCCTACTTCTATTCCACCACCTCCACCTCCACGCTCATGAGCGAGCCCCTGGCCGGCATGATGATGAACTATGCCGAGCTGAAGTTCATCCTGGCCGAAGCGGCGGCAAAGGGCTGGATCGGCGGTTCGGCCGGCACCTACTATACCGAAGGGGCCCAGAACAGCATTACCCTCTGGTTGCCTACCTGGTCGGTGCCCATCAACGACTTCCTGGTCGCCGCCGATATGCAGTGGGATGAAAACGCCCCCCTGGAACAAAAGATGGAGCGTATTCACCTGCAGAAATATTATGCCCTGTTCCTCACCGATCTGCAGCAATGGTTCGAGTACCGCCGTACCGGGCATCCGAAGCTGCCTAAGGGCACGGGCCTGCGCAACAACGGGGAAATGCCTTCCCGCATGACCTATCCCGTTTATGTGCAATCCACCAATCCCACCCACTACAAAGCTGCCGTAGCGGCGCAGGGTGCCGATGTGATCACTACCAAAGTATGGTGGCAGAAACCCTAAGCGCAATCAGGGTTCCGAACCCTTCCTAAAACTTAAAGAACATGAAAAATAGCTTCGCTTATTCCTTTTTATTACTGGCCGGCGCCCTGGCCTGGGGATGTAAAAAAGACAATTACCCCGGCGGGCGCATCAGTCCCTATATTGCCGTTTTAGATGTGCGTGACCTCTACCAGGGACAGGACCTGGCCCTTTCAAAAGAGAAGATGTTTGGCTCCTCCACGATCACCGGCGTCGTGGTGTCGGACCATTCCGGGGGCAACCTGCCCGCCGGGCTGCTGGTGGTGCAGGACCGCAGCCGGTTGTCGCAGCTCCGGGGCCTCTCCATAGCCCTGGGGGCCAAAGCCGCGGTCTATGCGCCGGGCGATTCGGTGGTCATCAACCTCGAAGGCGGCGTGCTGACGCGGGCGGACGGCATCCTCCAGGTAAAAAATCTTTCGGAAGGCGCCGTACAAAAAGTATCCTCGGGAAATGCCATTCCCCTGAACCGGGTGCCCTCCAGCCAGATTGCGGCCGATCCCGGTAAATACGAAAGCACCCTGGTGGTGGTGGTCAAGGGCGGCTTCAACCCCCTGCCGGCGCCGGCCGACGTCCTGGGGGGCGATAAACGGATCAACGACGGCTTCGGCGAGCTGGCCCTGCGCACCGACAGCAAGGCGGCCTTTGCCGGCAACCCGGTTCCGGTCAGCGCCAACTTTTACGGCATCGTCTTCAATACCGAAGGGGCCGACGGCAAGCTGGTGCCCCAGTTGCGGATGCGGACGTCGAATGATGTATCGGTGCTGAGCGCCACCGTGGAAATAGCGCCCCTGGTCATTACCGGCTTCCTGAGCGATCCGGAGAACAAAACCGGCGAAAGCGAAGGCAATTACGAGTATATCCAGCTGATGGCTACCCGGGATATCGATTTTGCCGCCACTCCTTTTTCCCTGGTGACGACCAACAATGCCGGCGCTTCCACGCCCACGGGCGTCCCTGCGAAGGGATGGGCCACCGGCGGCCTGCGCTCGTATAAGATCAACCTGAATACGGGATCGGCGGCCAGGGGCACCTACTTTTACGTGGGCGGCACCGGTAAACGGATCAACGGCGCGGCTTCTTCCGACATCAGCAGCGCCAACTGGGTGCGGGCATACGACTATACCGCCGCCGCCGGGGAAGGCTTCGGCACCAAAACCTCCAACCTGCTGGCCAACAGCGGCAATGCTTCGGGGATAGCGGTTTTTGCCGGAACGGAGGTTTCCTCGGATTCCAGGCCCCTGGACGTGATCTTCATCGGCACCGGCGGCACCCTGGTATCGGACGACGGCCTGACACAGGGCTACAGCATCACCAATACCGACTTTTACGATGTCCGCAATCCCATTACCCTGGCCGAACAGCCCTTTTACCGGAGCGGCGCCAACACCCTTGCTTTTGGTTACGGAACGTCCAACCTGGGCCTCTTCAACCAATTGGGAGGCGAATACAACGTCGCCCTGGGCAAATGGACCAAGGCCCGTACCCAGACCCTGATCGACCTGAGCGACAAGTCCGTCATCGGGGAAATTGAAGGGCCGGGCGCCACCCAACTGAAATAAGGCCATTTTCTTCCAGCCGTCTGTCATCCCCTGTTCCTGCGCTCTTCGGAGCCGGGGCGGGGGATGCGTTTTTAGGTCCCGGCATGCTTCCGTTGAGGCGTGGTAGGTTCACCTTGTGGTGGTTTATTCGTCGGTACACGTTTTTTACTGAGGAGGAACGTCTTACGTAGCGCTGGAGAAGCCCGCAGGGCTTCACTGTGAATAGCCCCGGGTGCAAGCCGGGGAACGGCAGCGATTTATCACGACAACCCCAACGGGGTTGACTGTGGGACCTTCAACTATACACGCAATCCGGGATCAGAAAGGCTTTTCGAAGAAATCTTCAGAGTTGTAACCTTTTATAAATCGAACAGGACACAATCAACCCCATGCGGGGTTGGGCTAACGTACTACGGCTGACCCCGGGTTGCACCCGGGGCTATTCACAGTGAAGCCTTTCAGGCTTCTTGTTCATCCCGGTCCTTCCGCATATAATATTATTAATTTCCCCATTCCATTTTCGTGTATCCGCAACCGAAAGCGGCGTTCGTGCAGCTGTAAAATTTGTAGGGGCTGCCGTTTTTGGAAACGCCTTCCTTGCGGAACACCACTTCGGCGTTGCCGCAGCGCGGGCAGCGGTTGGCGGAAAGTTTATTGTCCGAGGCTTCCAGCTCGGTAATAAAGCCGGAGGGCGAGGAGGGGTCCGCCAGGAAATAAACGGCCTCGCGGGCCCGGGTCATGGCCACGTAGAACAGCCGCCGCTCCTCGGCCTGCTCGAAGGGCTCCTCCTCGCCCAGCACCAGCTGCAGGGCCGGGTCGTCGGCAATGCCCGAAGGAAAGCCATGCTTGCCGGCATTGCAGTTGATGACCACCGCGATCTCCGCTTCCAGCCCCTTGGCCCGGTGCACCGTCAGGAACTCGGCCTCCAGCCGGAACAGGCTGCCGCCGGCGGGATCTTCGTACTGCACGATGATCTTTTCATTTTCCTTAAGAAATTTCCATTTGTCCGCTTCGTAGGCGTATTCGCGCACCGGCCCTGTAGGCGCCTGGGGATCCTGTACCCGCACCTTCACCGTTAGTCCCGGCTGCGGTTTGATGCGGTTGATGTCAAAACCGTACCGCCCGAGGAGGTAGATCCGCTTGCTTTCGAGCTGGGCGCAGGTGGCGTAGAGGTGGTCGAAGAGTTCCTTCAGGGCGGGACCGTCATTGCCACCGGGTAAGGCAGGCCGGATTTCCCAGGTGGTCTTTTTTCCCCTGCCGGCGCCCTTCAGCTCCTTCTGCAGCTGCCCGGGATTCTTCTGGATAAAGGTGCCCGACAGGCCGGCCAGGGGCTGGTGGAAGCGGTAGGTGGTCTCGATCCGCGAGGTGGCCGTGGGGCCGAAATAGCTTTCAAACTCGCGGAACAGCGACAGGTCGCTGCCTGTGAAGCGGAAGATCGACTGCCAGTCGTCGCCCACGCAAAACAGGCGGCAGGAGGGGTGGACGGTCCTGATGGCTTTGAGCAGCTGGTAGCGCCCCACCGACAGGTCCTGGAACTCGTCGACGATGACGTAGCGGAAGGGACGCTTATAGCGGCCGTTTTCAATATAATCCGCGGCCCGGTTGATCATGTCGCTGAAGTCGATCAGGCCGTTAGTGGCCAGGTGCTGTTCATAGCCTTCGTAGAGGGGGCGGACCAGGTCGAGCAGCAGGGCGTTGCGTTTGGGGAAAAAGGAGAAAGGTTCCTCCCCGTTCTTTTGGAGCACTTCCTCCAGGCTGTAATGGTTGGCCTTCATCAGGGTGATGAAGGTGCCCAGCAGCGAGAGGAAGCCGTCCACTTCCTCCGGTGCGGCGGAGCGGATGGTGGCCCAGATTTGTTCGGGGGTGCGGGGCTGCAGTTCCAGGCCGGCCCCTTTCAGCCGGCGGGAAAGGTTTTTCAGCAGCGTGCCTTCTTCTCCTTCGAAGCTGAAGGTCTCTATCAATGTCGTGCCTTTTTTCTGGTGGAGCTCCCGTTTCCATTGGATGCTGCTGCCGTATTTTTCACTTCCCTCGGGGTTGTCGGCGCCCCCGAACCAGGCCGGGACGCTGCCGTCCCGGGCGGTGGCCCAGTGTTCGAGGTACACCACCTTTTCGCCCTGGCGGAGGGTGAAGGCCGGCCGGTAGGGCCGCCCGCCGGGGTCTTTTGCGGAAAACTCGTAAGGCGTGCCGTAGGTGTAGGCAATGCCGTTGAACAGCAGGAAGTTGGCGATGCGGTATTCCTCCACGCTTTGGACGATTTCCCGGCGGGGCGCGTTGTTCTTGCCTTCAATAAGCTTGTAGGGGCGAAAATGCTGCTCCTTTAAATACTGGATATAGGCGCCCTGGCTCCCAAAGGCGAAGGGGGAGCGGTCGGGTTTGAGGTACTGGGTGAAGAAGGTGGTCAGCTGCTTCAGGTATTTGGCGTGGCGGCACTGCTCGGCAAAAAGTTGCTCCAACAGGGGGGCGAACTGCTGCTCGGCAAACAGGCGGGGCGGTGCACCCTCGGCCTCGCGGATCACCTCGCGGCCGAATTTGTGAAAGGTGCTGGCCTCCACGCCGGTCCCCATAAGCCGGCGGCCGAGCTCCGCCGCCGACTTGCCGGTAAAGGAAAGCAGCAGGATCTCCGCCGGCGGTACGTTATAACGTTGAAGGACATAGCCTACCTTGCCCACGATGGTGGTGGTTTTGCCCGAGCCCGCCCCGGCGATCACCAGGTTGTTGTCCTCGTCGGTGACGATGGCGGTGCGCTGCTGGGCGTCGAGGCTGCGCCCTTCCACTTTGTTGAAGAAGGAGCGGTAGCGTTCTTTTTCGGTTTCGATGAACTGGCGGTTAAAGGCGTGGCGCAGGTCGTCGGCATGGGCAATGTCGGTGAGGAAGCTGCGCACGAGTTCCTGGTCGGCCGGCGGAAGTAGGTCGAGGGGTTTTCGTTTTATGGAGCGGTACAGGCTGCCGTATTGTTCCCTCCAGCAGGAGAGGCGGTAGTGCGAGCAATAGCCGTTGCTTTCCGCCAGCAGGGCGTCGAAGGCTACCTGGGCCTGCCTTATTTGTGGGAGCCGGGTGGCGAAAAACTGCAAGAGGTCCTGCCGGTCTTCTTCGTTGGCAGGCTCGGGTGGGGTCTTTTCCGGCTGCCCGGTTTTTTTCTCCTCCTTTAAATAATAGATCCAGACGCCCATGGCCGTAAGGCCGGACAAAAAGAGAAAATCGACGAGTAGTGTATCCATGGTTAAAGCGGCTGCGTGCTGTCCCTTCGGGGCAGGGCAGCGGGCAAAGAACGCTCAAAAATGGAAAAGGGCAAAACCGGGCCGGCACTTCCGTGCCGGTTACCCGTTCGCCCTATTCCGCCCCCCTATTTGGAATAGGGCATATGCACGTCCAGGAAGGTTTTGCCCGCCTCGTTCCATTGCCGTTCAGCTCGTCGTCGAGGGTGGGGCGGTATTTTTCCAGAAAAGCGAAGTCGGTGGCGGTAAGGTAGAGGCGGCGGTGATCGAGGGCCTCCAGGAACCGGTGGAAAAGGTCGTTGGAAAAAGCGTCATCTACCGGGCGGGGACGTACGTGGTTGGTTTCAATCACCCGCTTCAGCACCATGGCCTGCTGTTGCAGGGTCGCCTGGGCCCGGGACGATAAGGATGGAAGCAACAGGCCCGTCAGGGAAAGGGCAAGGAAAGCGGTTCTCACAGCAGGTTTCATGTTCAAACAGGGTAGAATACCCGCTAATATAAAGAAAAAATCCGGACGGACCGGGCGTTGCGGCCCTTCGCGGGAATACCAGGATTCCTTACTTCCGGGTTTTCTTTACCGGCTTTTTGCGCACCACCGGGGCGGCCTTTTTCTTTACGGGAGTTGCCTTGGTAACCGTCCGGCTGGTTTTTTTACTGACTGTCCTGCTGCTTTTCGCAGCCACCTTGCGGACCGTTTTCTGGGGGCTTTTGGGGGCGGAGACCACCTTTTTGGCCCCGGACACATAGGGGAGGGGGTTCACCCACTGGTTTCCCTGCGTCACGCCGAAGTGCAGGTGGGAAGGAGTGGTGCGGGCATTCCCCGTGTTGCCCACGGTCCCGATCACCTGGCCTTTCCGTACGCGCTGTCCTTCGGTTACCAGTTGTTGGTCGAGGTGGGCGTAATAGGCGGTCCAGGCCTGCCCTGCGGGGCGCAGCCACAGGGTTTTGCCGCCGATGGGGGTATGGTCGCGGGTAACGATGATGCCGTCGCAAACGGCCACTACCGGCGTGCCTTTGCGGGCGTGGATGTCGATGCCTTTGTGTTTGCGGATGCCGCCGGCGCGGCTGGCGCCCCATTTGTCCCGGACCACGCTCCGGTGGCCCGCCACCGGGAACACGGCCGCTTTTTTTACTTTGGAGGCGCCTTTATCGACCCGGGGGGGCTTGGCGGCAAAGGAAACAAAGGTGGCGGCTATGAAGGCGATAAGCAGGGACAGTTTTTTCATCAGAACAGGACGTTTTTCCTCGTAACTCGCAAATGTCCCATTTATTTTGTTGAAAATGCTAATAAAATCCTAATCCGGCTTGTAATTGTCCCGTCCGCTCCGGTTTTCCCGCCAGCGTTTTTAGGGTTGGCAACGGGCGTTCGGCCTGATTCTCAGCCGGTAGAGCGAAGGCCCTGGGCGCAGCAGGCGCGGCAAAAAAAATCCCCTCCGGGAAGGGGATCAGTAGGGTCAGGCCGGACGGTTGTGTCGGTTAGGCGGTGGCCTGCTTGTTCCCTGGGTAAAGGCCTGGGGTATCCGGCGGTACGGATTGAAAACGGGCGATTAGGGACACCCCTTGCTAAGAAAGGAATTAACGGGCAAAAATTCCGTCCTGAATCAATGGTTTTTTACGATTCGGCGTTTTTACGTGCCCGTTTCTACGTAAACCTACCTGCTGTGTCGGCGCACCGGTGTTAACGTAAAGATCATCTTCTGTTCATATTGCGGTAAAGCTGCGCCAATAGGTTTGAGGGACCACCCGGCTGAGAGGTGGGAAAGGCATCCTCAAATTAGTTGTATGAATACATTTTTGGAAAATGAGCTGGCGGTGGAGATCAATGCCGCCAAGGTAACCGCCGCTATTATGCATTTATTTGAAACCCACGGCAACCGGGAGCAGGACGGCGTGTTCCTGTCGCATACGGCGCATATGATCCAGTGCGCGATGCTGGCCCTGCGCGACGGGGCCGGTCCGGAAATGGTGCTGGGCGCCTTCCTGCACGACATTGGCCACCTGCTGAAACGCGAGCCGCGGGCCGGGTTAATGGGGCCTTACAGCCTGGTGGACCATGATGAGCTGGGAGCCCGCTACCTGGCGGAGCGGGGCTTTTCCGAAAAAATCTGCGCCCTGGTGGAGCTGCATGTGCAGGCCAAACGCTACCTGGTGGCCACCAATGCGGATTACGCCAAAAAGTTGTCCGAAGCCAGTTGGCAGACCCTGCAGTGGCAGGGCGGACCCATGACCGCCGCGGAGCTGCAGGAATTCCGGCAGCATCCTTATTTCAAGGAAGCCATCAAGGTGCGGTACTGGGACGAGGAAGCCCGCGACGGGCAGGCAAGGCTGCTGCCGTTAAGCCTGTTCGGGAACCTGATCTTCAATTTCCTGAGCAGCCGCATTCCGTAACCCGGAGGCGGCTACCAGCATTGCTGTACCTGGCCGGAGCCGCGTACGGCGAAAAAATCGGAGCAGGGAAAATAGTGGGCGGCCCGTTTCATTTCGGCCACCTGGAAGCGTTCGGCCTGTTCGCGGCAGCGGAAGGAGCGGCGGAATACCCGGGTGCGGCCGTCTTCGAGGTAGTGGGCTTTGAGGGGGTGGTTGCAGAGGATGCGGAAGTCCACGCCGTAGCCCCGGCCGTCGGGCAGGGGAACCACATAAGAATAAACCCGGTCGGTTACGGCCCGGTAATAGGTTTCGTTTTCAAATTCCTTTTCCCAGCGGCGCAGATGGGAGGAAAGGGACAGGCCGAAATAATGCCGTAAGTGCTCAAGTACCTTCATGGCTGTGCGAACATTTGGGTTACAGACTCCCTGTTTCGGGTTGGGATTATTGCGGGAGCGGACGCCTGCTAAAAGCCTGGAATTTAGACCTTAAGAGCGGGCGTCCGCATCCGCGGCAACAAAATTAAGCGGGCGAAACGGATGTTCGGAAGCTTTGCGGGCCAGCTAAGGGAAAACCTTTTATTTGCTATGGTGTTCTTCTTAGAACTAAGGGTAGAAAACCGGAATGATCCACTCCTATTTTCCCGTGGAGGCCGTGCCGGCAGCCGTGTTTTTCCGGAACAGGCCCTTGCTTGCCTTTTTTTCCACGCGGAAGTTCTGGCGGAAGTCCCGGATGCTGGGGGGCGGGGCCGGTAAGGTTTCGGTTTTTTTCGCTTCGGTTGCCTTGGTCGTATCCGTTACCTGGGTCGTTTCGGTAACCTTGGTGGTTTCGGCGGCCTTGGTGGTATCGGTTGCCTGTGTTACCCCGGTTGCCGGCTCGGGCTGCGGGTAGAGGGTGCGTACCGCCAGCAGGTCGAAGGCCGTGAATTGCGACCAATTCAGCACGGAGGCGTTCATGATGGATTGCGCATCGGTCGTGGGCGTGCCTTCGATGAGCGATCCCCAGGTGCTGTTGGTATGCGCCAGGCCGATGGAATGCCCCAGCTCGTGGGTGAGGGCAAAGCGTTTTTTGGCCACGGTCATGCCATTGTGATAGGTATTGATGGTGACGCGGTTGCCGGGATTCCCGTAATAGTCGGGGTAAGCGGCGGAAGCGATGGTAGACGAAACGGAATAGTTGGTCGTTACTTTAGTGGTGGCGCCGGTGGGGGAGTTGACCCGTTGCAGGCGCACCCGGCTGCCGGCCGCGTTCCAGGAGGCGATGGCCGAATCCAGGACGGTGAGCCATGCGGCCGGCACGGTGGTATCGGCATAAAGCGTGATGGCATTTACTTTCTCCGGCTTGATCAAATAATAATGCTGCTGGTGGGTGGCGGCCTGTACGCCACTGGTAACCCCATGGTGGGCAAAGCGGCGCACGGCATCCTCAAGGGTTACATAGCTGTCTTCCTCCACTACAAATTGCTGCAATTCTTTTTGGTACACTACCGATGCGGGATCGGTTCCCAGCGACTGGGCGACGGCTTGCTGCAGGGAGGCGATGTCATGGCTTTCGGTGGCAGGCGCCAGGTCTGCGGTGTCGGATTTTTTGCAGGAGGTGCCGGCAACTGCCAGGGCCAGGGCAAGGATCAGGTTTGCGGGACGCATGAAAGATTTCATAGGATGGTGATTAAGGGCAGGCAAAAGTAGAGCTGGCTGGGGCCGGTCCGGGCCGGAAATCGTTGAACCGGGGGCAA
The DNA here is from genome assembly GCF_037132455.1 of Huijunlia imazamoxiresistens. NCBI lineage: Bacteria > Pseudomonadati > Bacteroidota > Chitinophagia > Chitinophagales > Chitinophagaceae > Huijunlia > Huijunlia imazamoxiresistens. Next base: position 173,390 of record NZ_JBBBEI010000012.1, on the reverse strand, counting down.
ACTGTCGGTGAACGGGTCCCGGAAATCAACCGCTTCCCTTCCGGAACGGTCCGGCCCGCCTGTTCCCTTTTTCTTCCCGGAGGCCGATTAACCCTTAAAAGCGTATGAAACGACCCTTCGGTTTTACCCTACCGGTACTGGCACTGCTGCTGGTGCTGGGGGCCTGTGGAAAGGATACCGCCCTGCCCGGCGAAGAAGCCCATCCTGCCGGTCTTCGGCCGGAACCAATTTCGGAAGCGCTGGCTGCAAAGACCTACGACCAGCTGGTGCTGGCGGCGCAGCCGTCCGGCTACTGGTTGTTGACCAAGGGGCAGCGGTCCGATGCCTCCGGTAACGGCCTCACCGGCAGTTATTTTGGAGGGGGCAGGGGGGAGGCCCGGCTTCCCAATGGAGAAACGGCCAGCGTATTCAATGGAAGCGACAGTTATTTCGAAATACCGGACCATCGATTGCTGGAAGTGACCCGTACGGGGGTCCTGACCATCGAGGCCTGGATGCGCCCGGATGTGGCCGATTTCCCGGCGAGTGAGGGGGACGGTTATGTGCACTGGATGGGTAAAGGAACGTTGCGCAACCAGCTGTGGGCCGCCCGGATGTATAATGCCGGCGCCGCCGGCCGCTCGCAGCGCATCAGTGGTTATTGCTTTAACCTGGCGGGCAGCCTGGGGGCGGGATCGTACTTCCAGGAGGCGGAGCCCCTGGGTGCATGGATCCATTATGCCCTGGTGATCAATACCGTTCAAAAGAGTGCCGCCTACCCGTCCGGGTATACCCGGGTGTATAAAAACGGCGTGTTGCGGGATACGGATGGCCTGCACCTGTATGCGGTGGTGCCGGGCGACGGTACCGCACCCATGCGGGTCGGGACCAGGGATGGGTCCTCGTTTTTTAAAGGGGCCATTGGCAAAGTGGCAGTGTACGGTTATGAGCTGCCGGCCTCGGTGTTGTTGGCGCATAACCAGGCGATGCGGGCCCGGCGCAAGCCCCGGTAAGCAGGGCCTGCCTGCCTGTTCCAGGCCCGCAATTTGTGGCCACCCCTATGGACGGGTCTTGTATTTTCTTTTTTAAATACGCTGCTTATGAAACGTGTTCCCCCTAACAGCTCCCCTTCCTGCATCCGGCAGGGGCTGTCTTTTCCCGCAGCGCTCCTGGCTGGATGCCTGCTCCTGGGCGGTAGTGCCCCGGGCGAACCGCTAAGCCCGGCGCCTGTTCATCAATTTTCGCACGGCCTGGAGTTCTGTCTCCTGGGGTTATGGATGCATTCCCACGAGGAGGATTCGCCGGGAGTTACGGTCTACCGGCCGGAAGGCTTTGACTTTCCTGTTGCACGGGGGCGGACCGGCTATGAGTTCCGTAAAAAGGGAAAGCTGGTGTATATCGGGATTGCACCCTGGGATGGTCCGGAAAAACATTCCGGTAGCTGGACGATCGTAGGGCCGGACCGGGTCCGGATCAACATTTACCACGACCAGGAAAAGCCCTTCGTTTTAAAGGTATTGTTGTGCGATCAGCAGGTGCTGAAAGTCAGGAAGGAATGAGGCAATTTCGGATGTCGGATTTCGTCTCGCCCCAGGCGAGACGAAATCCGACATCCGAAATGTTTCTAGTAGGCCCCGTGCCGGGCCAGGAAAGCGGCTGCCCCTTCCGGTGACCGGAAGATCTCCCAGTTCTTTTCCGGCTGGTTGAAATTATCCGCCAGTTCGTTGGCCAGCTCGCGGTTTTGGGCGGCGGCAATAAATAGTTGAACGGCATGGGGCGGGGGAGGCTGCAGGGTCATGTTGGTCCATTCGGTCACGGCCTGGGCAGCTTCCCAAAGTTTTTGCTCGGTCCGGCGGCAAAAGTCTTCGTCGAAAACTTCGTTTTCCAGCAACGCCTTGCCCAGCACCCAGGCGCATTTGGAAGCCGTATTCGCACCCTGTCCCAGGACCGGGTCGTTCACGATATGCATATCGCCAAGGGCCAGGGCATATTTGCCCGCTCCCAGTGCCGTATAACCGCGGCGAACCGTGGGGGTGATGGCTCCCTGCACGATATCCTGGGGACGGTTGATGCCGAACTCGTCGGGATCGATCAGTTCATAGATAGGAGGGGCGTGCTGGCGCACCAGGTCGAGCACGGTGGCATTGAAGGTTTCGGGGTCGTCTTCGTAGCGCATCGAGGCGATGGGTGCTAAGGCCCCGCCGGGAATGGCTTCGATGAGGATGCTGCAGACACGGCCGCCAAACGTAGTAAAGGGCATCAGGAAGATTTCTCCATGGCCGGGGGCGATATTGTACAGGACGCTGATCGGGTCGGGGATACGGAGGCCCTTGTAAAAGGCGCCGGTGATCAGGCGTTGCGGCTGGGAGTAGGGCGACTTTTCGGGATCCGTGGGAAACAGTTCCGTCAGGCCGGCTTTCCCGGCAGCCACTACCATCAGTTGGTGTTTTTCAGAAAGGCGGGAAACGTCCGCCGCCTGGAAGTTGCCTACCACCACGTCGCCGCCCCGATTGCTGAAATCCTCCAGCAGGGTGGATTGGTACAGGCGCATGTCTACGGCGCTGGCCTGCCGGTTGAGCGCTCCTTTCCACACAATGGCGGGCTCGACGCCGATGTGCATGTGCACGCCATGGACGCCAAAGTCGGGGAAGTCCCAATGGTCCACGTCCAGCGCCCGTTCCCGCTCCCGGGTGTGGTCAAAACGTACCACGAGGCTGGACAGGCGCCCTTCCCTAATCTGGTCCGGTGTCCGGTCGCTGTACAGCGTCACCTCCAGGCCCTGGCGTTGCAGCATCAGTGCCAGCTGCAGGCCGGCGATGCCGGATCCGATAATGCCGATACTTTTCATATTTCAGTTGGTTTTAGTGCTTTTAAATCGTTTGCCTTCCGGCTTGGTTTTGCTCAGCCGGAAGCTCCCGGTCGTTTCCCCCGTCCAGCGGTGTCTAGTCGAATTGGACTCCGCACCGGTAAACAAAAAAAGGCGGTTTTCTGAAAAATAAATATCGGCAAAGCTCATCTGTAATGCAACTAATTTTTAGGCATTCGCGCCTTCACGGTTGTTGCTTTATTGAAGGGGCTTCAGCAAAGCCTCTTTGGGCAGCAGGCCGCTTTGCCGCCACACCTCCTTGCCGTTTTTGTACACGATAAAGGTGGGAAAGGTTTCCGCCCCTAAATCGGCTGCCAGCTTTTCCTGCTCGCCACCGTCTACCCGCAGGAAGACGAGGCCGGCCCCTCTTTCGCGGAGTACTTCCTGTACCAGGGGTTCCATCCTTTTACAGGGCGGACACCAGGCAGCGCCCACATCCACCAGCACGGTTTTATCCGAAGGAATTTGCAGGCGGAATTCTTCCAGGGTCATTTGCCTTGTTGTCGCTTTGCCTTCCACCGGCAGGCGGGCGCCCTTCCAGGCAGTGATGCCGCCCACCAGGTTGTACACCTGGGTAAATCCCTGCTCCCGCAGCGCTGCCGCTGCCGCGCGGCTCCTTCCGCCGCTCAGGCAGTAGACGTATACCGGCCTGGATTTGTCCAGCGCCCCGGTCCGGTCCCGGAACGCTTCCGGGCGGGTCCAGTCGGCGAGAAAGGCATTTTTCAGGTGCCCGCCGTTGTACTCCGCCAGGGTGCGTACGTCCAACAGCTGGATGCCCTCGCCGGTGGTTCCTTTTTGAAAATCGGTTACGGGCAGGTCGCCCTGTTGCGCCCGGCAACTGCCGGCCGCCGCTAGCGAAACGAATAAAAAGGCTGCTATGATTGTATTTCTCATGATATCGTTGTTTTCTACATCCTGCCCTTGGGGGTTGCGTTCCCGGCAGCCGGGAGGCGGTGGGCAGGGCAAAGATACCGGCCCTGTAAACCTGTTTACCTTCCAGGCAATTTCTTTAGGTGGTTATAAGGACCCCTAGATGTCGAATGCCGCTTGCAGGTTTTTCACCGGCGGCAGGGCAATGTTGGGCATCCCGGGGAAGGATCGTGGGTGGTCGGGTACACTCCAGGTATTTTCCAGCCGTCTTTTGAAGTCGTCCTCGATCTTTTCCAGCGGGTAGGGAACCCCGTAACACTCCTCGAACCAGGCCATCATTTCCTGCAAGCCGGGTTCGCCGTCCCGGATAATCGGTGCCTGCATCACGGCGGGCCTTGGCGTAAAGAAATGCAGCATGCCATAATCCTTTCCCGAAAGGATACGCGGCGAAAAGGGCATGATGCTCAGGTCATCCATGCGGTGCCAGCCGTCCCTTTGGAGGCAAAGCAGGTTCAAAATGGCCTGTTCCGGGTAAAAGGCCACCTCGTGGAAAGCCCGGGCAAGGGCCATGAGTTCCTGGTAAACCGCCTTGTCCGGCCGGAACAGCAGCGCCCCGGCGTTAAAAGCTGCTTCCATCAGGTAATTGTTACTGTTGAAAAAATGCCGGAAGAAGAACTGCCGGAAGTCGAACCCCGAATTGAATTGTTTGACAAAGGGCGCAAAATCGGGGGAAGCGCCGATCAATTTTTTGGAAGCCGTAAAATCATCGAAATATTTTTGAAGGTTCGAATAGATGATCATATCCGCGTCCAGGAACAGGACGGTCTCCTGGATATCCAGGCGGAACGCCTCTATTTTGGCCCATATCAGCGGGTGCCATTGGCCATAATGGAGCCCTCCATCGGTAAATTCAATCACCTCCACATTGGCAGAGCGCTTAAAATGATCCGCTATTTTTTCCGTATCGGCTTTTAAGGTATAAACGATGATCCGGGGGAGATGGTGATAATGATTCAAGCCGTTGATGACGGCCGTGGCCATGCGGATATAGCCATAATCGATAGCAAGGATAAAAACCATATGGGGTAAAGTATTAAAGCACCACCTTGCCAGGCCTGTTGGTGCCGGGCAGGGTTTATATGCATGAAAATAAATATAGGCCAAGCTCATCAATATAAAAAATTTTCCAGCCTGCCCGCCGGGAAGCCGAAGAACTGGGCACGAAGAACATCAAGCCTGCTCTTTTCCCGCGCCTGCAGTTTATAGAAAATTTCTCTTCTTCCTGGCCCCCAAGAGCCTATAACGTTCGGGAACAGGCTATGACCGGGCAGGAGCGAAAAAAAATAGGAATGCTTATTTGTTTTTGATGGAAATTCCCGCTCTCAAAGATGGTACACCATATGAAAAGAATCATCCTCCTGCTGCTGGCAGCCAGCGGCCTTCCGTTCATCGGCTTCTCCCAGCTGCCTGCCTATAAAAACAAAAAGCTCGCTCCCGAAGCCCGGGCAAAGGACCTGGTAGCCCGGATGACCCTGGAGGAAAAACTGATGCAAACCCAGTGCCTGTGGGATAAATCCATCTATGCCCCGAACGGGAGTTTTGACCGGGCCGGGGCGGAAAAGGTCTTTAAAAACGGGCTGGGGGAAATTGCCCGCATCAACGAAGGGGCTACGCTGGGGCCATTGACCTACCGGCCCCGGGAGGCGGCGCTGCTGTACAACCAGGTTCAAAAATATTTTATTGAAAATACGCGGCTGGGCATCCCCGTGATAGTGCACGAGGAAAGCCTGCACGGGCAGCAGTCCCAGGATGCCACCAACTTTCCCGTGCCCATCGGCCTGGCCAGCAGCTGGAACGAAGCGCTGATGACGGAAATTTATTCCGCGGTGGCCGAAGAAGTGCGGGCCCGGGGCGGCCAGCACGTGCTGGCGCCCGTAGTGGACGTGGTGCGGGACCCCCGGTGGGGGCGGACCGAGGAAACGATGGGGGAGGACCCGTTCCTTATTTCCCGCCTGGCGGTGGCGCAGGTCAGGGCATACCAGGGCAACAGCGTGTACCTGGATAAACGGCATGTAGCCACCACCCTGAAGCACTTTGGCGTGCACGGCCAAAGCGAGGGCGGCCTCAATATCGCCCCCAGTCACGTGGATGAGCGCACGGCCCGCGAGATCTTTTTCAAGCCCTTCCAGGCCTGCATAGCGGCCGGCGCTATGAACGTTATGGCCACCTACAATGAACTTTGGGGCCAGCCGGCGCACAGCAACCAAAAACTGCTCAGCGGCATCCTGCGGGGCGAATGGGGCTTTAAAGGCGTGATCGTTTCGGATTACGGCGCGGTCAGTGATTTGCACACCCTGCACCAGCTGACCCCTTCCCTTGACGAAGCGGGATTGCTGGCGTTCCGGGCGGGCGTGGACCTGGAAACACCGGCTGTGGCCGGATTCAAAAACCTGAAGCAATATGTGCGGGATGGCCAGCTCCCGGTGAAAGAGCTGGATGCGGCGGTCAGCAGGATCCTGGTCCAAAAATTCCGGCTGGGTTTGTTTGACGACCCATATGTCGACCCCGAACAATCGGAAAAAGTGGTCGGCAACGACCAGAAAAGGGCCCTGGCCTATAAAGCGGCCACCGAGTCCCTGGTGCTGCTGAAAAACGACCATAACTTCCTACCCCTGGACAAAAGCAAGGTCAACACGATCGCCTTTATCGGTCCGAATGCGGACCGGTGCGTGCTGGGAGGCTATTCGGCCCTGCCAAGGGTTGCGGTCTCGCCGCTGCAGGCCCTGAAAGAAAAGCACGGCGGACAAATGAAAGTCCTCTATGCCGAAGGCGTCCGGATTACCGATACCAACAGCTGGTTTGCCGATAAGGTGCGTTTGCTTTCCCAACAGGAAAACGAAAAACGGATCGCAGAAGCGGTGGCTGTGGCCGCCCAGGCCGATGTGGTGGTGCTGTTCGTGGGCGGCAATGAAAGCACCAACCGGGAAGGCTGGGCCCCAAAACACCTGGGCGACCTGCCTACCCTGGAATTGCTGGCCGGGCAAAACGAACTGGTCCGCCGGGTGGCGGCCCTGGGCAAGCCTACCTGCGCCTTTGTCAACAGCGGTCCGCCCCTGGAAATTGGCCCCCTGGTGGAGGCGGTGCCTGCCGTGCTGCAATGCTGGTACCTGGGGCAGGAGGGCGGCTATGCTATGGTGGATGCGCTTTTTGGCGCCGTGAACCCCGGGGGCAAGCTGCCCATCAGTTTCCCAAGAACCGCCGGGCATATTCCTGCTTACTATAACCACCAGCCTTCCGCCCGCCGGGGCTACCATTTAGGGTTCCCCACAGGGCCGCTGTTCCCCTTTGGCCATGGGCTGAGCTATACCACCTTCCGGTACGGGCCGTTGCGCTTGAGTGCCTCCTCCATGCCGAAGAACGGTAGCGTCACCCTCAGCGTGGAGGTAAAAAATACCGGTGCCCACAGGGGAGCGGAAGTGGTACAGCTCTATATCCGCGATGAATTTTCCTCGGTTCCACGGCCGGTAAAGGAATTGAAAGGCTTTCAAAAGATCTGGCTGGAGCCGGGCCAGGCGCAAACCGTCACCTTTTCCATTGCCCCGGATTTACTGGCCTTCTATGACCGGGACATGAAGTGGGGGGTAGAGCCGGGCGATTTCCTCCTGATGGTGGGTACCTCCTCCGAAAAGACCGACAGCATCCGGCTAAAGGTCACGGAATAGTCCGGAAGCGGTTTCAGGAATGGGAAAAAGGAATAAACCGGTGGATGGATGCTGCCTGTTTTACATTTTCGGTGGGGGGCAAAGCTTCACCCAATAAGAACTGCCTGTTTTGGGAGTTGCCGACCCGGCAGGCAGGATGGAGCAGGACAGCTCAGGGCAGTTGGACAAAGGTTTCGTCGTATTGTTGTTCCTTCATCAGCTGATCCGCTGGTCCTTGTATTGCTTCATTAACTACGCTTGCACATGAAAACAACTTTACGCACGCTCCGGGCAAAGTTCCGGTCCTCTGTTTTTCGTCCTCCCGACTTTAGGTCCTCCGTCTTTCCTCCTTATAACCATTTTTAAGGCGTTTCCACTATTGCTGTTCCCGGGATTTCCAGGAACGGTGACTGCATGGTGCCCTGCCGATCTGGCTTCTGCTGCAGAAGGCCGGCAGGATGCTTTTTGTTTCCCCTGAACCTGTTAAGCAAAATCTATTAATAAAGCTTGCTGTATGAAAAAAAGAATACACTTTTTTATCCTGGCACTGGTCGGGTGCCTATCGGCTGACCTGTATGCGCAATCGGCCGTGGCGACCTGGCCGCTGACGTCCGCCGCCACCACCACTCCCACCACAACAGGCGGCATTACCGCGTCTGCTGAAGGCAGGGGTCCTGTTTTTCCTGCGCCCACGTACACGAACCGCACCCTTTCCGGTACCAGTACCTCGGTCGGTACCCAGCACTTCACCGTAAACCCGGGAGGGGTGGGCACTTCTTCCACGACCGCCCACCTCAACGGCGGTTATGTGCAATTTGCGGTAACCCCCCAGGCCGGTTACGAGTTTACCGTCAACACCGTTTCGTTCAACATGGGATCCGCAGGCGCCAACTCCAACGGTTATTCCATTGAGTATTCCCTGAACAGTGATTTTTCTTCTCCCGTCATTATAGGCGGCCACCCGGGCGGCAGCACTGCTTTTGTCGCCAGAGACGTCCTGTATCCCTTCAGCTTTGCCCTTTCGGGGCTGACCATACCCTCGGATAAAACGTTGTACCTGCGTATTTACGCCTGGAATGGCAGCACCAGCGTCCGCACCCTGCTGCTGAACAACCTGGTCGTTTCCGGCCAGGCCACCTCGCCCAAGCCCGCCCTGGCCACACCGTCCGTTAGCAACCTGGCGGCGACAACGGCCACTGCAGGCGGCAATGTGGTGAGCGATGGGGGCAGTACCGTCACCGAGCGTGGTCTGGTGTACGGCACCACCGCCAATCCCACCACTGCCGATGCCAAAGTGCTGGATCCGTCGGGGGGCACGGGTGCCTTTAGCTTCTCCTTAACCGGATTAGCCCCTTATACCACTTATTTCCTGAGGGCCTATGCCACCAACAGCAGCGGAACGGCATATAGCGAAAATATCAGCTTTACCACTCCCGATCTGCCCGATGCCGTCGTGAACGCTCCCCGGCAAATGGAATACCTCAACCGGGGCGTGGTGGCCGTGCGGTCGGCCGCCGACAAAGTGTTTGTAAGCTGGCGCCTGCTGGGTACCGACCCTTCCGGCATTGCCTTCAACCTGTATCGCGATGGCGTGAAGCTGAACGCCGCCCCGCTGGCCACCTCCACCAACTATGTAGACACCACCGCCACCAACGGCACTTATACCGTACGGCCCGTGCTGGGCGGGGTGGAAGGGGCTCCTTCCGCTCCCGTTTCCATTTGGGGGCAGCAGTATTTATCCATTCCGCTCCAGGTGCCTGCCGGCGGCACCACGCCGGATGGCGTGGCGTATACCTACTCGGCCAACGACTGCTCGGTAGGGGATGTGGACGGTGACGGCGCCTACGAGATCTTTGTGAAGTGGGATCCTTCCAACTCCAAGGACAACTCCCAAAGCGGCTATACCGGCAATGTGTACATCGATTGCTATAAAATGAACGGTGCCCACCTGTGGCGCATCGACCTGGGCCGCAACATCCGCGCCGGCGCCCACTACACCCAGTTCATGGTATACGACCTGGACGGCGACGGCAAAGCCGAGATGGCCTGCAAAACCGCCGACGGCACCGTGGACGGCAACGGCCTGGCCATCGGCAACCCGGCGGCCGACTACCGCAACAGCAGTGGTTATATCCTGTCGGGCCCGGAATACCTTACCGTATTCAACGGTCAGACCGGTGCGGCCATGGCCACTACGGCCTACCTGCCGGCCCGCGGATCGGTTGCCTCCTGGGGCGACAGCTACGGCAACCGCGTAGACCGCTTTGTGGCCGCAGTGGCCTACCTGGATGGGCAACGCCCGAGCCTGGTATTCGGCCGCGGTTACTATACCCGTATGGTACGGGCGGCCTGGGACTGGCGCAATGGCCAGCTCACCAACCGCTGGGTATTCGACTCCAATGAACCGGGCAACGGCGCCTATGCCGGCCAGGGCAACCACCAGATGAGCATAGCCGATGTGGACGGCGATGGCAAGGACGAGGTCTTCAACGGTTCCTCGGCCATCAACGACAACGGCCGGCGCTTTTGGGCCAACGCCAAGGGCCATGGCGACGCCCTGCATTTAAGCGACCTGGACCCCGAACGTCCCGGGCTGGAGCTGTGGAGCTGCCACGAAGAGGAAGACAACTATGCTCCTTACGGGCTGCGGCTGAAAGATGCCCGGACAGGCGAGACCATCTTTGGCGTGACCACCACCGGCGACATCGGCCGTGCCATGGCCGCCGATATCGACCCCCGCTACCCGGGCGCCGAAATGTGGGGTTCCTCCGGCGGGTTGTTTTCCAGCAAAGGCCAGCAGATTTCCACCTCCCGGCCCACGATCAATGCCGGCATCTGGTGGGATGGCGACCTGAGCCGGGAATTGCTGGACGCCGGCTATAACGCTACTTCCAACTCCAGCACCGTACGCCTGGAAAAATGGAATGGGGCCACCAACTCCCTGCAGCGCCTGCTTACCCCCAGCCTGCCGGAAAACGGTTCGGCCCAGACCAACAACACCACGAAGGCCAACGCCGGGCTCACCGCCGACCTTCTTGGCGACTGGCGCGAGGAAATGATCCTGCGCAGCAGCGACAATACCCAACTGCTGGTGTTTACCACCACCATTCCCACGGAGCACCGCATCTATACCCTGATGCACGACCCCCAGTACCGTACGGCGATTGCCTGGCAGAACTCGGCCTACAACCAGCCGCCGCACCCGGGCTTCTTCCTGGGCACCGGCATGGCGGCCCCGCCCACGCCCCAGATTGCCGTTAAGGATATCGTGGCGCCCGAAGCGAGCCTGATCACCCGCCTCGCTCCCGATACGGCCGCCTCCAATGCCACCTCGGTCACCTACCGGGTAGTCTTTACCGAGGACGTGAACGGTGTGGATGCCTCCGATTTTACCCTGGTCACCACCGGCGACCTGGCCGGCACCATTGCCTCGGTAACCGCCGTGGCTCCTGCGGTTTATGAAGTAAGGGTGGAGGACCTGACCGGAGAAGGCGGGCTGCGCCTCGACCTGAAAGGGGAAGCGACCGCGATCGCCGATGCTTCGGGCAATGCCCAGGCCGGGGGCTTTACCGCCGGCGAAGGATTTACACGGGTGAAAGCCGGGCAAACCATCACCTTTAATGAACTGGGCGTGAAAGCTTTTGGCGCGGCCGACTTCGATGCCGGTGCCACGGCTTCTTCTGACCTCCAGGTGCAATACAGTTCCTCCAACGCCGGAGTGGCGACCATCATAAACGGTACCGTGCACATCACCGGGCTGGGTACAACGGAGATATGGGCTTCCCAACCCGGCGACAACCGGTACCGGCCTGCCCCGGCCGTCGTGCAGGTACTGACGGTCCGGGACCTGGTTGCTCCCAGCCAGCCGCAGGCACTGACCGCCAGCAAGACCGCCGACGGCAAAGTTTTGCTGATGTGGCAGGCGGCTACCGACGATATCGGCGTGGCCGGTTACGCTATTTTCCTGAACGGCAAACAACTCAATGCGGAGCCCATCACCGGGACTTCCTTCCTGACCGATGCGCCTTCCGGCAGCCTGGTGTATGGCTACACGGTGCTGGCCTCGGATGCGGCGGAAAATCATTCGCCCGAAAGCGCCACGGCCCTGTTTTCCAACAGCAACGGCGGCGGTGCCCAGCAAACCCTGGAAGTACTGAAGGTATTTCCCAACCCGAATGACGGAGCCTTCAAGGTGCGCCTGAACAGTACGCAAATGGGTACCGTATACCTTACCGTGACCAACAGCAATGGCGCAGTGGTGCAAAGCCTCAGCGAAGGAAAGTCGGATGAGGTGTACCAGCGCCAGTTTAACCTGAAGGGTGTGCCCAAAGGCCTGTACCTGGTGCGCGTAGCGGTCGGCTCATTTGTACAAACCAGCACCGTCCTGATTCAATAGCGCGGCAGCTGATTTTATTTCCGGAAAAAAGGAGGGCCCTGTACAGCCCTCCTTTTTCTATTCCCGGAGGAGCGCGGGTGTCCTCTTTTTTCAGTAAATTACTGGTTGTTGGGCACCAACGTCTGCACGTCATGAATTACAGGGAATTATACCATTACAGCATTCATGAGAAGGAAAAGTTCTGGGCGGAACAAGCCCGCCAGCTCCGGTGGTTTAAAGAGCCTTCCCGCATATTAAGTCAAAACGAAAAAGGCTTTTACCGCTGGTTTGCTGATGGGGAAATGAATACCTGTTACCTGTGCCTTGACTACCAGGTAGAGCAGGGCCGGGGGAGCCAAGCGGCCCTGATATACGACTCACCCGTTACCGGCATCGTCACAAAATATACCTACGCGGACCTGAAACATGCGGTAGCGAAATTTGCAGGCGGTTTACAAAATCTTGGCATTACCAAAGGCGATACGGTGGTCATCTATATGCCGGTCATACCCGAGGCGGCCATTGCCATGCTGGCCTGTGCCCGGATCGGGGCCATCCATTCGGTGGTGTTTGGCGGTTTCGCCCCGCATGAACTCAGCATCCGCATTGATGACGCCCGGCCTAAAGTGATCCTCTCCGCCTCCTTCGGGATCGAGGTGGACCGGGTGATCCCCTATAAACCGCTGGTGGATGCAGCCATCCAGCAGGCACAGCACAAACCGGCTTACAAAGTATTTTTCCAGCGCCGGCCGGGTTATGACGCCTTAAACGGTGCTGATGAACTTGATTTTTCCCACCTGCTCCAGCAGGGGGCTGCCGCCGGTTGCGTTCCTCTACGGGCCACCGATCCGCTCTATATTATTTATACGTCCGGCACCACGGGAAAGCCCAAGGGCATTATTAGGGATAACGGGGGGTATGCCACCGCCCTGAAATTCAGCATGACCTATTTTTATAACGTGGAGCCGGGTGAAGTGTTCTGGGCGGCCAGCGACATTGGCTGGACGGTAGGCCATTCCTATATGATCTATGGACCGCTGCTCCAGGGGTGCACTACCGTTATGTATGAAGGAAAGCCGGTGAAAACACCCGATGCCGGCGCCTTCTGGCGGGTGATTGAACAACACAAAGTAAAAAGCTTATTTACGGCGCCAACGGCTATTCGGGCCATCAAGAAAGAGGATTTTTTGGGAAAATTGGTAAAGCAATATGACCTCCGTCATTTTCAAGCGTTGTTCCTTGCCGGGGAACGTTGTGATCCGCCCACTTATTTCTGGATAAAGGAGCTGTTGCAGTGCCCGGTCATTGACCATTGGTGGCAAACGGAAAGCGGGTGGCCGATGCTGGGGATCATGACGGGGGTAGAACCCTTATCCCCGAAAGCCGGCTCGGCAGGTATGCCGGTTTGCGGATATGACATACAGATACTTTCGGAAAACGGAAGTCCGCTTCCGGAAAACAGCGAAGGATCGGTAGTGGTAAAATTGCCGCTTCCCCCCGGTAGTTTACTCACCATATGGGAAAATGATGAACGGTTCCGGAAAGGATACCTCGAATCTTTTCCCGGTTATTATGTAACGGGGGACGGCGGCCATAAGGACGGCGATGGCTATTTTTACATCATGGGGCGCATCGATGACGAGATCAATGTTTCCGGTCACCGCTTGAGCACGGGTGAAATGGAAGAACTGGTGGCCCTTCATGAATCGGTGGCCGAATGCGCCGTTGTAGGAATTGCAGATGAGTTGCGGGGGCAGCGGCCGATTGCATTGGTTTTATTGAAGGATGGCGCTACTATAGCAGAAGAAAAGCTGGAAGAAGAACTCGTACAGGTGATCCGGGAAAAGATCGGTGCGCTTGCCTGTTTTAAAAGTGCCGTCATTATCAAAAGATTGCCCAAAACACGCTCCGGAAAAATTCTTCGTAAGATCATCTGCCATATTGCAGATGGTGTTGCTTATTCCCCGCCTTCCACGATCGACGATCCGCTGATTCTTACCGAGATCGCAGATAAATTAAGGGCGCGCAGGATCGGTTTGGCCTTCCAGTAGAATGGAAGGTCCGTCTTAGAATGCTTCTCCGATAAAGATATAAAAACCTCTTCCTTCTTTGGTAAAGGCCACATCCAACCTTGTGAATATATCTTTTTTAGGAAACAGCAGGAAACGTAATCCGGCTCCTCCTGCAAAGACAAAATCACGGGTTGAAAATTCATGGAACCGGTTGAATACGCTGCCGGTTCCACCAAATACAGCAGCACCCCATCTCTTCGTAAAACTGAAGGGAAGCGGAAGCAAACGATATTCTACCTGGGCGGATATTTGATTCCTGTCCCTGTACCTTCCCAAATAATACCCCCGCATTAAACTTTCTCCTCCCATCAGGGACAACTGGTTGAAAGGAGGGGCCCCCACGCTGAATTGGCCAAATACCTGGGCCGCTAATACATCTCTTTCATTAATAGACTTATAGAACCTGTTATCAGAAATTATGGAGGTGAACGAATAATCACTTCCCCACCTTTTATCATAGTGCAGCAGGGCCAGTTCCGCAAAACTTCCTTCCCGGACATTCATCACGTTATGCCGCTTGTCGTACACTATGCCGGTCCCGAAACCCAGGTTTAATGATCCTTCATGTCCTAAAGGCTTTTCCGTAAAGGTTGGCTCATGAGCAACAAAGTTTACGGAGGAGATCCTTTGAAGGTCAGCTTCCACGCCTGTAAATAGATTGTCGCCTATTTTTTTTAAGGCTCTTTCCTTTATATTGAGTTGCCGGGCATCTACCCGGGCCTGGTATTGAGCAGGTGTATTAGGTCCGGTGCCAAAATATAAGAGGGGAAAGTTCTGGTAGCGCAATCTTCCGATAAAGGACCATCGGTTCTGGTGGCTGTACAAAGCATGGTCAAACCAGAAGCCGTACTGGTTTTCCAGCGTATAGAAAGTGAATCCATTCACTTCACTGAGCCTGTTGGTCGTATCTTTTTTGGCATAATAAACAAATAAGGAACTTAACCCGAATTCCCATCGGGTTTCCGGTGCGTAGGCCAATGTAGGATAAACAATAAATTGGGGCTCCCTTATGTCCGTAGTATCCCTGACCAACTTGGCAACATACTTTTTTACCAGCTGGGTTGGTTGGGCTGCAAGCTGATGAGAGTAGGGATATCCTAATAAAGCCAGGAGCAGCACCAGGGACTTTCCAGGCCGTGATAGGATTTTAAGAAAGGAAAGATGTTTTAAATTATTGTTCATATATGTTTTGTCAGGTATATTCTTTCCGGCTTTCTTTTACCAGGGGGCTGTTTATGCAGGAAGCATACGAAGCCTTACGAAATAAAAAAGCCCTGATAACTTTTAATTATCAAGGTCTTAGGGATTTTGAACTAGCCCGGCGGAGAGAGGAATTCTAAGATTGCCCTGCTTCCCGGACTTTTAATATTTATTTTCAATGAATTATAAATTATGTCGGCGTTATGTTTGAGCCTCCTGGTTTGAGGCTATCGTTTGAGCTTTTTATTAAGCAATAAAGCGAATTGGGGGACATCTTAGCCAATTTTTAAGGCTTATTCCATCCTTTTCTTTACTTCTTTATTGGCCTAAAAGGGCTTCTTTCAGAGAACTGTTTGGACCTCAAAGGTAACTCAATTATGATTTACCAGGAAATAAAGAAAAGTTTCCTTCCCGCGTAGTGAAGGGAGACAGCGGGGATTACCTGATAATTCAATCCCGGGTTCCGAATGCTTTTTGACCTCTCTACTCATTCCTGCTTACGGAATACGGAGTTGGGTTGTGTTCAGGGCGAATAGGTAGACTTAGAGCTTATGTCGGCTTCCCCTTATAAAGGGTCACTTCCAAGTAGGGATTTTAATTGGGTTGAGGTCCCCCGGAAAACGGGGTGATCGGCCCTACTCTGATCTTTTGCCAGTTCAGCAGAAACCGTTCGTCTTTTGCCTGCTTAAATGAAAGTTCAAAATATCTGGGATAGTCTTCCAGGCGCTGGAGAATGGTTCACGAGGCAAGAATATTCAGAACGGGCAGGCCTGTAACCCTTCAAGGCTGTTGGTGGGGGTAAACACTTCCCAAAAGAAAAAGGGAATATAGAAAGCTTCCGGGATCAGCGGCCCGGGGCCAAAAGGGCAAAATGGAAAAGGAATAAATCCGTGGATGGATGCCGAAGTAAACCCTTGTTACAGCCGGTGCAGGTTCCATTGCTCCAGACAGGAACTACTGCTTTATGCCGGAAGATTTTTGAACTTGCAGGCCCGACCGCTACCTGCGCGCCTTTTTTTCCTGTTCTTTTGGGATGTCTTTTTGGGTTTTTGGATTTTTTTCATGGGACAATCCTTACTCCCCTTTGAAATTGTATTTTTTGAGGAAGCAGGCAAAGGTTGTTTTTGCTTCACGGAGTTAAAAAATCCTCATGGCATTTTTCCGTTGGCCTTTTCCTTGAAGCTTGGAAGCTGTAGCTGCTTTTTAACTGGATAAAAGTTACGCTTCCCTTTTGTGCACCATAAGATAATCCATCAAAACCATAATATGTTCCACGTCTAAGTCTTTTTTGTGTACGTACTTTGGGTCCCCAAATTTCCCAAATCCCAAACCTTTTGCTATATGAATTTCCGTGTGGCGTTTTGTGGCCTCCTCTTTTTCTTTCATTCCTCATTGAAGGCCCAGCAAATTTCCCTGGCTGGGAAGTGGCGTTTTGCCGTAGACAGCAGCGACAGGGGCATTTCAGAGGGCTGGGCCACCAAACGGCTGGCCGTTGAAATACAGCTCCCGGGATCCATGGCCCAAAACGGTAAGGGCGATGAGGTGACCCTCCGCACGAAATGGACGGGAAGCATCTACGACAGCTCTTTTTTCTTCCGTCCTTCCCTGGCGAAGTACCGCCAGCCTGGCAACCTCAAAATCCCTTTTTGGCTCACGCCGGCTAAGCATTATGTTGGTCCCGCCTGGTACCAGAAGGAGGTTTTCATCCCGGCCGGCTGGAAGGGGAAGGAAATTGAGCTGTTCCTGGAGCGGGTGCATTTCCAAACGACAGTCTGGGTAGATGGAAAAAGGGCCGGTGGAGGCAATTCCCTGTCTACGCCGCACCGCTTTCACCTGTCCTCCCTGCTCCAACCGGGCAAACACCTGCTGACCATACGGGTGGACAACCGGATAAAGGACGCCAATGTGGGACCCGATTCGCACAGCGTGTCCGATCACACCCAGGGAAACTGGAACGGCCTGGTGGGCAAACTGCTGCTGCGGGCCCTGCCTGCAGCCTTAATAGAAGAAGTGCAGGTGTACCCCGATATCCGGGCGAAAAGGGCGAAGGTATTGTTTACACTCATTAATACCGGTGTAAAGACAGTTCGCGGCAACCTCACGGCCGCGGCCAAAAGCTGTAACACCGCCACTGCCCATACCGTGGCGCCGGTGACCAGAAGCGTTACTCTGAAAGGAGGGGATACCCTGCAGGTCGACCTGCTGCTTCCCATGGGCGAAAAAATGCAGCTCTGGGATGAGTTCAGCCCGGCCTTGTACGAACTGGCCGCCTCCTGGAGCACGCCAGGGCACCGGCAGGAAAAAAAGCTGTCGTTCGGCATGCGGGAGATTAAAGTAGACGGGACAAAATTGCTGGTCAACGGCCGGCCGGTCTTTTTACGCGGTACCCTGCACAACGGCGAAGCACCGCTGACCGGCTACCCGGCCATGGACGAGGCAGGGTGGAGCCGCATTTTCCAAACAGCCAGGGCGCACGGGCTGAACCATGTACGGTTCCACTCCTGGTGCCCGCCCGAGGCCGCTTTTGCAGCTGCCGACAAAGCAGGCATCTACCTGCAGCCGGAAGCCCCTACCTGGCCCAACCACGGCACCTCGGTAGGAGATGGCCGCTTTATCGACCGCTATATATACGAAGAAACGGACCGTATGGTGGCGGCCTACGGCAGCCATCCCTCGTTCTGCATGTTGGCGGCCGGCAACGAGCCTGCCGGGCGCAACCAGGCCGCTTACCTGGCCGGCTTTGTCCGCTACTGGAAAGCAAAGGACAGCCGCCGGGTGTATACCGGCGCCTCGGTGGCCATGAGCTGGCCGCTGGTGCCGGAAAACGAATACATGATCAAGTCCGGTCCCCGGGGGCTTTCCTGGGCGAAAAGCCGGCCCGAAAGTGTTACGGACTACCGCGCCGCCATCGAAAAGTTTACCGTGCCCTATGTGACCCACGAGATGGGGCAGTGGTGCGTGTTCCCTGATTTTAAGGAAATCCAGAAATATACCGGTGTATACCACGCCCGGAACTTTGAGTTGTTCCGCGAACTGCTGAACGACCATGGCATGGACGGGCAGGCGGAAGACTTCCTGTGGGCTTCCGGCAAACTGCAGGCCCTTTGTTATAAGCACGAGATCGAAAAATCGCTACGCACGCCCGGCCTTGCGGGCTTCCAGCTGTTGGGGTTGCAGGACTTTCCCGGCCAGGGGTCGGCCATGATCGGGGTGCTGAATGCCTTCTGGCAGGAAAAAGGGTATGTGTCGGCAGGGGAGTGGCGCCGCTTTTGTAACGCCACCGTGCCGCTGCTGCGTACCGGAACCTTTGTCTATACGAACCGCGATACGCTGGCTGCCGATGTGGAATTGTACCACTACGGAAAGGAAGCCCTGGAAAGGGGCGTGGTGCAATGGACCCTGGCGGGCAAGGATGGCAAAAGGGTAGCCGGGGGAAGGTTTTCTCCGAAGACCTATCCCGCCGGAGGTAACCTTGCGGTGGGTAAGATTTCTTTACCGCTGCACGCGATAACGGAAGCAACACAGCTGCGATTAACCGTAAGCGTTGAAGGTAGCCCGTTCCAAAACGATTGGAACTTCTGGGTGTACCCCGCCCAGCTGCCGCAGGCAGCTACCATGGAAGTGTACGTGACCGATACCTTGGATGCCAGGGCTGAAGAAGTGCTGGGCAAAGGCGGCAAGGTGTTTTTAAACGCCGCCGGAAAGGTGGTCAAGGGCAAAGAGATCGTCATGCATTTTACCCCGGTGTTCTGGAATACGTCCTGGTTCAAAATGCAGCCGCCCCATGTCACGGGCATGCTCATTAAAAAAGAACACCCCATGCTGGCGCAGTTTCCAACCGAGTCCCATACCGACCTGCAGTGGTGGGCCATTGCCAACAGGGCGCAGGTGATGCACCTCGAAGATTTTCCCAAGGGCTTTCAGCCCATAGTTCAGCCTATAGATACCTGGTTTATGAACCGGCGGCTGGCCCTTATTCTGGAAGCCAAAGTAGGGAACGGCAAACTGGTGGTCTCCAGCGCCAACCTGGGAGAGGAGGCGACGGACCCCGCGGCCCGGCAGTTATGGTACAGCATCCGGCGCTACATGGCTTCGTCCTCCTTTGATCCGGCGCAGCCCGTCGACCTTGCCGTCATTAAGGACTTATTGAAAACTCCTTCGCGGGAAACCTGGGACAGCTTTACTAAAGATAGTCCCGATGAGCTGAAGCCCAATCTCCATCAGACAAATAATAAATAAATTGCCTGGCTGAACTGCATCTTGCAACACCAGCTGCATCCCGGACATTTCCTCAATCCCGCCCGGGGCGGCCCTCCCCGGCCGAATACCGGGAAAAGAGAATCCAGTAGCATCAGGGTATTCTCCATAGATAAGGCCCGCTAAAGCAACAGCGGGCCTTGCTTCTTTGAATGGCTGGATAAAAATTAATAATCTGCGACCATAAGATAGTCCATCAAAACCCTAATATAGTATACAAAAAAGTGCTTTTTGTGTTCTTATTTTGGACTTCATCATTCCGTTCATTTCAAACCATTTTGTGCTATATGAATAACCAGGTAAAAGTCTGGACAGAAGACTTTGTGATCCCCACTTATCCCAACCAACAGGGCGCTGCGGTCCATAAATCCATGATGGAGTTTTTAGCCCTGATCGAACAATAAGCAAAATACTTAAGGAGTGGAAGGGAAGTGGCCCGCGGCCCTACCGGGCCGCCAGCTGCTCCAATTCCTGCTCTTCTCTTATTTCAACAATAGGTCAACAACGCACCTTAAAAATGCTGCCATGAACTTTCGAACAATTTGTCGTTTTCCTTTTTTCACCACGGCGCTGCTGCTTTCGGGGGCAGGCGTGTACAGCCAGTCAGCCATTGCACCCAACGTTTACGAGATCGATGCAGGGGTGCCGGGAAAAAAGATCTATTCCGAACATTTAAAGCTGGGCGGAAAAAACAACAGGGGGGACGTGATGGCCGTAAACAATTACTACGTTTCCCTGAATGACAAGCCCTTTATTCCGGTAACCGGGGAGTTCCATTTTTCCCGTTACCCGGCAGCCTATTGGGAAGAATCCCTGAAAAAAATGAAGGCCGGCGGCGTCAATACCGTGGCCACCTATGTCTTCTGGAACGTGCACGAAGAAACCGAAGGGCGGTTTAACTGGAGCGGAGACAGGGATGTACGCAAATTTTTGGAACTGTGCGCCAGGCACCAGCTCTATGCCATCGTGCGCATCGGCCCCTTTTGCCACGGCGAGATCCGCAGCGGCGGCCTGCCTGACTGGCTGCTTGGGCGCCCGCTGACCATCCGGTCCAACGACCCCCTTTACCTGTCGTACGTGGAGAAGCTGTATAACGCCATCGGCAGCCAGTTGAAAAGCCTGTATTTCAAGGACGGCGGACCTGTGGTGGGCATCCAGATCGAGAACGAATACCAGCATTCCGCCGCTCCCTGGGGGCTTACCTACCCCCAGCAGCCCTACGATATGACGGCCTCGGAACGCGACCTGGGCGTTACCCAGGAAGGGGTGGGAATCGCCGAGGGTGGGAATCCCTATGCGGCCCTGGGCAACGACCACATGAAGGTGCTCAAATCCTTATGCCTGAAAGCGGGAATGGAGGTACCCCTGTACACCGCCACGGGCTGGGGCAATGCCGCCATTATTCCGGGTGAATCCATCCCGGTTACGGCCGCCTATGCCTATCCCTTCTGGACGCCGAAAAAAGACGTGTCGCCTTTTTTCCTGTACAAGGATATGCACAAAAAGCCCGACTACGCGCCGGTGCGCTACCAACCCGAAGATTACCCTGCCTTTCCGGCCGAACTGGGATCGGGAATCATGTCGGTCTACACCCGCCGGCCGATCGCCGAACACAAAAGCTTCGACGCCATGATCAACCGCTGCCTGGGCAGCGGCGCCAACGGCATGGGGTATTATATGTACCACGGCGGTTCCACCCCAAGAGGCGAGCACTCCTACTTTAGCGACGAGGCCTACGGGCTGCCCAAGATCTCCTATGACTTCCAGGCGCCCATCGGCGAATACGGCCAGGTGCGGGAAGGGTTCCATCGCCTGAAGCTGCTCCATTTCTTTACGCGTGATTTCGCGGAACAGCTGGCGCCGATGGCCACCGTATTGCCCGGGAATGCTGCCACATTGAAGCCGGAGAACGTTACTGACCTGCGGTACGCAGTGCGGATAAAGGACAATTCCGGTTTTCTCTTTATCAATAACTTCCAGGATGATGCGGTGACGGCGGATAAGACCGGAATCCGGGTATGCATCCGCACCCCTAAGGGTGATGTCTTCCTGCCCCAAACGGGCGGGTTTGACCTGAAAGCCGGGGAGCATGCCATCTTCCCCTTCAACTTCAACCTGAACGGGGTAAACCTCCGCTATGCCACCGCGCAGTTGCTGCTGAAAGCAGGGGACGGGGCAGCCCCTTATTATGTATTCTTCGTGCCGCCCGGCGCCCAGCCTGAATTTTCTTTCGCTAAAAATCCCGGTGTCATTATAAAGAATATCAGCGGCTGCCGGGTGCAGCAGCGTACGGGGGGACTGCTGGTTAGCTGCCGTGCCAACGGTATTTCCGAATTTTCGGTAAATAAGGAGGGCAAGCGGACCAAAGTATTGGTAGTGGATAAGGAAACGGCTTTAAAAGCTTATTCCGTAACTATGGGCGGAAAGCAACACGTACTCTTTTCCGAGGCAGTGGTCCTTCAAAACGGGGATTCCATCGAGTTTTTAAGTAAGGGAAAAAGCAGTTTTGAGTGCTCCGTTTACCCCAGGCTGCCAGCGGCGCCGAAGGCGCAAACAGGAACCCTGTCGGCAACCAAAGGCAATTCCTCCTTTTCCGCCTTTCGTGTTTCCCTGCCCCCGGTTGACCTGCCCCTCACGACCAGGGCAATCGGCAATAGGAAGCTGGTAGTGCCGCTGCCGCAGGAATTGCCCGAAGGGGTAAACGATATTTTCCTGACCGTGGATTATACCGGCGATACCGGCATGGGCTTTATTAACGGTGAACTGGTTACCGATGAATTTTACAAGGGCATTCCCTGGGAAATAGGCCTGCGGAAGTTTATCGAAAAACAGGCGGCGAAGGAAATGGTATTTTATTTTCGCCCGATGCAGAAGGACGCTTCCTACCTGGTGGATTTAAAGCCTTCGGCCATCCCGGAATTCGGAAAAAACAAAACTTTTTTGAAAGTAAATGCTGTCACCCTGACGCCGGAATACAAAGCCGTCCTGGAAATGGAAAAATAAACTTCAACAATTTAAACGATCAAGCTATCCATTATGAATACGACAATTCTGGTGAAAGGGGGCCCCATTACCTACAATACCATCTTCGAATCCGTAGGCGCCAACCTCGACCGGCAACTTTTTGAGACCGTATCCATCGGCATCGTCAACCTGGTCTTTACCCTTGTGGCCATGTGGCAGGTGGACCGGCTGGGACGCCGCCCCCTGATGCTGATCGGTTCCCTGGGCTTGTCGGTGCTCTACGTGCTGCTCTCCCCGTTGCTGCAAACTAAGGCCAGTGCAGGGCTGGTATCCCTTTTTGTGCTGCTGCCCATCGCCACCTACGCCCCCTCTTTGGCGCCGGTGACCTGGGTGCTGATCTCGGAGATCTTTCCCAACAAGATCCGGGGCGTAGACTCCTCCGTGGCTATTGTGTCGCTCTGGATCGCCTATTTTATCCTGGTATTCACCTTCCCGGTGCTGGCGGAAAAGCTGGGCGCCTATGGCCCCTTTTATCTCTATGCCGGCATTTGCCTGCTGGGGTTTTTATTTGTAAAGGCAAAAGTGAAGGAAACGAAAGGGCAAACCCTGGAGGCGCTGGAGCACAGCATGGGAGCCCATTAAGTCATTAACCTGCATATAGGACACCTAAATTCATGGAGATGAAACGACAAACGATACAGGGAGGCCTCCTTGCCTTCATCCTGGGGTTCTTTTTCCATCCCGGTGCGGCACAACCGCGTAGTAAGTGGCAAAACAACACCGGGGATAGTAAAATCAACCTGGCCGGCGAATGGCGGTTTGGGGTGGATCCGGGGGACAAGGGCGAGCAGGAGCAATGGTTCCAAAAAGAATTAACGGATAAGGTTCGTCTTCCCGGTTCCATGGCGACCAACGGAAAAGGAGAGGAGATCAGCCTGCAGACGCCCTGGACCGGGACCATTTTCGACTCCTCCTGGTTTTTCAAGCCCCAGTATGCTAAGTACCGGCAGCCAGGCAATATCAAGGTGCCTTTCTGGCTGCAGCCCCGGAAATATTACAAGGGGGCGGCCTGGTACCAGAAAGAAGTATCCGTTCCTGCTTCCTGGAAGGGAAAACACCTGGAGCTGTATCTCGAACGCAGCCATTGGGAAACCACGGTTTGGGTGGACGACTGGAAGGTCGGGATGCAAAACAGCCTGGGGACGGCGCAGGTGTTCGACCTGGGCGGGGCCTTGTCGCCGGGCACGCACCGGCTCACCGTCCGGGTGGACAATCGGATAAAAGAGGTAAATGTGGGCCAGAATTCCCACAGCATTACCGACCATACGCAAACCAACTGGAATGGAATGGTAGGTCAGCTTTACCTGGCGACCCGTCCTTCGGTTTACCTCGAAGAGGTACAGCTATACCCCGATGTGCGTAAGAAAATAGTGGCGGCAAAGATCCGGATCAAAAATGCCTCCGGCAGCCCGGTCACCTCCACCATCCGCCTGCAGGCCACTTCCCTTAGTCCCGGGGCTCCAAAGCTGGCGGCAAAGTCCTGGAGCGTGGACGTAAAGGGCGACAGCGCCCTTTTGGAGGCCGTTTATCCCATGGGCGATGCGCCCTTGCTGTGGGATGAGTTTCACCCCAACCTCTATTCGTTGCAGGTGCAATTGACCGGGAAGAACGGCGGGGCGGAAGAGAAAAACATCCCTTTTGGGATGCGGGAGTTTGCTGCCCGGGGTACCCAGTTCAACATAAACGGACGCCCTATTTTCCTGCGGGGCACGCTTGAGTGCGCCATTTTTCCCCTGACGGGCTACCCGGCAACGGACATCGCTTCCTGGATGCGCATCTTCCGCATCGCCCGTTCGTTTGGGTTGAACCACATGCGGTTCCATTCCTGGTGCCCCCCGGAGGCGGCTTTCGAAGCCGCGGACCGGGCGGGCTTTTACCTGCAGGTGGAATGTTCTTCCTGGGCCAACTGGGGCACTACCCTGGGTGATGGCGCCCCTGTTGACGCCTATATTTACGAAGAAAGTGAGCGAATGATCCGGGATTATGGCAATCACCCTTCGTTTTGTATGCTCACCTACGGCAATGAACCGGCCGGCACGAACCATGTCCCCTACCTGAAAGGGTGGGTGAACTATTGGAAGAACAAGGATAACCGCAGGCTGTATACGGCGGCATCCGCCTGGCCTGCCCTTCCGGACAATGAATACCAGGTCGTTTCCGAGCCCCGGATCCAGTTATGGGAAGCCGGTTTAAAGAGCGTCATCAACCGCCAGCCGCCCCGGACGGATTATGACTGGTCGGATACGATTGCCCGGTGGAAGGTTCCCGTTGTCGGCCACGAGATCGGGCAATGGTGCGTTTATCCCGACTTTAAGGAGATCAAAAAATATACAGGGGTAGTACAGGCAAAGAACTTCGAGATTTTTTGGGACCAGCTGCAGCAAAACGGCCTGGGGCACCTGGCCGACTCTTTCCTGCTGGCGTCGGGGAAACTGCAGGCCCTCTGTTACAAATCGGATATAGAAGCGGCCTTGCGGACAAAGGGCTTTGGCGGCTTCCAGCTGCTCGATCTACGCGATTTTCCCGGCCAGGGTACGGCCCTGGTAGGCGTGCTGAACCCGTTCTGGGAGGAGAAAGGATACATTACGGCAAAAGAATACCGCCGTTTTTGCAATGCGGTGGTGCCGCTGGCCCGCTTTCCCAAAATGGTTTATCGGAACAACGAAGTGGTATCCGTGCCGGTGGAAGTCGCCAATTTCGGGGAAAAGGCGCTGGAGGGGGTTTCCCCCTCCTGGACGATCGCCACTACCTCCGGGAAAGTCCTGTTCCGCGGACAGCTTCCCAAAGGGAACATTCCTTTGGGCAATGGCCTTCCACTGGGGGAGATTTCCCAGTCGCTTGCTGCCGTCACCCAGGCCAGCCAACTGGTCCTGACCGTTTCCGTGGGTGAATATCAAAATTCATGGGACCTGTTCGTGTATCCTGCGTCCCTGCCCCGGAACGACACGGGCATCCTGGTGACGCAGCAATGGGATGAAAAGACCATGGAGACATTGGACAAAGGCGGGAAGGTCTTATTGACCATGAAGAAGGGATCGGTTCGACCGGAAAAGGGCGGATCGGTGGCGGTCGGCTTTTCGAGCATTTTTTGGAATACGGCCTGTACCAAAGGCCAGGCCCCGCACACGCTGGGCATTCTCTGCAACCCGCAGCACCCGGCCCTGGCGGAATTTCCCACCGCTTACCACAGCAACTGGCAGTGGTGGGATGCGATGAGCCATTCCGATGCGGTGCTCTTGGATTCGGTAGCCCCGGGGCTGCAGCCCATCGTACGGGTAGTGGATGACTGGGCGACGGCCCGCCCGCTGGGGCTGATCTTCGAATGCCGGGTCGGGAAAGGTCGTTTATTGGTCTCCGGTATCGATTTGCTTACGGATAAAGGGCAACGGCCGGAAGCGGGGCAACTGTTGCATAGCCTGCAGCAGTATATGTCCTCCAGCCGGTTCCAGCCACAGGTGCAGGTGGCCGG
Organism: Huijunlia imazamoxiresistens; assembly: GCF_037132455.1. Classification (NCBI taxonomy): domain Bacteria; kingdom Pseudomonadati; phylum Bacteroidota; class Chitinophagia; order Chitinophagales; family Chitinophagaceae; genus Huijunlia; species Huijunlia imazamoxiresistens. The sequence continues at coordinate 147,577 of NZ_JBBBEI010000012.1, read as the reverse complement.
GGAAAAGATAAGCGCACTCCTTCAATAAGCAACCTGTACCCTTATTTTCGCAACCTGCTAAATCTGAAAATGATAAAATATTTCAACGCAACACTTGCCCTGGCGCTGTTCTGTTTAAGCCTTCCCTGTTCCGGCCAACTCCGGGTACAGCCCGGTAATAAGCAGATTACTTATATAGGAAGAGTAGCAGTGGCGGAAGACTCCGCAACTTTTTATTGGCCGGGCTCTTCGGCCACCATCAACTTCACGGGTACAGGAGTAAAAGCTACCCTCCGGTCGCTCCGGGAGGAGGGCTTCTTTTATGCTATTGTGGATAATGATGCCTCCAAAGCATTTAAGTTCGGATCCGACAGTATTCGGAAAACCGTTTCCCTGGTGAGCGGGCTTCCCCGGGGAAAGCATTCGTTACAGCTGTACAAACTTTCCAATAACACTTCAGCCAATATCTTTTCTTCCCGTACAAAAAAACGTCGGGTCATCCCAATAAAAGGGAGCAACAGGCGATGGCAAATGTGCTGATCCGATTTATTGACAAGACAGTTAAGTGGTAGGCAGAATCAGGGAGCGTTTTTAAATAGAGAAGGAAAGAGGTGGTCCTTTTCCTGATTTCAGCCCTGAACACCTATCCTACAATAATGTGGTCATTACAACGATACGGATAAACCGGGTACGCATTTTCGTTTGATTCCTAAACCGCCAGCACGGTATAGCTTTTTCCGTTTTTTCCATTTAGGCGCGGCTGGTTTTACAGTAGGACTTTACCTCTACCGGAAGTAACATTGAGTACAACAACCTGATACCATCTGGCCCTTTCTGGAAAGGTCAGACGGGAAGTGATACAAAATGAATATATTTTGAAATGTACAGATAAGAACACTATTTCCATTTTTATTTACTTGCATACAATATGTGAATAGTTCTTTTAGCCGGTCCCATTTCCCTGCTGCCAATTTGATTAACGACTTAACCTTTTTGTGTATGAAGCTTGTCAACGAGCGCAACCCGGTTATCCTGGTTGTTGATGATGATCGGGAAGACCGCCATTTCTTTAGAGAAGCGTTGAGCGAGATTTCTCCTTGCATTACGGTAATCTTCCAGAAAGATACAGACGGCTTATTGGAAGAAATGGAACGTACCTGGCCTTCCCTGATCTTTATAGAATACCGGTTGCCTAAGGAAAATGGGATTGAATTTGTGCAGCGGTTAAAAGCCCATTCTGATCTTTCTGACATTCCCGTGGTCATGTGGAGCAATGCCCGACTGCAGCCTATTGTAAGCGCGGCTTACAAAGCCGGCGTCCAGTTGTACCTGGAAAAGCCATGGGAATTAAAGATATGGGTTCAAAAAATTGAAAAAGTGCTGGAACACAACCGCATTAGCCGGCCTTTCCTTTCCCCCTCCGCCAGGCTTTCCCTTTGATGAGGAGCCGGTACATCAAAAAATGTTCGTAAATGTCATAGTCAGGCCTGTTGAACGGGTCTGCCCAGTAGTTCTTATGGCAAGCAATCGTTAGGCCCCCTGTTTCTACAGGGGGCTTTTCATTGCCGCGTTCTTTAAGTTCAGCATATGCCTTCAGGCCGGCCGACCCCCTTTCAGGTTTTGTACGTAGGCCGAAGGCGTGAGGCCGAACTGCCGGCTGAAGTCCCGCGTAAAGTTGGCCGGAATGCTGTAGCCTACCATCTGCGCCACTTCGTTGATCTTGTACGTCCCTTCCGCCAATAGTGCGGCAGCTTTCTTCAGCCGTGAAAGATTAATCAGCTCATTGGGCGTAAGGTTGGAAAGGGCCTTGATCTTCCGGTACAGCGTGGGCCGGCTCATGTTCATCATCCGGCACAACCCGTCCACGTCCAGGTCCATATCGGTGATGTTGTCCCCGATCACCGCGTTCAACTGTTCCAAAAAGCTCTTGTCTGGGTTGGAGTGGGCCATGCCTTTTAAATGCGTCAGGGGCGAACGGGCAAAATAATCCTTGACGATATTGCGGTTGGTGATCAGGTTGGTGATTTGGGCCTGCAGGTGCTCAAAAGCAAAGGGCTTTTCGATATAGGCGTCGGCGCCCACTTCCAGCCCTTCAATCTTGGCGTTCAGCGAGCTTTTGGCGGTGAGCAAGATGATGGGGATATGGCTGTACTGGATATCGGTTTTGATGCGCCGGCAGAGTTCGATACCATCCATGACCGGCATCATGATGTCGCTGATCACCAGTTGTACATTGTCCCGCTCCAGCACCTCCAGGGCTTCCTGCCCGTTTTGTGCCGTGCGGATGTTATAACCATGCGCCAGCTCCCGCCGGATAAAGTGGAGGATTTCACGGTTGTCTTCCACCAGCAGGATGGTGGGCCGGGAGGCATCCAGGGTGGTTTCTTTTACGTCCGTAGCTTCCTCTGCCGCATCCGCTTCATCGCCCCCGCTTTTCAGGTCGATCTCCGTATCCTGGTGGATGGGCAGGGACAACAAAAACAGGTTTTTGCCATCGGTGGGCGCCTTCAGTTCCAGGGAACCCTGGTGCAGTTCGGCCAGCGCCCGGGCCAGCGGCAGCCCGATGCCGGTGCCTTCTTCCTTACCGGTTTCCTTTATCCGGAAAAACGGCTCAAAAATCTTTTCCTTCAGGTCCGCCGGGATGAGGAAGCCGTCGTTTTTGAATTCGATATGGAAAAGCGTGTCTTCGCTGGAGAAGGGAAGCAGCCGCACCGATACCGTTTTTTCGGCGTACTTGACGGCATTGTTGATCAGGTTGACAAGGATCTTTTTTACCGCTTCGGCGTCCACGAAGGCATGCAGGGTGATCCGGGGCACCTCTACCCGGAATTGCAGGCCCTTCTGTTCGGCTGCGGGGCGGAAAAGGGCCTGCATGTCGGTCAGCAGTTCGTTGATGTCCACCTTGGTGAAGGTCAGGCTGAATTTGTTGGCTTCCGCCTTGCGAAAGTCGAGGAGCTGGTTGGTGAGGTCGATCAGGCGGTTCGTGTTTTTTTTCATGATGTTCAGGCTTTCTTTTAGTTCCGCGTCCAGCTTTGGCCCATTCATCAGCTTGTCCAGCGGCATTTTGATCAGGGTCAGCGGTGTACGGATCTCATGGGCGATATTGGTAAAGAATTCGATCTTGGCATTGTAGATCTCCCGCTCTTTTTCCCGTTCGAACAGGTCGATCTTCCGTTTGTTCCGTGCATTCAAGGCCATGTAATAATACCGCAGAATGGTAAAGACGATGGCGGCGCCTGCCAAAAAGTAAAACAGCCAGGCCCAGGCCGTGGCCCAGAAAGGCGGCAGGATCACGATTTTCAACAAAGTTTCCTGCTGGTTCCATACCCCGTTGCCGGCCGATCCTTTCAGCCGGAAGGTATAATTACCCGGCGGCAGCCGGCGGTAATAAATGCTCCGGCCGGCCTTCATGAGGGTCCAGCCTTTATCGATACCCTCCATTTTGTAGCGGTACGCGTGCATGTCCGGGGTATTGTAACTCAGGGCGGCAACGTCCAGGCTGATACTGGAGCTGTCGTAGGGCAGGGTGATCTTTTGGGCATAGGTGATGGAGGTGGGCAGGGAAGCGGCATTGATGGGCAGGTCGCGGTTGTTGACCTGGATGCCGGTAAGGTATACCGGCGGGATAAAGGTGTTTTTCAAAAAGTCCCTTGGGTTAAAGCGCACCATTCCTTTTACGGTTCCAAAAAACAGGGTCCCGTCGGTATGCTTATAGGCCGAATTATAGTTGAATTGCCCGGTCGGCAGGCCGTTCGATGTCGTATACACCACCATGCGGTCTTCCCGGGGGTGAAACTGTACCAGTCCCCGGGCGGTAGAGATCCACAGCAGGCCCGCGTCATCTTCCAGGATGCGGAACACCTGGTTGTCGGGCAGGCCCGATTCCATAGTGTATTGGGTGAAGGTGCCGTCCCGCCGGTACCGGCTCAACCCTCCTTCGGTACAGAACCAGAGCGTTCCCCTGCTGTCCTCGAACAGGTGGTTCACGTAATTGTTGATCAGGCTGTTGCGGTTGCCGGCCTGGAAGCGGAGGTTGCCGCCCCTGCGGGTACGGGGGTTGAAATAGTAAACACCGTTGCCATAGGTGCTGGCCCAAAGCACCCCCTGCCGGTCCTCGTACAGCGACTGCACCTGGGTGGTAAAAAACGGCACCGGGGAGAAGTGATCCGCCTGCCGGTTGTAGGCATACAGCCCCAGCCAGGTGCCTACCAGCAGGTCGCCCGCCCGGTTGCGGTAAAGTGTCACGATAAAGTTGCTCTTGAAGGAATGGGGGTCTTCCCCGGCATCGTAATGGCGAATAACCTTGCCGGAGGGAATGTCCAAAACATCCAGGCCATGCTCCAGGGTGCCGACCCACAATTCCCGTCCCAAAGGCAGCAGGCCGTGGATATTGGTATAGGAGAGGCCGCCCTGCTCCTTGCCGGGCCCGTAATGGGTAAAAAGGCCGGTTTGAAGGTCCAGCTGGTTCAGGCCGGCATCTTCCGTGCCGATCCAGAGGTTTCCATAATCGTCGCGGCAGATCTCGTGCACCAAATTGCCGCTCAGGCTGTTGCGCCCCGCCTGCGGAAAGTATTTTGTAAAGTTGTTGTGTTGCTGCGAGTAGTAGTTGACCCCACCGAAAAAGGTCCCGATCCAGGTGTTGCCTTCCCGGTCCTTGCAGAAAGAGAAAATAACGTTATCGGTCAGGGAGTAGGGGTTGTTGAACTCCTTTTGCATCCGGGAGCCTTTTCCCGTCTTTGGGTTGTAGCGGTACAGGCCGGATTCCGTTCCGATCCAGATGTCGGTTTCGGACTGGCGCAGGAAGGTGTGCACCTGCAGGTTGTGCAGCAGCGGATCCCCTTCGAAGATATTTTTTAAGGTAAAGGTGCCGGTATGGAGCAGGTACGCATGGTTCAGGGTGCCTACCAGCAGGGTAGAGTCGGTCAGGGGGTAAATTTCCTGGATGCGGCTCCCCATTTTATTCGCCGCCAGTGCCGGCAGCACATGGTCCTCAAAACGGGCCGCCCGGTCATTGTACTTTTTGATCACCCCCCTGCCGGTGGCGGCCCATACGGCGCCCGAAGGGGCAATGCAGAGGCTTAAAAACTCCTCCCCGGTAAAAGCGTCCAGTTTAGTCGTCACCCGGTTGTAGCGGTACAGGCGGGAATTGGAGAGGATCCACAGGTTTTTCTGGAAATCCTCCTTGATCAGCCGCACTTCTCCTTCCGGCAGGCGGCCAAAGGGCGCAAAGGATTCTCTGCGGGGATCGTACAGGTACACGCCTTTGGTGGTACCCACCCAGAGGGTTTCGGTTTCGTCCTCGTGCAGGGTGAAGATGGAGTTGCTGCCGATGCTCCCGGGGTCGGAAAAGTTGTTCCGAAAAATCCGGAAGGCATGGCCGTCGAAGCGGTTCAGCCCGTTGCGGCTGCCCAACCACATAAAGCCTTTGCGGTCCTGCAACATAGCGGTGATGGTGTTGCTGGAAAGGCCCTGCTCCACCCCGTAATTTTTAAAATACAGCTGGGCCCGCAGGCGGGCGGCACCCGGTAACAAAAGGAGCAGCGTTACATAAAATAGATGCTTCAACACCTGGACGTTTTTTGAAATTGGAGATAAGCAGGAGGCTTGTGTATGCAATGTAGCCAAACCGGGCGTACGTCCAGGGGCCGTTTTGCAAAATGATACGGTTTGAGCATTTATTGAAACGGACAGATAAGCTCTTGGGGCGGAAAAGAAATTTCTTTGTAATCGTTATCCCGGCACCGCTTCGGGATCAACAGGAAAAATAAGAAACAGTCACCTCAACATTTCAAAGATTGCTTTATGCCATTACCTCCCCGCAACTGCTTTAAACCGGTTATCCCCCTGCTTCTTTTTGTTGCCGCTCCTTTTCTTACCCACGCCCAAAGCCGGCAGGTCACGGGCACCGTGGTTTCGGCCGACGATAAGGTCCTGGGCGGCGTTTCGGTTCAGACCGTGAAGGCCAAAGGGGGCACCACCACCGATGCTAACGGCCAGTTCGGTATAAAAGTGCTTCCGGGTGATACCCTTGTGATTTCCTATACGGGTTTTGCCCCCATTAAATACCCTTTGCGTGACGAAGGTGCGGTCCGCATCCGGATGGCCCCGCTTCCCAATACCCTGAACGAAGTAGTGGTGGTGGGGTACAACACCCAGAGTAAAAAAGACATTACCGGCGCGGTGGGAACCGTGAACATGAGCGAACTGAAGTCGCTGCCTACCCCCAGCGTGGGCGATGCCATGCAGGGAAAGGCCGCCGGCGTTCAGGTGATCGCTTCCGGGGCTCCCGGCAATAACCCCGAGATCCGGATCCGGGGTATCAGCACCATCGGCAACAACAGTCCCCTGCTGGTGATCGACGGCGTGCCTACACAGAGCGGCCTGAACCAGATCAACATGGACGACGTGGAGTCGATCCAGATTTTAAAAGACGCCTCCGCTGCTGCCATCTACGGCGCCCGGGGCGCCAACGGGGTGGTGATTATTACCACCAAAAGGGGCAAGGGCGCCGCCACCCAGCTGAATTTCAACGCGTATTACGGCATCCAGGGCGTGGCCCGGAGGCTGGAGGTGCTGAACGCAAAAGAATTTGCCGCCCTGCACAACGAGATCATGGACAGGGGCGGCCAGCCGCTGAACCCCGCATTTGGAAACCCGGATACCCTGGGAAAAGGCACCGACTGGCTGGGCGCTTTATTAAGCCCAGCGCCCCTGCGGAATTATACGCTTTCGTATTCGGCCAATACCCCCAAAACCAATTACTATGTTTCGGGTAATTACCTGGACCAGGAGGGGATTGTGAAGAACACTTCCTTTAAGCGCTTTATCGTGCAGCTGAACACCGACACGAAAGTGCTGGACAACCTGCGCTTCGGCAACAGCCTGACGCTGAACCACGATGTAAAAAAGAGCGGCGACTACAGCATCGGCAATGCCCTGGTGGCCCTGCCTACCCAGCCCATCTACAACCCGGACGGCACCTGGGCAGGCCCCGAAGGCCCGGGCCAGTGGGTGGGGGATGTGATCAACCCCATCGGCAAAGCCTCCCTGGTAGAAAATTCCACACAAGGGTATAACCTCCGCGGCTCGGTCTACGGCGAATTAACCTTGCTGAAGGGCCTGCGGTTCCGCTCCAGCGTATCGGCCGAGGCCTCCTTCTGGAATACCCGCACCTGGTCGCCCCGCTACAACTGGAAACCGACGGCACAGGTGGAATCCTTCCTGGGGCAGTCCTCCAACAAAAGCACCAACTGGCTCTGGGACAATACCCTTACATGGGACAAAACTTTTGGCGACCACAAACTCACGGCCCTGGTGGGTACCAGCGCCCAGGAAAATGTCTTCGAATCCCTCAGCGGCAGCCGCGACGCGGGCTTTGTGTCCGATGTGACCCAGCAGCTGAACAGCAGCCAGGAGCCCGCCCGCCTGAGGGGCAACCAGGAGCAGTGGTCCCTGCTGTCTTATTTCGGCCGGCTGAACTATGCCTGGAAGGATAAATACCTGCTCACCGGTACGGTGCGCCGCGACGGTTCCTCCCGCTTCGGCCCGAAAAACAAATGGGGCGTGTTTCCTTCCGGCTCCCTGGCCTGGAGGATCTCCAAGGAAGACTTTTTCGACCTTCCCTTTGTTTCCGACCTGAAGCTGCGGGCCGGTTACGGGCAAACCGGCAACCAGGAAATCGGGCTGTACACCTTTGCCTCGACGCTGGATATCCGCCAGTACAATTTCAACAACCAGTTTGTCACCGCTGTCTTCCCCACCTTCATGCCCAACCCCAATGTGCGCTGGGAAGCGGTGGAGCAAATGAACCTGGGGCTTGACGCCTCCCTCTTTGGCAACCGCGCAAACCTGGTGCTGGACGCTTATGTGAAAAACACGAAGGACATGCTGGTGCCGTACCGCGTGCCGGCCATCTCCGGGTTTTCCGACATCCTCGTGCCCCCGGTCAATGCCGGCAAGGTGCAGAACAGGGGTGTGGAGCTGACCCTCAACACGGTAAACCTCGAAAAGGGACCGTTGAAATGGAACACCAGCTTCAACGTATCGTACAACCGCAACCAGCTGGTGAACTTATACGATTCCATCCCCATGGACGTGAACAGCATCGGCCTGAATGCCTACCTGGCCCGTTTCCAGCAGGATTATCCTATCAACGTTTTCTACGGTTATGTGACGGACGGCATCTTCCAGACCCAGAAAGAGGTGGACGAAAGCGCGGTACAGGTGCCGGGCAACACCACCTATACGGGCACGGCGGCCGGCGACATCCGCTTCCGGGACGTGAACAACGACGGGCTGATCAACGAAAAGGACCGGCAGTTTTTAGGCAATCCCAACCCCCGCCTCATTTTCGGCCTGACCAACACTTTTGAATACAAAGGCATTGACCTTTCGCTGTTCGTGCAGGGTATTGAGGGCAACAAGATTTACAATGCCAGCCGGATCGGCCTGGAAGCCATGGCGGTGGCGCAAAATGGGTCCAAAGCCACGCTGGAGCGCTGGACCGGCCCCGGCACCAGCAACACGATGCCCCGGGCGGTGTTCAACGATCCGAATAAAAATACCCGGGTGTCCGACCGCTACATTGAGGATGGTTCCTACCTGCGCCTCAAAAACCTGACGGTGGGCTACACCCTGCCCAAGGCCCTGCTGCAACGGGCCCGCATGGGCTCCGCCCGGTTCTACCTGTCGGCCCAGAACCTGTACACCTTAACGAAATACAAGGCTATCGATCCTGAAGTGGCGGGCAACGGCATCGACTGGACGGTATACCCCGTGACCCGTACGGTCACCTTCGGCCTCCACCTGAATTTTTAAAAACCTGCACGATTCACCATTCCTTTCACCACAATGCTTGTTCTCATGAAAATCAATAAATACGTAGCCGGCCTTCTGCTCCTGGGCGCCCTGGGCAGCTGCAAGAAAGAATTTTTGGAAAAAGCCCCGGCAGATACCATCAACACCGACAACTTCTATCAGACCGCCGATGACGCCATCGCGGCCGTCAACGGCGCCTACCAGCCGTTGCAATGGCCCAAGCTGTTCAACATGCGGATGTGGACCACCGACATCATGGGGGGCAACAGCGTGGTGGGTGCCGGCGGTGGCACCGACGGCATCGAAACCCAGGACCAGGCGAACTTCACCACCCTGCCCGAAAACGCCGGCGTGCTGGACCTGTGGCGCGGCCCTTTCCCCGGTATCCTGCGCTGCAACCTGGTGCTGGACAAAGTGCCTGCCATCAAAATGGACGAGGCGCTGAAGGCCCGGGTGCTGGGTGAAGCCCGGTTCCTAAGGGGTCATTACTACTTCATCCTGGTGCGCTTCTTCGGCGATGTACCCCTGATCCTCAAACCGCTTTATCCCGGCGATGACCTGCGCCCGGCCCGTACCGCTAAAGCCGACGTATACCAACAGATCATCCAGGACCTGCAGGAGGCTGCGGACCTGCTACCCCCGCGCGAGCAGTACAGCGGCGCCGACATCGGCCGTGCCTCGAAAGGAGCGGCCCTGGGCATGCTGGCCAAAGTGTACCTGACGCTGGGCGACTGGCCAAAAGTAGTGGCGTACGCCGACCGGGTGCAGGCGCTGGGATACGCCCTGAACGACACCTACGGCCAGAATTTCAACCCCCTGGCCGAAAACACCAAAGAGTCGCTCTTTGAAGTGCAATTCAACAAGGAAGGGGAGTTCGACTTCTGGTCCAACGAAAACCAGGCCTCCTGGCTCAGCACCTTTACCGGTCCGCGCAGCGGGGACTTCGTCGAAGGCGGCTGGGGTTGGAACCAGCCCACCTCCGAGTTCGTCAGCTCCTACGAGCCCGGCGACCTGCGCAAGGATGTCACCGTTCTTTATGAAGGCGGCCCCAAATTCGACGGCAGGGAATACAAAAAAACCTATTCCATGACCGGGTATAACCTGCGCAAGTTCCTGGTGCCCAAATCCATTGCCACGGCGTACAACAAAAGCCCGCTGAACTTCCCGGTGCTGCGTTTTTCCGATGTGCTGCTGATGAAGGCGGAAGCCCTGAACGAGCTGGGCAAAGGGGCCGAAGCCCAGTTGCCGGCATCTGATCCCAATGCCACGCTGAACAAGGTGCGTGCCCGGGCAGGCCTGGCCGATGTGAGCGGTCTGGCCCAGGGTCCCCTGCGCGAAAAGATCCTGCACGAGCGCCGCATGGAACTGGCGTTTGAGGGCCAGCGCTGGTTCGACCTGGTGCGGGTAAGCGGCGGCCAGTACGGGCTGAACTTCCTGCACGCCATCGGCAAATCCAATGCCGCCCCCAAGCACCTGCTGCTGCCGATTCCGCAACAGGAACGCGACGTGAACCCCAACCTTACTCAGAACGAAGGCTATTGATCCTTGTTTAACCGCCAAATATTCAACTGTATGTTTTTTGATTTTGTTTGCGATAAATTTCCATCCAGGACAATGGGGACAAAACTGTGGTTCCTCCTGGCATTTATCTCCCTTGGGTTTTTCTCCTGTAAAAAAGAGCTGGAGCAAAAAGTGCAGCCCGACGACCGGTTGCAGCTGACCGCCGCCACTACGGAACTGGTGCTGCTGCAAAAGAACGGGAACAATACCGCCCTGGACCTGGCCTGGACCACCGGTTCCAACGGGGGCACGAATGCATCCATTGCCTACACGCTGGAACTGGATAAGCAGGGCGCCGGCTTTTCTTCGCCCTATTCCGTTTACCTGGGCAAAGGAGTATATAACCAAAAATTTACCGCCAAAGAGCTGAATGACCTGGTGCTGCAGCATTTTGGTTTCCAGCCGGGCGTCGCCGGGAAGTTGGAAGCGCGGGTAAGGGCCACCGTTGCCAAAGAGGCGGCAGCGTCCCAGGTTTCTCCCGTACTTTCTATGTCCATAAAACCTTTCTTCGAGGTGAGCGCCACCCTGTACCTGGTCGGGGAAGCCGCTCCCAATGGCTGGGACAACAGCAAGGCGGCCCCGTTAACCCCGGGTTCCGCCGATCCTACAGAGTTTACCTACCAGGGTTCCCTGAAAAAGGGTTCCTTCAAATTCATCACCCGGCTGGGCGAATGGATCCCCTCCTATAACAAGGGCGCAAAGGATACCGACCTTTTCTACCGTACCGATTTCGGTCAGCCCGATGATCCGTTTATGATCGATGAGGCCGGCGTTTATAAGATCGTGGTGAACCTGGTAGCCCAGTCCATCAGCGTGGAAAAGCAGGCCGGACCCGCACATGCCCGCCTGTGGATCATCGGCGATGCCACGCCCAAAGGCTGGGACATCAACAACCCCGCAGAAATGCAGGTCGACCCTTCGGACCCCTTTGTCTTTACCTATAACGAGGTGCTGAAAGCCGGTGAGTTCAAGATCCCCGTAACCACCGGAAACTTCGCTACGGATTACTATATGCCGCTGATCAACCATCCTGATTTGAGTACGACGGGCGTACGGCTGGTAGCGGGCGGCAATCCCGATCATAAATGGAAAATTACCACTCCCGGCGCCTATAAGATCACACTGAACATCCGGGATATGACCCTTTCCATAAAGCCCTTTACGCCTTACGGGAAGCTGTGGATGGTGGGCAGTGCCACCCCTAATGGCTGGGACATCAACCATCCCAACGAAATGGTGAAGGATGCGGCCAACCCGATGGTGTTTACCTATTCCGGGCCCCTGGCAGCAGGAGAGTTCAAGATCCCTACGGCCACCGGCAATTGGGGCACCGATTATTTCATGCCGGCCGTCAATCACCAGGACCTGGGAAATACCACGGTCAAATTCATTGCCGGCGGCAACCCGGATAACAAATGGGAGATCACACAGGCGGGTAATTATACCGTAACGCTGAACCAGTTGTACGAAACGATCACCATAGTCAAGCAATAAAGGTAAACCCCATCAGCAACGAACCGATTTATTCATTACTTCATATGAAACTTTTTTCTCCTTTACTTTTTGCCGCCCTTCTTTTTACCAACTGTAAAAAGAGCGAGGCCGAGGCTCCCATACCTGCTGCGGTAGAAATACCGGCCAACCCCTACAAGGCTCCCCTTTACTGGAACCCCTACGAATACCACATTGTGAAGGAAAAGGCCGGGGTCCAGGATAATTATATATCCGAGGAGGACCTGATGGCCAACGTGGACTGGATGGATGCAAACCTCAAAAGCCTGGGATATAAAATGATCTGCATGGACGGCTGGGGGGATGTTTCGCAGCTCTCCGCAAACGGCTACCGCAAATCCCACTCCCGCCACTGGCAGCACGACTACGCCTGGTGGTCGGCTCACCTGCAGCAGCGCGGAATGACCCTGGGTATGTACGGCAACCCGCTCTGGATCAACGTGGACAGCAAGGATACCGCTACGAAGATCCAGGGTACGAACATTCCCGTTTCCACCCTGATCAATCCCTTTGAAAAGGCCACCTGGTTCCAGTGGGTGCAAGTGGACCGCCCCGGCGCAGAGCAGTATGTAAAGGGCTACATAAAGTATTATGCCGACATGGGCATCCGGTACTTCCGCATTGATTTTCTTTCCTGGTTCGAAACTGGCCAGGACCGCTACATCGGGAAAGTAGGCCCGGCCCGGCCGCGCCAGCAATACCTCACGGCCCTGAAGTGGATGCGGGAAGCAGCGGACGCGAACGGGATGTTCTTAAGCCTGGTGATGCCCAACCTGCTGTATGAGGCGGAGGGCGAGCAGCAGTATGGCCACATGGTTCGTATCAATGAGGATGCAGACGCCGGTACATGGACCAAGTGGAGCGAGAAGGACCGCGGCCAAAAACGGCTCGGCTGGTCGGTCTACGCCAATGCCCTGGACGGCCTGACATATTGGTCCTACCTGGCGGGAAAGGGTAAAATGATCCTGGATCCCGACTTCCTGCGCCTGAACACGTTTGCCAGCGACGATGAACGGAAAAGCGTGGTTTCGGCCTGCCTTATGGCTGGCGCCCCCGTAACCGTTGCCGATCAGCACCATACCATCGGCAACAGTTTGTGGGTGTACCAGAATGCCGAGCTGCTGGCCCTGAACCAGGACGGCTTTGTCGGCCATCCCCTGACCAATAACCCCACCCGGGACAGCAGCCAGGTATGGAAGGGGCAGCTGTCCAACGGCGACTGGGTGGTGGGTTTCTTTAACCGGGAAGACAAGCCCCGGACAAGGAGCATCGACTTTGCCTCCCTCGGCCTGAAGGGCAGCGCAGCGGTACGGGACCTTTGGCAGCACAAGGACCTGGGCCGCCAGGCTTTCTTCACCGCCGAAGTGCCGGCCCATGGCTGTGTGGTCGTAAAGATCGTACCCTGATAGAAGCGGCTCCCGGGCGGGTTTGTCTTGCCCGGCCCGGGACCTGGCGCAATTCCAGAACTTCCTTCCCTTGCTTTACTGTCTCTGCCGCTTTTGCACAGCTATGGCCGGGAAAATGCCTGTCGTACACCACCAGCGGCAGCCTGGTGGTCTTTCATTGCGAAAACAATTTCAAGGTGCAGCTCCAATTGTGCAGCGGGGCGGTGGTGAAACTGTGGTATGCCCCGGCGGGCGTGTTCCAGCGCAGCAACGAATCCTTTGCCGTGGTCAACGAAGCCCTGGAGCCGGTGCGCGAGGTGCGGGTGGAAGAAGGGGCGCAGGCCCGCACTTTTTATTATTCTTTCGGCTGTTCATTACAGTTACTTACGCCGGGTTTTCCTCTGGCACCCATCCAATTTTACTCACCACCGATTTGCATTCCCTAACGATTTCTTAAACATAAAACTTGCAGTATGAAAAAAAATCGATTCTGTTTTCTGGTGCTCCTGTTCTTTTGCTTTTTCAGCTCTTTTAGTTGGGCGCAAAATCGCCAAAACCCTTTTAAGCCGCCCCTGTACTGGAACCCCTACGAGTACAACATCAGGACCGATGGGTACATTCCCGAAAATGAATGGGAGGCCAACATCTACTGGATGCGGGACAGCCTGAAGCCGTATGGGTACAACATGATCTGTATCGACGGCTGGGGCGATGACAGCAAAACCAATGAGAACGGTTACCGCACCACCCACTCCAGCAACTGGAACCATGATTATCAATGGTGGTCCGATACCCTGCAGCGTATGGGCATGACGCTGGGCATTTACAACAACCCCCTCTGGATCAATAAAACGGCAGCCGATTCCGGCAAATTGATCAAGGGTACCCAAATTCCGATAAGCAGCATCATGAACGAGTCCGAGGACTCCGAATGGTTCAAATGGGTGCAGGTGGAGCGGCCCGGGGCGGAGCAGTATGTGAAGGGGTATATCCAGTACTATGCCGACATGGGGGTGAAGTTCCTGCGGGTGGACTTCCTGTCGTGGTTCGAGGACGGCTTCGACAAAGCCTGGTTTTCCAGGAACCCTCCCGATTCTGTAGGGCCCAAGCGCCCGCGGGCTTATTACGATACCGCCCTGCGCTGGATGCGCGAAGCCTGCGATGCCAATGGCATGTTTCTCAGCCTGGTAATGCCCCACCTCAAAAACGATGGCGAGCTGGAACGGAAGTATGGCCATATGTACCGCATCAACGAGGATGCCGGTAAAGACGGCAGTTGGGAACGTTTCAACAACCTGGAACGGGGCATCCGGCATACCTGGTGGTCGCAGTATTATAACCCTTTCGACGGCTACACCTACTGGTCGCAGTTCACGGGCAAAGACAGCACCATCCTGGACGGGGACTTTATCAGCCTGAACACCTTCGCGAACGTGGAGGAAAAGAAATCCGTGATCTCCCTGAACCTGATCGCCGGCGGCCCGGTTTCCGTCTCGGACCGGTATAACACCATCGGGCAGGACCTCTGGCTCTATCAGAACCAGGAACTGCTGGCCCTGAACGCTGACCGCTTCATGGGCAAGCCCCTCACCAATGACCCTGCCGATGACCGAAGCCAGGTGTGGACCGGCCAGTTGTCCAACGGCGACTGGGTCATTGGCCTGTTCAACCGCGAAAATACCGCCCGCACCCGCAGCATTGATTTCCGCACCCTGGGCTTCAATGGCTTTGCCGCCAACGTGCGAGACCTGTGGCAGCATGCCGACCTGGGCAAGATGAAGTCCTTCACCACCACCGTTCCCGCCCATGGCTGCGTGGTACTGAAGGTGTCGCTGGACCCAACTTCCGGGGGCATTTACCGCCTCTCTGCCCGCCACAGCGGCAAGGCCCTGGACGTGGTGGAAACTTCCCTGGCTGACGGGGCCCTGGTGCACCAGTGGCAGCCTTTTGCCGATTTTACCAGCCAGCAGTGGCGTGTAACCGATGCCGGTAATGGTGCTTTCAAACTGGAGAATATAAAAAGCGCGAAGATGCTGGATGTGGTGGCCAGTGCTACCACCGATGGCGCAGGTGTGCACCAATGGCAGAACGTAAATGTGACAAGCCAGCAATGGAGCCTGACCCGCCTGGACAACGGCTATTATAAAATTGAAAACAGCAACAGCGGAAAGGTGCTGGATGTGTATGGCGCCTCCGCCGAAAACGGTGCCCCGGTGAAACAGTACACCTATACCGGCGGTGCGCACCAGCAGTGGAAACTGGAACTGCTGGTAGCGCCCCAGCCTCCGCCCGCCATGTACGTGGGAGGAACGTTTAACAACTGGAATGCTGCAGGCTCGGAAATGACCCTGCAAAATGGTGCCTGGAAGATCGGCGGGGTGCTGATGAACCCGGGTGACCACGATATGAAATTCGCCAATACCGAAAACTGGAGCGGCAACGACTGGGGAGGGGCCCAGGGGCTGTCGGGTACCGCCGTTTCCACAACGGGTGGCGGTGCCAACATCCACTTCACCCTGACCGCCAAGGGGTATTACAGCATCACCTTCAACCCCCAGACGCTGGCGTACGCGGTGGTGAACGAACGTATATCCGATGGCATTTATGAGGTCAAAGCCCGCCACAGCGGCAAAGCCCTGGATGTGGCGGCCCAGTCCACCGCCAACGGGGCCTTGATACACCAGTGGGAGGCCTTCTCCATGCCCAGCCAGCAGTGGACCCTGACGGCTACAGGCGACGGCTATTATACGGTGGAGAACCGCAACAGCGGAAAAGTGCTGGATGTGGCCGGCGATTCGCTTACCGATGGCACCACGGTGCACCAGTGGGTGGGATATAGCAATTTTCCCAGCCAGCAATGGAAACTGGTGGATGTGGGCGAAGGCTACTTCAAAATAGAGAACCGCAACAGCGGGAAGGTGCTGGATACTTACGGAGCCTCCCAGGATAATGGCGGCCTGGTAAAGCAATATACTTATACCGCGGTGCCGCACCAGCAATGGAAGCTGGAATGGGTAAGTGCCCCGGCTCCCGTGTCGGCCCGTGCTGCCACCATGCCGGAAAGCATGCAACTGCCTTCCGGCTCCATGGGGGTGAAGCTGTATCCCAACCCGGCCAGCCGCACCCTCACCCTGGAGGTACCCGAAGGTTCCGGAAAAGTGGTGTTACTGAATGCGTCCGGTGTGGCAGTATACCGTAAGCATATCACCCAAAGGGTGCACACCATCGATGTGGCTGCTTTCCCCGCCGGCGTGTACTTCGCCCGGATCCAGCAGGGCAATAAGGCACCTGTTGTGAAGAAAGTGCTCCTCCGCCACTAAACGGAATACCAACCGGTAAAATAGAAAAGCCCTGATGAACAAGCCCCGGCTCTGCCGGGGGCTTGTTCATGCCTGATGCACCTCTTCATTTAATGGTATGGGTATAGCAGAAAATGTCCTGTGGTGAAAAATGATACGGTTTGAAAACTTATTGAAACGGCCAGATAATACTAAAAAAAGAAAAATGGAGTCCTTTGTGTCCGCAACTTCCCGGTCCTGTTCTCCGATTGATGCAGGATAAGGGTAAAAGTCATCACTACAAATCTACGCTTGCATTATGCCATTTCCCGGTAAACCTCTTTTCGTCCTTTGTCTCGTAGTCTTTTCCTCTCTCTGCAGTGCGCAAACGGTCCTGAAACCCCTCTGGCAGAACGATGCATTTGCCGTTTTCCCCGACCGGGTGGTGCAAAACAACCGGTTCATTGGCAAGGCCCTGTCCCCGACAGCGCTGACCTCCAATTATAAAAGTCCTGCAAACGAGTTTTTGTCGCCTTCCGTTACCTTCAAGTTCAGCATCAATGGAAAGGACAACGAAATGATCTCCGGCATGGATCATCACTTCGTGGTGGATAAGGGTCCGGCCGAAACCCCGCCCATCCCATTTGGAAAGCAGCTGGTGGGCGACCGGCCGCTGCCGGACAATACCTACCTGAAACCCCAAACCGCCTTTACCATCAACCTGGATATGAGAGCGGTGCTCCAGGCTTTCGAAAACCAGGGATACTACACTACCTATAATGGAGATAAAATTTACAAGCAGGATTTCAAAGGAGTTTACGTTGCCGGGAGTACAGCTCCCCTGATGTGGGATTTTAACAACCTGGCGAACAGGCCCGGGTTACAACTGGAAGATAAGGATGGCGATGGCATATTTCGAACCACTATAATGCTGAACGATCCTAAAGAAGAAAAATCAACCTCCGCTGCCTGGACCCTTTCCAAAGACCTCTCCGCCTTTCCAGCCTACCGGTCCGGGTATCCGCTTTCCGATGCCTTGTACAACCTAGCGCTGGAGGAAATGCAAAAGGCCGTTGAACCTGACAGTACTTTCCGTACGGGCAAAGAATGGTCGGGCGTATGGACCAGGGACGTCAGTTACAGCATTATTCTTTCCATGGCGCACCTGCAGCCGAAAGTTTCGCGCTACAGCCTGATGCGCAAAGTAAACAGGAACGGGCGAATCATCCAGGATACCGGCACGGGCGGCGCATGGCCTGCCTCTTCCGACAGGATGATCTGGGCGGTGGCGGCTTGGGAATTGTATGCCGCTACCGGCGATGAGGACTGGCTGAAACAGGCCTATAGCATCATCCGGGCCTCCCTGGAAGATGACTATAAAGTTGTCTATGACCCCGCTACCGGCCTGGTAAAAGGAGAATCATCCTTCCTGGACTGGCGGGAGCAGACCTATCCGGCCTGGATGCAGCCGGCAGACATTTACGAGTCCGAATGCCTGGGAACCAATGCCGTGCATTACCAGGTGAATACGGTGCTCGCCCGCATGGCCGAACGCATGGGAGACCGGGCCGCTGCCCAAAAGTATACGGGTGTTGCCCAAAGGATAAAGGAAGGCATCAACAAATACCTGTGGATGCCCGACAAAGGGTATTACGGCCAGTACCTGTACGGCCGGCATGCAAAGATCCTGTCGCCCCGCTCGGAGGCCTTGGGTGAAGCCTTATGCGTCCTGTTTGGTATTGCCGGTAAAGACAGGGAAAAGGACATCATCCGTAAAACGCCGGTAATGAATTTTGGTATTCCCTGCATTTACCCGCAGATCCCCAATATTCCCCCTTACCACAACAATGCCGTCTGGCCCTTTGTGCAATCCTACTGGGCCCTGGCAGCAGCCAGGGCGGGCAATGAAGAAGCCGTGCTGCAAAGCATCAGTGCCATTTACCGCCCCGCCGCCCTGTGGGGGACCAACAAAGAGAACTTTGTGGGTTCCAATGGCGATTTTTCCGCCACGCAGATCAATTCCAGCAACATGCTCTGGAGCCTTTCCGGAAGCATTGGCCTGATACACAAGATCATTTTCGGCATGGAGTTCACGGCCGATGGCCTGGCTTTCCGTCCTTTTGTTCCCGCTGCCCTGAAAGGAGGCCGCAGCCTGAAGAACTTTACGTATCGCAAAGCGGTGCTGGATATTGAACTGGAGGGCTATGGCAATACCATCCGGTCCTTTACCCTCGATGGCCAGCCTTCCGCTGCAATTGTCCCCGCTGACCTGGAAGGCCGGCATCGTATCCGGATCGTTTTGGCAAACAACAAACCGGGGGGGCGAACAAATACCGTATCCCATTATGTGACGCTGCCCGCGCCCGTGGTACGGTTGGAAGGCAACACCCTTTCCTGGCAGGAAGTAAAGGGGGCGGTTTCGTACAAATTACTGCAAAACGGCAAGGAAGCGGCCCGTATGAAAAAACCCGGTTTCCCTGTTCATAATAGTGCCTGTGCCGAGTATGGGGTGATTGCCGTGGATGCAAGGGGAGTGGAATCATTCGCCAGCGAGCCGGTGCTGGTGGTAGGTCAAAAGGCGGCGGTGGTCTATGAACTGGAACGAGCCGCAGAGAAGGCCTCCCTGCCCCATCAAGGCTTTTCAGGTTCGGGCTTCGTGGAGATCAGCAAAGCTAAGAATACCACCCTTTCCTTCCCGGTGACTATAGCGGAAGAAGGCGTTTATGCCATTGATTTCCGCTATGCCAATGGCAATGGTCCGATCAATACGGAGAACAAGTGCGCCCTCCGCACGTTGAAGAGTGGCGCCGACTTTTTAGGTACCGTAGTGCTGCCGCAAAGAGGCAAAGGGGAATGGAGCGCCTGGGGCTGGAGCAATGCCGTGCAAACTACGTTGAGCAAAGGCCGGCATACACTTTCGCTCAGCTTCGAACCCTACAACGAAAACATGAACGGCGACATTAATGAGGCCCTGCTTGATTACGTGCGGATCATCAAAATAAAGTAATGCCCAGAAAGGCTTCCGTGGTTTCCCTTTCCTACCAGACCGTTAAGTTAAAACACTTCTATTTTTATGTCTTTCTCCCAAACAAAATGGTCGCAGTTCGGCGTCCTGATTTCCGTATTTTTTTTCTGGGGCTTTGTAGCTGCCTCCAACGACATCCTCATTCCCGTTTTCAAGGAGCAGCTGCGGCCCGAGGCCTGGCAGAGCCAAATGATCTCCTTTGCCTTTTATGTAGCCTACACCGTCGGGGCCCTTTTTTATTTTGGCCTCAGTAAATGGAGCAAGGGCGATGTCCTAAGTAAGCTGGGGTACAAGAACGGTATCTGTCTGGGCCTCGTTATATCGGCCCTGGGCACACTGCTGTTTTACCCCGCCGCCCAATCCGCCTCCTTTTCCCTGATGATCACCGGCCTGTTCATCGTAGGCCTGGGCTTTTCGCTGCAGCAGACCGCTGCCAACCCCCTGGTCATCGTAATGGGACCGCGGCACCAGAGTGCGCAGCGTCTCAGCCTGGCCGGCGGCATCAACAATTTTGGCACTACCATTGGGCCCGTACTGGTAGGGGTGGCCATCTTTGGCTCTGTTGGCGGCTCAGCGGCAGGGGTTGCCGATATAGGGGCGGTGAAAACCCCTTACCTGATTTTGGGGGGACTTTTCCTGCTGGCCGCTCTCGTGTTTAAGCTCTCTTCCGTTACTTCTTTTTTCCTTATTGGGCATTGCGGCTTTGCTTTTGGGGATGCTCTCCGAGGGTATGGTCAGCGTCTACGCCTTTATCTCCGTGGGCCTGTTCTGCTCCACCCTGTGGCCCTGCATCTTTACCCTGGCTATTGCGGGACTGGGGCGGCATACCAATCAAGGCGCCTCTTTCCTGATCATGATGATCATGGGAGGCGGGGTCATCAGCCTGCTGCAGGGGTACCTGGCCTCGGCGAACCTGCTGGGCATTCAATGGTCGTACCTGGTGGGCGTCGCCTGCTTTGGTTACCTGGCCTTTTATGCCGTCAGGGCTAAGGTTATCCTGCAACGGGCCGGTATTCAGTACGATAAGCCGGCCGGGGGCGGACACTAACCCTTTACGGGTAAGCCGGCCACATGCAACGCCAGAAGCCGGGTCTATTTATTAATGACAATTGAACCTATCATGGACAACAATGTACAACCATACGCCATCGGCGTGGATATCGGAGGGACCAATACCAAGTTTGGTGTGGTGAACCACCGGGGCGAAACCTCCCACACCGGCAGCCTGGGCACAGCTGCCTATGCCACTGCAGAAGCCTTCGTGGACGCCCTGCATGCCGCTTTACAGCCTGCCCTTATTGCCGTGGGGCAGCAGCACATTAAAGGCATTGGCATTGGGGCGCCCAACGCCAATTATTATACCGGCACCATCGAACAGGCGCCGAACCTGAACTGGAAAGGCTCTGTTCCCCTGGCTGCACTGGTGCGGGAAAAGTTCGGCGTACCCTGCTTCCTGACCAATGATGCCAATGCCGCTGCGGTTGGAGAACGGCTGTACGGGGCGGCAAGAGGCATGAGCGACTTTATGGTCATTACCCTGGGTACCGGCGTGGGAAGCGGCATCGTATCCGGTGGCCGCCTGGTGCTGGGGCATGACGGCTTTGCCGGTGAGCTGGGCCATACCATTATCCGGCCAGGGGGCCGGGGACACTGGTCCACGGGGCTGCAGGGATCACTGGAGGCTTATGCTTCGGCCACCGGCATCGTACTGACTGCAAAGGCACTGCTCCATCCCACTTCTGCCATCTTGTTTGACAGTGCCGGGCAACCCAGTTTGTTGCGGTCTTTCCCGGATGAGGAGCTCAGTGCCCGGTTGGTGTACGAATGTGCCCGGAAGGGCGATGAACTGGCCCGTAAGGTTTATGAGTTTACCGGGCAGGTGCTGGGCGAGGCCCTGGCCAATTTCGTGATGTTTTCCTCTCCGCAGGCGATCATACTTTTTGGCGGCGTGACCAAAGCAGGCGACTTGCTGTTGAACCCGGTACGGGAGCATATGGAAAAAAACCTGCTGCCGGTGTTTCGGAATAAGGTAAAGCTTCTTTTCAGTGAGCTCAGGGAAGCGGATGCCGCTATCCTGGGCGCCAGTGCCCTGGTGTGGGAACGAAATGGAAGGAATGGTAAAGACCATGGTTGTTCCCTGCAGCAAACGTCGGATACCTTCCTGTGTACCGCATAAAAAGATCTATAGCAACCATGCAAATGAAAAGGAACCGCATTGCGGTACTGACTTCTGGTGGTGATGTCCCCGGCATGAATGCCGCCGTCCGGGCCGTGGTACGGACCGGTATTTACCATGGACTGGAAGTTTACGGCGTCATGCAGGGCTACCAGGGCCTGACGGCACAAGGTCTTGGCCGAATACGCCTGTCCCGATCTCTAAGCCCGAAGGCTTCAGGAATATTTTCTGGCTGTACTAGGAGCGATACAGGTTGCGGACACCTGCAAGTTGAAAGGGCTTGAAACCGATCGCCCACCCACCCATTTGATGGCTCAGCGGGTGGCAGGATTCCTCTCCCCGGTCTTAAGGGAAATAATGACTGGGTGGTTCAGGTTGTTTTTAAAATTGGCCAGATAGTGAAACCATTGCGGTGCCGAAGCGATTTGCCCGGCCTTATCCCAAGCTGCCCCTTGGTAATAGACCAGGTTTTGCTGGTTGCGGGTGAAGGTTTGCGCCAAAGCGTGTTCTTTATTGACCAGCATTGCTGTTACCGGCGTGGTCAACACGCAGGCTACCCCGGTGGTGCCATCGGCGCCATGCCTGGGTTCCCAGTAAGCCAGGATGCCCTCCTGTTCGTTCAGCAACAATTCGCCTTGTTCTTTTCTTTTAATAATCCCCGCCGCCACCGGCAGGGAGTCGGTCCGGCCTGTTTCCCAGCTAACCTCGTTCCTGCTCAATTGCGAGCCGGCGGAAATGGAAATGGTTTTGGTCATCCGTAGCGGAATCCCGGCGGCGGTCCATTCTTCGTAAAACAGTTGAAAGGTGGAGCGCAACGGGCCGTTGTCCAGCACCTTCCAGCCCCTGTAGTTCTTTGGGTACCAGAGGGTGTCGTGGATATAGGGGGCAATGGCGCCCGCACCCAGGGACAAGCCCACATGGTAGTAGTCGAGGCCATCACCGTTATCCTCATGGTAGTTGCCCTTGCGCTGGTAGCGTTCGTTCAAAATGAGCCGGTGGGTCCGCTTTACCCAAACATCTACGCCATAGGCCATTTCCGCGGGCGTATTTTCCAATGCCTTCCCGTAGGCGCGGTGCGCAATGCGGTCATTTTCCCAGGCAAAATCATCTTTGCGCTCCGGAACATAACGGCAATAGGTTTTTGCAGCCACTGGCCGGGGTTTTCCTGTTGCCAGTTGCAGGGGCACGGTGGCGTTGGCGGGCAGGGTCAGCTGCACCAGCAGGTTGTGTACCCGGGAGGTTCCTTTATACTCCAGCTGGTAGGGGTATTCTTTCCCGGAGCGGGCGTTCACTACTTTAAAATTACCGGTATCCAGCGTGGGGCAGGCGGTTGTAACCAGCTGCCAGTCGATATCAATTACCTCCTCCTTCTTTTCCATGGGGGACGGATTGGATACCAGCAGCGTGCGTGGCTGCGCAGCGGCGGCAAAAAATAATGCCGACAGGAAAAAACCAAGGGACACTTTTTTCATTGCAATTGTTTCTGTAAGTAAGGTGATGACATAGGTTGATAAAGTAAATCAGGCGCATGGTTCCGATCCCTCCCAAAAAAGGCCGGCTCCTGGTGAAGAGCCGGCTTCGTTTTTCGGGGGAATTAGAGCTTGATGAGTTTTAGCACCTTTCGTTGATCTCCCTGGATGATTTCCGCGAAATAAATCCCGCTCCCCAGGTCGTGGCCAACGTGAAAGGTTTTGCCGGGAGCTGCCGTCAGGGTTTTCAGGATGCGTCCCTCCACATCGGCTATTTGTATGCGGATACCTTCCTCGCTGCTGCTGTTCACCCGCAGCGTAAATGCCCCGGGGCTTGGGTTGGGAGCCAGCAGTATATCGAAGGGGGCGCTGGTTCCTGCCTTTTGCGATCGGCCGTTCCGGATACCCCCCGGTGGATTTTTGGGAGGATGCGGCCCGGTGCATGCAGGCTCGCTAATGGTGACGGATTGGGTGGCGGTGTCCGTATTTCCGAAAAAGTCGGTGACGGTCCACTGAATTACCGAAACCCCCGGGTGGAAGGTGCCGCTGGCATCGGCGCCGGTGCCGGAACGGGTGGTGGCCCCTGCCACCACAAAGGTGGTGGATTGAATGCCGCAGTTATCCTGGGCGGTTAACGGGGGAAGCGTATAGCTGTTCCCCGGCTGGTAAGTGAAGCTTTGGGACGCAGGAGGGGTGATGGCGGGCGCCTGCGTATCGTTGACGGTTACGTTGAAGGAAGCAGCCATGGTCGTTTGGCAGCCATCCATCACGGTCCAGGTTACCAGCGTGGTGCCTTTATGGAGGGTTGCATGGGCCAGCGAGTGGGTGCCGGTGGCGGTGGTGGCGCCACTCAGGGCATAGCTGTACGTGAGGGATCCGCAGTTGGTGGTGGCGGCTATATCCAGCTCGCTGCCCTGGACGGTATACGTGCAGCCGCCGGCATCGGTGCTTTTGAACCGGTCGGTCATTGCCGTCACCGCCAGCGTTGCTTTTACCAGGCTGGTTTGAATGGTGAAGCCGTTGGTGGTGCTGAAAGAGACTTCGGTGCTGTCGCCGCTGATGGTGGCCGTTACATTGCTCACGGGATTTTCCAGCAGCCATTTACCCGAAAGGGTCAGCCTGACCACTTCCACCGGAGGGGTCCGGTACAGGATGGAAGGATTGCCGGTGATCTGGTTGAAGGTGTAGTTTTCATGGGATGCCAGCAAACCCAGGTCGGGGTTGGTCAGGCTCAGTTTCAGCCGGTTGCCGTGCTCCGTTTTTTGGGTCATCACCACCGCCGGTTTGTCCACGCTTTTGACGAGGTCGTAGGAAAACCGGGCGGCAGGGTTGAAAATGGCATAGCCATACGTGCTGTCCGGGACATAGCGCCCAATATGGGCAGAGCTGTCTTGTTGCAGTACGTGAAAGTAAGTGTCGAAGTTGTCGGCAAAGTCGCGGGTGCCCGCCGCACCGGCCTGCAGGGCAAGGCCGTACACGTATCGGGCATGGGCGGGGGCCACGCCATGGTTGATATAGGCGGTGGTGAAATGGCCGGTGGTAGTGGCGGTATTGGCCTGGTTGCGCGATTGCTGAATGGTACGGAACACGGTGATGGAATCGGTATTGGCCGCCGATGCCGGCACCACATAACCGTTGCCTGCCGCATCGGTAGCCCAGAAGCCGCCGCCTGTTTGCGTAAAGCTGTAGGCGCTGCCGGTAGCCGCTTCCCCCTTTACATAGGTGGTCGTGTTGGTGTCGGCCAGCGCGGTCTGGAACAGGGTGGTTTGCAGGGGATAGGTGCCGGCGGGGTTGGTGAAGTTGGAGCCCATGCACAGCAGCTTATCCTTGAAGAAAAAGACCGTTTTCCGGCCGGTCATGGGGGTGGCGGAGTTCTTATCCTGGTAGTCCATGGCAAATACACCCTCGTTGTCCAGGGAGGCATGGGCCAGGAAGCTTTTGCCGCTGAACAGACGGTGGGTGCCGGTTCCCAGCACGCTCAGGGGCAGGTAGGCGGCGGTCACCCCCGGCGTGCGCGACCAGTCCCAACCGTTTTCGGTATAGCCGTTGCTTTCATGGGTCAGCGGGCTTCCGGTCGCCAGGATCTCCAGGGACCCGGCCGACGTGTACCGGCCAAAAATGTTTTCCGTGGCGCTGTTCTCGTAATGCCAGATATACTTGCTGGTGCCCTTCACGCTTACCTGGTAGCCGTTGTGTTTATGGACGCTCAGGCCGGCGTAGGGAAAATTGAACTGTCCCTGCAGGCATTCGGGCAGGGGGCTCAGGCCGGCATTCAGCACAGCGCACATTTGCTGTATCCCGCCCACGCTGTGAAACGGGTTGATGCTGAGCGTGTTGGATTGGATGAGGGCGGTATTGGCAGCGGTCGAAATATTCCACAGCCGTACAAATTCCCTCCCGGCATCCTCGTTGGCAACCGGGTCGGCCAGGTACAGGTAGGCATAGGTGGGCCGGATATCGTTGGCAGCGTCGGTGTTCAACGGGAAGCGTCCGCCGAGGCTTCGGGGCATCTCGAAACCCTGGCAAAATTGGTTATAGGCCAGGGCGGCTGCTTTCAGGTTGCTTTGGGCCGTTGCGTCCAGCTCGTAGGGCGTCCCTTTTACCATCAGGTTCAGGATCGCCACCTGGTGCAGGGCATTTTCGCCATAGGTATTGGAATATACGCCGCGGTGGTGGTACGTGGAAAAATCCGGTTTGATGCAGTCGCTCCAGCCCCGGCTGATCTGTACAGCGTTGTCCAGAAAATTTTTCAGGTGGTCCATGTTGGCCGTACGGTTGCTGCAGGTGTCGTCCTGCGCCAGGATGTAGCAAAGCCGTTGCTGGGTGGACACCCGTACCACGTCGGTGTTGAAGCCGGGATAGGTAAAACGGAAGCCTGGAAACGCAGGGTCCAGGAAATAGGTGAGCGCCTGCAGGGTGGCTAGGTGGTGGGGGAAGGCGCCCGCCGCCTTCAGTTCGTCCTTCATCAGCAGGACCGCCGTGGCATAAGACGAGGTGCGCAGCGCCACGCTGTTGTTGATGTCCACCGATTCGGTGGCCCCGGTTTCGTCAATCACGAAATCCGTCGTGCTGCCGACACCCTTTGCCTGGAGGTAGTTGAAGACCGACAGGATCGTGTCCTTCAGCGTGGGGCTGTGGTAATTCGGGTTCGGAGCGGAAGCGGGTCCTTTCAACTGGTAGAGGAACACCAGCCGGATCAGCTTCTGTTCCACTAGGTTGGAAAAGGAAGTCTCATCGGCACTGCTGGTGCGAAAGTTCCAGGCAGCGCCGGGCTGGAGGAGATCGTAACCCGACAGGTTACGGGCCGAAAGGCCGGAGCTGATGAACCGGTTGTACCGGTCCCTGACGGCGGCAATGCTGTAATCGGCGCCCTCATCCAGCAGCCAGCTGCGGTACCGGGCCCCAATGCCGCCGAGGGGTCCGTTGTCCGCCACGGTTATGGTTACCGGGGCAGATGTGGTGACCGCCCCGCTGTTGTCGGTAGCTTTGGCCGTCAGGGAATAAGTGCCGGAAGGAACATTGCTCCAATCCAGGTTATAGGGAGGGGTCATATCCTCACCCAGCTTGTTGGCGCCGTGAAAGAATTCCACTTTGGTAATGGTCCCGTCGGCGTCCGCGGCATCGGCGCCCAGGCCGACCAGGGCAGGAGAGGAAAAGGGGGCATTGGGTGCCGGGGCCGTAAGGGATACGGCCGGTGCCTGGTTCGGGGGCGGCGTGGCATCCGGCAAAAAGTTCGCATAACGGATGTCGTCCACATGGAGCGTGGGGGCGGAGCTGCCCAAAACCGAGTTGAACAGGTTCATGCTGTTCACGGCGGTTCCCTGCGGCAGCATGCCGGCGGCCCCATCGGCATTGGCCAGGATCTTTGTGTCATCCAGCCAGATATCGAAGGTCCCGGCCGCCAGGCTGTGGGTGACCAGTCCGGCGCCGCTGCCGGTGGTATAAAGGGCGTTGGTATATCCGTTGTTCATAAAGAACCGCAGCAGGTATACCTGGTTTTTGGAAATGCTGGTCTGGGCAAGCCCGCTGGTGGTGTAGGGAGCGCTGGTGCTGGCATTGGACAGCCATTCGAGCGCTACCCCGGTGGCGTTGGGCGACAGGCGCAGGGCGGCAAAAACCTGGGCGATATTGAGGCCATTGCCGTTGGCAAAATTGCTGCCGTTGCCGCAGAAGATGACGTAACGCCCGTTGGTGCCGGTGGCCATATTCAAGGTACACTGGAAGGTGCCGACGGTGGTGCCGCTGTAAGCGGCCAGCCCGAATTTGGCGCCGTTGACCGTCGTGCCCCCGGTCATTTTCAGTTCGGCCCCGGCGCCGCCGGCCAGGCCGGCGGTCACCAGTTCCACCGGCCCGTCCGTGGCCGAACAGGCGCGAACGCCCGCCGTTCCGCCGCCCGCCTGGGGAGCGGGCAAATAGCCGGTGCTGTAGGTGGTGGACGAGTAGGGCGCGGCCGCGGCCGTGCCGAAATCATATACCCATTGGGTATTTTGTGCCTGTGCCCGGGAAAGGGCAAGGGTGAAGCATAAGGCAAAGAATCGTTTTGTCATGGTGGCGCTTGTTTAGAAATTTTTCATATGTCGTATAGAGGTTAAAGCGGTGGAAGATTAGTTTCCCAGGTCGGCGCGGATCGTCTTTTCCCGTCCGCCGATGGTCAGGCTGAGGCGGATCCGGCCGCTGGCGAAGTCGTTGCCTGCCTGTTCCTTCAGGCTGATGGGCGGTGCTGTCTCCCCTTCGAAGGGGTAGAGCACCGTTACGAAGGTTTGGGTGGCCTCCCGGCCCTTGGTCTTTTCAAAGGCAAAGGCGGGACGCTGCTGTTCCTGCCGGTACGCGTAGGAAACCTTGCCTTCCTCTTCCCGGAGGGCCACCTTGTCGCTGTTGAGGTTTTGAATGAGCAAATTGTTACCGTCCGGGTAGCGGGTGACCGCCCTTTTCTTTACCGTATCATAAAGGGGGCGGCTGTCTTCTTTTAAGGTAAAGTGCACGTCCAGGGTACCTTTGGCGGATCCGGCGGCCTTGTCGATGATCAGGAAATATTGGCGGTCGATGAACAGCACGCTGCGGCGGTGCTCCAGGTTGCCGTAGGAGGGATTGGTATAGCTCAGCACATCGAGGTCGTTGCCGGCGCTAAACCGGTGCAGGCGGGCATGGGTGCGCTCCTGGTTGCGGTTGTCCAGGGTGAGGGTCTGGTGCACCCTCGTCTGGCGGTAGGCTTCGCGGAGCTTCATGATCTCCGCATCGCCGCTGTACACGTAGACGCCGGCATCGGGGGTGAAGTTGCGGCCCTTGACCCACAGCTCAAAGGTGCCGTTGTCGGGCTGGGAATGGAAGCCTGCCGACGGCCCGGCCTTCAGGATCAGGATCGTGGCGGGGCGCGTCCAGCCGTTGCGGAACGTATAAAACCCCGCGTGGGTCAGGCCTTTGGAAAAATAAGCCGGCAGTTTGCCTTCCCTGCCTTCGGTGGCCCAGTACCGGATGACGTCGTTTTTAGGAAATACCTCCGACCACGACCGGTACTGCTTTATCCGGTCCTTTTTGTTGATGAGCCAGGAGTCGCCGAACATGGGCGCGTTGTAATCCGGGAACGTGATGTGGATATTGGCCATGATCATGTTCTCCACGGTTTTTTTATAGCTTTCGGGGAACTCCTTTTCCAGGTGCACGGACATGGCGGCCCGGTAGGCTTTCAAAAAGATGTCGATGGAGGCTACATGGTAAACCGGCGACAGCTCGAACTGCAGCCCGTCGGGGAAGACCTGTTTGTTGATTTCCGTATTCAGCACCTCGATGCCGTGTTTGCGCCAGCCGGGTGCGTTTTTGAATTCGGGAAAGGAGGCGCCGGCAAACAGGGTGCGCTGCGCTTCAAATAAGCGGTGGTTGCCCTTTTGGGCGAAATGGCCGTTCAGGTAGTCGGCCTGCTGGTGGTAGCTGTTTAAAAAATCCACCAGGAAGCCCGGCGTCATGTTCGGGGAGGTTAAAAACAGCGACAGGGTGGGCACCAGGCTCTGGATCCTGTCGGAGATCTCCAGCGGCCGCCAGGCAAAGCTGTCGTTGTCGGCCGACAGTCCCAGGGGGTTTTTGCGGGCCCAGTCCGAGAATTCAAAAAACCATTCGTTTGCGTAGCGTTCGTCTTTGGTGGCATGATACACCAGTGCCAGGGACTGCCACCATTTTACCCGGTGCAGCTGCCAGCGGACCTCGTTGTCCTTGACCGGCCAGAATTGCCAGTTGATGTCCTGTCCGTAGGGGAAAAAGCCGTAGCCCTTATGCGGTTTGAACTGGTGCAACAGCGCCTTGTCGGCCATTTCCCGGGTGGCGCTGTCGATGGGCTCGTGAATGTCGGCAGGCTTTTCCGCATTGCTGAAATCCGCTTCTTTACCGGCGGCTTTCTCCCGGTAGTAGTCGAGCAGGGCCGCGGCGGCTTCGTTATACCGGGCGCCGGCTACCAGCCGGCTTACTTTTTCCAGCCCGGGGTAATTCAGGTTGAGGAGGGCAAAGCTTTCCTTGGCTATCGGCCGTTCCTGGGCGTGCAACTGCAGGGCCGCCGACAGGATAAAGGAGAGGATCGTTGTTTTTTTCAGGTGCATGAGCAATCTTTTTAAGAAAGGTGAATGGGGAATTGGGGTACGAAGAGCAGGTTCGGCAAGCACCTGAAAGGGGGCTTGCCGAACCTCGGAGGGCTACTGTTTCACCGTGGGCTGTTTGCTTTTCAGGGCCTCGTAGCGCTTCAGGGCTTCGAGGTAATAGTAGTCGGCATAATCCAGCGGCGTGTCGATCTCGGAATTGTACAGCAGGGCGCCCACGCTGTGCTTTAAAATAAAGTACTGGTTCGCTCCCGGTTTTGCCAGGTAGGCATCCGAGGACAGGGATTTCAGGATGGCTTCGGCATAATCGAAATAGTGCTGGCCGTCCGTTACCTGGGCGCTCAGGTCGAGCAGGGCGGAGGCGATGACGGCGGCCGCCGAGGCATCGCGGGGGCAGCGTTCTTCGTTCTCCAGGGCATTATGGACATCGTAGTCCCAAACCGGGATCTTGTCCGCCGGGGTGCGGGGGTGGTGCATGATAAAGGCGGCGATCTTTTGGGCCTGTTTCAAAAAATCGGCGTTTTTAGTGTTCTTATAGCACATGGTATAGCCATACAGGCCCCAGGCCTGTCCCCTGGCCCAGGAGGACTCGTCGGTCAGCCCCTGGTGGGTGCCTTTGCGCAATACCTTGCCTGTTTGGGGATCGTAGTCCACCACGTGGTACGAGCTGAAATTTTTCCGGAAATGGTTTTTCTTCGTGGTCAGGGCATGCGTCGTGGCGGCGCCGGCGTACCGGGGCTGGTTGAAGGCGCCGGCGGCCCAGTATAAATACTCCAGGTTCATCATGTTGTCGATAATTACCGGGTAATGCCACCAGGAAAAGTCCCAGGAACGGATGACGCCTACTTTAGGGTTGAAGCGGTTAAACAGGTTTTGCGCGCCGGTTTTCAACGGGGGCAGGTAGGCCGCCGAGTCCCGGGTGATCCGCAGCGCATTGCCGTAAGAGCAATACAGCATAAAGCCGAGGTCGTGGGTATGGGTGAGGTACTGGGCGGAATCCAGGGCCAGGGTAAAGCGCCGCGCCTGGTCCGCCAGCTGTTGAGCGCCGGTAAGTTCATAGCCGTACCAGAGGGATCCGGGGAAGAAGCCGGTGGTCCAGTCGGTGTAGGGCGCCAGCCGCACCGAGCCGTCGGGGTTGATGGAGCGGGGGTTTTGGCCGGGCGTATACGTGGCGGCTGCCCGGGTAAGCTGTTGGGCGATCACCTGCTTCGAATGGAGCAGCCAGGCATCGTTGCCCGGTGTCTCCTGGGTGCGGCCGGCAAGGGCGGCCAGGAGGCCGAGGCCGGTAACCAGGGTACTTAATTGTCTGTTCATGTGTGGTTTTTTTGAAAATGAAATCGTTGGACGACCGCTGTAAAATTATCTGCGCGGGCAGGCAGGCCCTTTCACTATTGATTGAAATGCTTTAAGGCTGGTTGAAAGGGCCGGATTTCTTTCGGAATAAGCAGGCGGGTAAACGGCCAGCGGCCGGGCAGCGGGAAGATTCACCA
This sequence comes from Huijunlia imazamoxiresistens, assembly GCF_037132455.1. NCBI lineage: Bacteria > Pseudomonadati > Bacteroidota > Chitinophagia > Chitinophagales > Chitinophagaceae > Huijunlia > Huijunlia imazamoxiresistens. The sequence continues at coordinate 116,305 of NZ_JBBBEI010000012.1, read as the reverse complement.
GGATCGGAAGGCATTTGGACAGGATCGAAACCCGTTTTTAGGCGGGCCGGGTACATTCGTGGCCGGAATCCTTTCTTCAAAAACGATAAGCTATGGCCACACCAACTTTTGTAACCCATGTATTGCTGGTCGATGACGACCCGGATGATTGCCGATTTTTCGAGGAAGCGCTGGCGGCCGTAGCGCCCCAGGTCTCCCTACGCAGCCTGCCGGAAGGCGATGGCCTGCTGGAAGAGGTGGAAGAATGGCGCCCTTCCCTGATCGTCATGGATTATAACCTTCCCCGGGAAAATGGGATTGAACTGCTGGCGCTGCTCCAGGCCCACCCGGTTTTCCGGGCCATCCCGGTGGTGATGTGGAGTACGGGTCATTTGCCCGCCATTGTGGCGGCGGCCTATGCGGCCGGAATCCGGTACTTTTTTGCCAAGCCCTGGAAACTGGAGGTGCTGCAGGAACAGTTGAGCGTCCTTCCGGGTTTAATCTATTCCCCTGCAACCTATACCTGCTAAACGCTTGTACAAAATGCATTTTCCCCCACTGCTTTCTCTTTTAATAAGCCTGCTGCTCCTGTGCCCGGCCTGCACGGAAAACCCTTCGGGCAGGGCCGCCAAAAACGATGGCCTGGTTTCGTGTATGAAAGTGCCAGCCCGTTCCCTAAGGTTCAGCGCCGCCCAGCCTGTTACTCCCGGCGACAGCTCTAAAAAAGGAATGGTATTGCTCCCGGGCGGTACCTTCTTCCGGGGTGGCGACCGGGACGGGGCAGACGGATCCCCCCGGCACCAGGTCCGGGTGAAGTCTTTTTGGATGGATGCCACGGAAGTCACCAACGCCCAGTTTGCGGCCTTTGTTGCCGCCACCGGCTATGTAACGGTGGCCGAGCGGAAGCCCGACTGGGAGGAGCTGAAAAAAACGCTTCCTCCCGGAACGCCCCGGCCCGCCGACAGCCTGCTGGTGCCGGCCTCCCTGGTGTTCCAGGCTACCGCCGGACCCGTAGACCTGGCCCATTACAGCCAGTGGTGGCGCTGGAAACAAGGCGCCTCCTGGCGGCATCCCGAGGGACCCGGCAGCGACCTGGAAGGCAAAGAAGCCCATCCCGTAGTGCAGGTGGCCTGGGAAGATGCCCAGGCGTATTGCCGGTGGGCCGGCAAGCGCCTGCCCACGGAGGCGGAATGGGAATATGCCGCCAGGGGCGGCCTGCAGGAAGCGGTCTATGCCTGGGGCCGGGAAGACCGGCACCAGGGAGCGCCCAAAATGAACAGCTGGGACGGACAGTTCCCATACCATAATTCACTGGAGGATGGCTATCTGACCACGGCCCCGGTCGGGTCCTATGCCCCCAACGGCTACGGCCTGTTCGACCTGTCGGGCAACGTATGGGAATGGTGCAGCGACTGGTACGATGCCCGCTACTATCAAACATTTGCGCACCGGGTGGCCGACAACCCCCGGGGGCCGGCCGCCAGCTATGATCCCGAAGACCCTTATACGCCGAAAAAATGCCTCCGGGGCGGTTCCTTCCTGTGCAATGACAGCTATTGCAGCGGCTACCGTACGGCCAAAAGAATGAAAAGCAGCCCCGATACCGGCCTGGAGCATACAGGTTTCCGCTGCGTGGCCGATGCGCTGTAGCGCCATTCTCACTAAGGTTGACCGCGAACGGGGAAGCCCGCAGGGCTTCACTGTGAATAGCCCCGGGTGCAACCCGGGGTCAGCCGTAGTTCACCTCCCACAACCCCGGATGGGGTTGAATGTGGGACCCGCGATCCGGAGACGGTACCCAATCAAGGAGCGTTTGCGAAGAATCCTTCGAAATAAAAACCCGATGTAAACCGACCAGGACACATGCAACCCCGTTGGGGTTGTGGTGGTGAACTACGGCTGACCCCGGGTTTCACCCGGGGCTTCTTTTGTTGAAGCCCTGCGGGCTTCCCCGTTCGCGGTCAACCTAAGTGAAATTGAAATTATCCCTAAGGAAGGGGAAATTCAACAGGATCGAAAGGCTTTTCAACACCCATGCAATCCCTTTTTCCGCCCAGCCGCTATTTTCACACCGCTGACAGCGGCCAATCCGTTCCTGCTACAGCCCGCTTTACTTCCGTCGTTCCGCTACTCGCAATTGTTTAAAATACCATCAACATAAAATGAAAACAGTATCGTATTTTCTGCTCCTGCTTCTGGGGATAGGGATGGCGGGTTGCCAGCCCTCCCCGGAAAAATCCCGGCGACCCAATATCCTGCTGATCATGTCGGATAACCAGTCCTGGAACCACGCCGGCTGTTATGGCGACCGGGTGGTGCGTACGCCGAATATGGACCGGGTCGCCGCCAGCGGCGTGCGCTTTACCCATGCGTTTTGCAATTCCCCTTCCTGTTCCCCTTCCCGGGCCGGCATGCTGACCGGGCAGGACATCTGGCGCTTAAAGGAAGGGGCCGACCTCTGGAGCATTTTGCCCACCGAGTTTAAAACCTATCCCGACCTGCTGGAAGCCTCGGGCTACCAGGTCGGCTTTCAGGGCAAGGGCTGGGGACCCGGCAGCTTTGCCGCCAACGGCCGGAAACGCAACCCGGGCGGCGACCCCTACAACAGCTTCGCGGATTTCCTGAAACAGAAAAAGAAGGACGGCCCCTGGAGTTACTGGGTGAGCAGCCTCCATCCGCACCGTCCCTACGAAGTGGGCAGCGGCAGCAAGGCCGGCATCGATCCGGCCAGGGTAACCGTACCGGCCTACCTGCCCGACCATGCGGAGGTGCGCAAGGATATTGCCGACTATTACCACGCCATCGAACTTTTTGATAAAGAGTTGGGCGAGGTGCTGGAAGCCTTACAGCAAAGCGGCGAATGGGACAACACGGTGGTCGTGGTCTGCAGCGACAACGGCTGGCAAATGCCCCGCGGCCTGGCGAATCTCTATGATTTCGGCACCCACGTTCCGCTGATCATTTCCTGGCCGGGCCACTTTAAAAGCAATGCCCTCAGCGATCACCTGGTCACGTTGAACGACCTGGCGCCCACCTTCCTGGAGCTGGCCCACCTGGAGCCCCCCGCCGAAATGACCGGCCGGAGCTTATTACCGGTGGTCCGAAAAGAACCGGCGGAGGCGCAGCAGCGGGATTTTGTCGTGCTGGGCCGCGAGCGCCATGCCTTTGTGCGCCAGCACGGGCTGGGCTACCCGGGCCGGGCCATCCGTTCCCGCCGCTATTTATACATTAAGAATTACGAACCCTCCCGCTGGGCGGCCGGCGACCCGCCGCTTTACGGCGATGTGGATCCCTATATGCTTCAGTATCCCGGTCCCGCCAAGATGTACCTGATCGCCCACCGGAACGCGCCGGCGGTAAAGCCGCTGTTCGAGCTGGGCCTGGGCAAACGGCCGGCCGAAGAGCTCTTCGACCTCGAAAAGGACCCGGACCAGCTGCACAACCTGGCGCAGGAGGGGGCGTACCAAAAAGTGAAGGAACAGCTGGCCGCCCAGATGCAGGCCTACCTGGCCACCACCAAAGACCCCCGGGCTACCGGCGGCGACACGAAATTGTGGGATAGGGCTCCCTATTTCAGCGAGATCGACAAGCGGGCGCATCCCGGCCCGGAGGCCCGCAACGGGCTCGGGCTGGATTCCGTGTATAATTATTTAGATTAGTATCTTAATACATTGTAACTGAAGTCATTTATTAGCAGTTTTGCTTTATTGGCGAAAGGCATTGGGCACCGTAGGTGCCTCCTGTTTCTAGAAACATCCTATTGAACGCTTTTGGGCTTCGTAGGAGCCACCCGTGAAGCAAAAACAGTTGCCTAAAGGAAGGGAACAGGCACTTTCTCCACAAGGCGCTCCGAGGGAGCGATGTCCTCCTCTTGTGGCTTTTCGATAAACAGGAGGCGCCTATGGCGCCTGGGACACCTCAGTGAAAAATAGTATTCTACTTTTATAACCCTGTTCTCAATAAGAATCAATGGATAAAGAATACGCTATCGGAATAGACGTCGGCGGCTCCTCGTTCAAATGCGGGGTAATCAGCCGCACCGGCGCCCTCGTGCACCGCTTTTTGCAGCCGCTGCAGCCCGAAAATGCCGCCACCGAAGACCAGGTGGTGGCCTTGCTGGCACAGGCCATCCGCCAGTGTGCGGCCGCCGCCCCGGAGCCGGTGCGGGGCGTGGGCATCGGCTTCCCCGGCATCGTGGAGGAAAATGTCGTTATCGGCGGGGCGGACAACCTGCCGGGTTTTGAACAGCTGCCGCTGGCCGCCATTTTGGAAAAAGAAACTGGCTTCCGGGTGCTCATCGATAACGATGCCAACATGATGGGCCTGGGTGAGTGGCAGTTCGGGGCAGCCGAGGGCTGCAGCGATGTGGTGTTCCTGACCGTAGGTACCGGTATCGGCGGCGCCCTGGTGCTCCACAAAAAATTGTACGGGGGCTATAAAAACCGTGGTGCCGAACTGGGGCATATCATCATCCAACAGGACGGCAGGCCCTGTACCTGTGGCGGAAAGGGCTGTTTGGAAAGCTATGCTTCCGTGACGGCCCTGGTGGACCAGTACCGGTTGTTGCACCCGCAGGCAGGCACCGGCGTGAACGGGGCCTTTATCGTGGAGCGGTACCGGGCAGGGGAGGGGGCGGCGGTAGCGGCCCTGCAGCAGCATTTTGATGCCCTGGCCCAGGGTGTCGCCAGCCTGGTCAACATTTTCAGCCCGCAGAAAGTGGTCATCGGCGGCGGCATCAGCGAAGCGGGCGCCTTTTATATCCGGGAAATCGAATCCCGGGTGCTGCGGATGGCCATGCCCGCGGCCCGGCAGCATACCCAACTGGCGGCGGCGCTCCTGGGCAATAAAGCCGGTATGCTGGGCTGTGCCGCCAACGTTTTCCAGCACTTTTAATCCCCTCCTTATGCAACAACGAAATCCTTTTTTGGTCGGCGTTATTTTGCTGATCTGGTTTGTCCTCTCCTTTGTGACCAATATCCTGGGCCCGCTGATGCCCTTCGTCATCCAGACCTATCAGCTCAGCCTTACCATGGCCTCCTTCCTTCCGTTTTCTTTTTTCCTGGCCTACGGCATCATGTCCGTGCCGGCCGGCGTGCTCATTGAACGGATGGGAGAAAAATGGTCGATGCTGCTGGCGTTCGCGCTGAACTTCGGGGGCGCCCTGGCCTTTGCGCTCCATCCCCACTACGCGATGGCGCTGCTGTCGCTCTTTGTCATGGGCGTCGGCATGGCCATGCTGCAGGTGATCATCAATCCCCTGATGCGCACCGCCGGCGGGGAGGAGCATTTTGCTTTTTTCTCGGTCCTGGGGCAGCTGGTTTTTGGCCTCGCTTCGTTTATCAGCCCGTTCGTGTTTTCGTACCTGATGCAGGAACTGGGCCATCCGCCGGCACACAGCCTCCTGGGAGGATGGCTGGGTGCCCTGGTGCAGCGTCCCCCGCATTGGGCGGCCCTGTACTGGCTGTTCAGCTTTATTTTTTTGGGGATGCTGGTCGTGCTGGCGCTGCTGAAAATTCCCCGGGTGCAGCTGAAAGAAGAGGAAAAGAGCGGTGCGGCGGGCGTTTACCTGCAGTTGCTGCGGCGCAGCGATGTATGGTTGTTCTTCCTGGGCATCGTTGCCTATGTGGGCACCGAGCAATCGCTGGCCAACTGGATGTCGGAGTTCCTGAGGGCCGTTCACGGGCTGGACCCCCGCACGAGCGGGGCGGCGGCGGTGGCCCGGTTCTGGGGCTGCATGACCATCGGTTGCCTGCTGGGCCTGGTGGTGCTGAAACTCTGGGATGCCCGGCTGGTGCTAAAAACCTCCGCCCTGGTTTCCATGCTGGTCCTGTCCGTGGCGTTGCTGGGCCGCAAGGAGTGGGCGGTCGCCGCCTTCCCCCTCGCCGGCTTTTCCATTTCCGTCATGTTTTCGGTGGTGTTTTCCCTGGCGCTCAACTCGGTGGACCGGCACCACGGATCTTTTTCAGGGATCCTGTGTTCGGGCATTTTCGGCGGGGCGCTGGTGCCGCTGATCGTCGGCGCCCTGGGCGATGCGGTGGGATTGCAGCTGGCCCTGGCGTTCCTGTTCCTGCCCCTCGGGTATATCTTGTTTTTGTCGGTTTACGCCCGTCCGCTGGTGCAGAATAAGACGGTCCGGTTGGGAGAGCTGCTCCGCCGGCCGGGCCGCGGGGCGTCGACGGAAAGCGCCGCCCGGAACTAAGCCGTTTTTAGCCTTTTTCACCTGTTTTAAACGGATTTCTCATCAAACTTGAAAGGATACTAACCCGGATCGAAACGGGTTTTTTTCCGCCTGACGGTACTTTGAAGGGTCAATTTTTTCCGAACTGTTAAAGAGAAAAATATCATTATGAAACGATTCTTGCTCACGTGTATTACCGTGGTCGGCTGTACCACGTTGTTCGCCCAGAACATCCAGGTGAAGGGCCAGGTGGTCACCGCCGCCGGCGAGCCTGTTGTCGGCGCCACCGTACTTGTAAAAGGGGAAAAGACCGCTACCCTGACCGGCAAAGACGGCCGCTATTCCCTTTCGGTCCCGCCCAATGCCGTACTGATCTTTACCTATTCCGGCCATGCGCGGGTGGAAGAAAAGGTCCGCAACCGGACCGCCATCGATATCAGCTTGGCGGCGGAGGCCCGGGACATGGACGAAGTGGTGGTCGTGGGTTATGGTACCGCCCGGCGCAAGGAGCTGACCGGTTCCATTTCCTCCGTCAGCGGGAAGGAGCTGTCGAAGGTGCCCGTACAAAACCTGGCGCAGTCGCTGCAGGGCCGCGTGGCCGGTATGCAGGTCACCCAGGGCGACGGTACGCCCGGCTCTACCCCCCAGATCGTGATCCGGGGCGGCGGCTCCATCACCCAAAGCAATGAGCCTTTATACGTGGTGGACGGCGTGCCGCAAACCGACGGGCTGGCCTTCCTGGACCCTACCGATGTGGAAAGCATCGATGTGTTGAAGGATGCCTCCGCCACCGCCATCTACGGCGCCCGGGGCGCCAACGGCGTGGTGCTGGTGACCACCAAACGGCCGAAAACCGGCAAGCTGTCGGTCAACTACGATATGTATTTCGGCGCTAAAAAGATCACCAAAAACCTGTCCCTGCTCCATCCCTACCAGTATGCCCTGCTGGAATACGAACGGAGCATGGCCGACTCCACTTTGCTGGCGGGTTTCACCGCCCGGTATGGCGCTTATGCCGACCTGAAAGCCTTGTACGAAGGCAAGCCGGGCATTAACTGGCAGGACGAACTGTTCGGACGGACCGCCAACAACCAATACCACAAAATCAGCGTGGGCGGGGGCAGCAAGGAAACGAGGTTCAACCTGTTTTATTCGCACAACAACGACGAGGGCATCATGTTGAACAGCGGCGCCAAAAAGGACGTGGCCAAGCTGCAGCTGAATCATTCCGCCGGCAAAAAGTTAAAGCTGGGCGGCATTGTGAACTATTCCGAGCAAACGGTTTTCGGGGTGGGTACCCAGGAAGGCAGCAACCGGTTCAACCAGCTGCAAAACATCCTGCAATACCGGCCCATGCTGGGGAAAAGCGGGTCGGACCAGGACCTGCTGGACCTGGACGAGGACCCGGCCTTAAGCGGCAACAGCGGCAATGTATTGCAAAACCCCATCACCAATGCCCTGTCCCAGAGCCGGACGAGCGCTACCAAAGCCCTGAACCTGAACGTTTCTGCCGATTACGAACTGTTCCAAAACCTGACCTACCGCGGCCTGGCCGCCCTGCGGCGGTCGGATGTGCGGGCAGACCTGTTCAACGATGCCCGGTCCATGGCCGCCAAGCGCAACGGGGGACCCGGCGGTTCCATCACCCAAACCGGGTACCAGGGCTGGAACTACAGCAATACCCTGAGCTACGCCCAGGCCTTGAAGGGCGGTCATAAAATGGATGTGCTGCTGGGCCAGGAGCAGGTATATTCCGCGATGAACAGTTTCTCGGTCAGCTCCGCCCGGTTTCCCGCCACCAACCTCGGGCTGAACGACATCAGCCAGGGCACCCTGCCGGGCATACCGCAGTCTTCCGCCCAGGACGAACGCATGGTTTCCTATTTTACCCGGGCCAATGTAACGCTGGCCGACCGGTATATCTTTTCGGCCTCCTTCCGCAGGGATGGGTCTTCCAAATTCGGCCCCAACAATAAGTACGGCAACTTCCCGGCCGCCGCTTTTGCCTGGAGGGTCATCAATGAAAGCTTTATGTCCAAAATCCCGGTGGTGTCCGACCTGAAGCTGCGCCTGAGCATGGGTACCTCGGGTAACAACCGCATCAACAACTACCTGTCCCTGGCCCTGCTGCAATCGGGCAGCTACCCGCTCAACAACAATAATTCCATTGCCGTATTTCCCTCTACCCTGGCCAACCCGGACCTGAGATGGGAAACGACCCGTTCGCAAAATTTCGGTCTCGACCTGGGTTTTTGGAAGCAGCGCATCCAGCTGACCGCCGATCTGTACGACAACCGCACCAGGGACCTGTTGCTGAATGCGGCGGTGCCTGCTACCTCCGGCTTTACCACCATGCTGATCAATGTGGGTTCCACCCGCAACCGGGGCCTCGAACTGACGCTGAACACCGTGAATGTCCGCCGGAAAGCCTTTGAATGGAATTCGAGCTTCAACCTCGCTTTTAACCGCAATAAAGTGACCGCGTTGACCAGCGGCGAAACGGCCCGGTACAGCCAAAGCTGGGGTGCCGGCACCGGTTCGGGCACCCTGTCGGAAGCGGATTACCTGATCCGGGTAGGAGAGGCCGTGGGCCAGATGTATGGCTACCAGTTCCAGGGCCTGTACCAGGTGGGTGATTTTGATTACAATGCCGCAACGGGCGCCTATACGCTGAAGGGGGGCCTTCCCTTCGATGCCAACATGGTTCCGCAGCCCGGTTATGTAAAGCTGAAGGACCAGAACAACGACGGCAGGATCACCACGGCCGACCGGGTGATCATCGGGGATGCCAACCCGAAATTCACCGGCGGCTTGAACAATACCTTCCGCAGCCATAAATTTGACCTGAGCGTGTTCGTGAACTGGAGCGTTGGCAACGATATTTATAATGCCAACAAGCTGTATAACAGCATCACGGCGAATCCTTATCCCAATGCCATGGCCCATGTGGCCAACCGGTGGATGACCATCGATGAACAGGGCCGACGGATCACCGATCCCAAGCAACTGGAGGCAGTGAACGCGGGAAAAACAGTACCCTCCTATATCGGCGCCGGCACCGCCCTGCGTTTCCACGACGGATTCGTGGAGGATGGCTCCTTTATCCGCCTCAACAACCTGAGCCTGGGCTATACCTTCCCCTCCCAATGGCTTTCCAAAGCTAAGATCAGCAATGCACGGGTGTACCTTACCGGTTATAACCTGCTGGTGCTGACGAACTATTCCGGCTACGATCCCGAAGTGAGTGTCGTCACTTCCTCGCGCCTGACGCCCGGGGTCGATTTCGGGGCCTTCCCCCGCTCCAGGTCCCTGGTTGCCGGTCTCAATGTTTCCTTTTAATTCTTAACGCATCTTCATCATGAAAACGATTCCTTCCTTAAAATACCGCACTTCCCAAACCGCCTTTATCGCGCTGGCGCTTGCCGCCGCCACCAGCTTTGCCTCCTGCCAGAAGTGGCTGGAAGAAAAACCCCAATCCTCCTTTGCCGCCTCCTCCTTCTTCAACAGCCCCGAGGAGGCCACTATGGCGGTGCTGGGCGCTTATGAACCGTTGTCCAGCCAGCAGACGTTTGGGTTTTACATCTCCCTGGCCTACGATATCGATTCGGACATCGCCCAGATGGCGGGCCTCGGTTTCACCAATGATGTGCGGATCGTGGCGCACTACGGCATCTCGCCGGCGCACCCGATGCTGTACCAGACCTGGTCGCTGCTGTACAAAGGCATCAACCGCGCCAACCTGGTGCTGGAATCCATTTCCCAAATGCCCTTGTACCAAAGCGGTTCGGACGCCCAGAAGGAGGCCCTCCGGCGCCTGCTGGGGGAAGCCAAATTCCTGCGGGGCTTTTACTATTCCGAGCTGGTCCGGCTCTTTGGCGACGTGCCCTTCAAGACGAAGACGACGGAAGCTTCCGACAGCATGAAACTGCCCCGGACCGACCGGTACATGATCTATGACCAGATCCTGAGCGACCTGAAGGAAGCGGCGGAGGTGATCCCCTGGACGAAGCAGAACGACGAACGGATCTCGAAAGGCGCCGTAAAAGGCATGCTGGCCCGGATCGCCTTGGCGGCAGGTGGGTATTCGTTGCGCCAGAACGGGCAAATGGAACGGCCGGCCAATTATAAAGAATACTATACCCTGGCCCAGCAACAGACAAAGGAGATCATGGAGTCCGGGGCGCATGCGTTAAATGCCAGCTACGAGCAGGTGTTTAAAAATCATTGCAAGCACATCCTGGAGCCTAAGGAAAGCATGTTCGAGGTGGCTTTTTTCAATGCCATCGGCGAAAGCGGCCACAGTGGGTATATCGGAACCTGGAATGCGCCGGTGGCCGACCAGGGCAATCCCTACGGGCGTGCGAACTCGTTTTACAAAACAACGGCCCTGTTTCAAAAGAGCTACCCGGCTGGCGATTTGCGCAGGGATGTGGCAGTGGCCACCTACAAGATCGACATCAACGGCGCCCAGGTGCAGCTGACCGGCTCCGGCGATGCCCAGTGGGCCCCCGGCAAATGGAGAAGGGACTGGCAGGTGCCGCCGGCCAAGGACCTGAACAACACGGATCTGAACTGGTGTGTGCTGCGGTATGCCGATGTGCTGCTGATGCGGGCGGAGGCGGAAAACGAGCTGAACGAAGGGCCCAACGCCGCTGCTTACGAGGCCATCAACAGGGTCCGGAGACGGGCCTATGGAAAGCCGCTGAACGTAGCCGATGCGTCGGCGGACCTGCCCGCAGGGTTGGATAAGCAGGGCTTTTTCGCGAAGCTGAAGCAGGAGCGTGCCTGGGAGCTGTGTTTCGAGGGCATGCGGAAAGCCGACCTGATCCGCTGGAACAGTTTAGGCAGCAGCCTGCGGGCAACGGAAGCGGCCCTGAAAGCGTACCGCTCCAGTTATCCCTACCAGGCCGGCACCAATTTTACCGACAACAAACACGAACTGTACCCCATACCGGCGGCTGAATTCGAAGTGAACGGAAACCTGAAGCAGAATCCCAACTACTAACCGAAGAGCGCACCCGTTTTTGGGTAATAGAGCACCAATGGAGCAGGCCCTAATGGAAAAGGGGCTTGCTCCATTTTTCTTTTGGTCCTGGCGGATAACCTCTCCCCCGCCACCCCAGTGGCATGGCACCCGCTCCCCACATGAGGCTACCGTTAGAACGTTTTTTGCTGATGAGGGATAGCTTGCGTAGAACCAGGGAAGCCCGCAGGGCTTCAACTAAAGTAGCCCCGGGTGAAACCCGGGGTCAGCCGTAGTTCACCACCACAACCCCAACGGGGTTGAATGTGGCACCCTACCGACAAACGAGGAATCTACAGGAGGTATTTCTCGTCGAACTGGATCCCGTTTTCTATTAATAATCGCTTGTATTCATCATAAAAGGATTCGGTTTTGTGATGTTCCTTTTGGTTTTTGATGTAGTCAATAACGACTTGCTTCTTCTGGAAACAATAGGTAAATGCTCCATAGCCTTCCTGCCAGCCGGCAAATCGGGGAAAAAGGCCATTTTCCTTCATCCATAAGCTACTGGACACCTTGATCTCTTTAATATAATCGGCAAGCGTGACCGTAGGATGTAAATCAGAGAAAATATGAAGATGGTCTTCCATCCCATTAATTCGGTAAAGTGTGCTTTTGTGGTTCTTTATCACACCCCAAATAAACTTATAAAGCTCTTCAGCATATGCTTCTTTTACAGTGGCTTCGCGGTTTTTAGTGCCGAAGACTATATGATAAAAGATCTGTTTATAGGTGCTCATGCGTTGATTTTGAAGAAGATTTTGTATTTGTAATAAATATAATATAAATTTCTCTTTGAAATAGATCATTTTCCTTAATCGACCAGGACACATTCAACCCCGTTGGGGTTGTGGTGGTGAACTACGGCTGACCCCGGGTTTCACCCGGGGCTACTTTAGTTGAAGCCCTGCGGGCTTCCCCTTTCGCGGTCAACCTAAGTGAAAATGGTATAAATGGGAGGGGAGCGTCTCGTCTAGCCTCAGGCTAGACGAAACCGGGGGAGAGGTTATCCGCCGGCCCCAAAAGCAACAGGCGGTACCGCTTTCGCGGTACCGCCTGTTTTCGCTCCGGTTTTTTAAATTTTTGATCCTTCCTTATTGGACTTTATGGCCCCGGAGGGCATAGTAAAGAATGTACAGGTAAGCAGGGAGCGTGCAGGCAAAGAAGGCGGCAGGGTTGCTCCATCCCACCGCCTCCTCCTTGAGCGTGGCATACAACAGGGGCATCAGGGCGCCCCCGGATATGCCCATGATCAGCAGGGCCGATCCCACCTGGGTGAAGCGTCCCAGGCCTGCAATGGCCAGGGGAAACAGGGCCGGCCATACCAGGGCATTGGCCAGCCCGAGCAGGGCGATACCGCAAATGGCATAATACCCGGTAGCAAAATAAATGGCAACCGTCAGGAAAATGCCCAGGAGGGCCGAATACTTCAGCGCCGTTTGCTGGGATATTTTTTTGGGAATGGTGTAAATCCCGATAATATAACCCAGCAACATGGCCACCAGGGTAAAAGTGGTAAAGTACTTGGTCTGGTCGATCGATATGCCCAGCTCGCTGCCGTAAACGCCGATGGCGTCGCCCGCCATGACTTCGGCGCCCACGTACAGGAACACACAGAGCACCCCCAGCAGTAAATGCCGGAACTGGAAGACGTGACGCTTTGCGGGGAGAGGAGCCTCCGTTGCGGGGAGCGGTTCCGTCTCCACTTCGGGAAGGGCGGATTTCCAGATCAGCACCGCCAGGAGCAGCAGCACCACCGCCAGGAGGAAATAGGGCAGGATGACGCGTCCCGACAGTTCCTCGAGCACCCGGTTGCGGTCTTCCAGGCCGGGGGTCGCCAGCAGCTTCGTTTCCAGCGCCCCGGCGTTCTTCATCAGCAGGGCGCTCAGCACCAGCGGGGCGATCATCCCGGCTGCCTTATTGCAGATGCCCATGATGCTGATGCGTTTGGCCGCGCTTTCCATCGGGCCGATACTACTGATATAGGGGTTCGAAGCGGTTTGCAGCAGGGCCAGGCCGGAGCCCTGCAGGAACAGGCCGATCAGGAACAGGTTAAAGTCCCGGAGGATGGCGGCCGGTATGAATACCAGCGAGCCCAGCGCCATGATGATCAATCCCATGGCCATGCCGTTTTTATACCCTGTTTTTTTCAGCAGGAAGGCGGCCGGAAGGGCCAGTGCAAAATAGGCCATGTAAAAGGCAAAGGTGACCAGGAAGGCCTGCACATCGCCTTCCAGTCCGCAGGCGATTTTCAGGAATTGTATCAGGGAACCGTTGACCCAGGTAATAAATCCGAAGGTGAAAAACAAGAGGCCGATGAGGGTAAGGGAAGAGAAGTAGCCCTGGTTTTGCTTTGGAGTTGTGTGTGCTTTCATGAAGAATCGTTTTGCCGTTGATTAATAATTCCAGCTGACAAATGCCTCCATGGCCTCGTATTCCGCCAGTCCCAGCTGGTTGTACAGGTCGGCGGTTTTGCGGTTTCTTTCCTCGGCCCGCTGCCAGAATTCCCGGTTGTCCTCGCCCTGGAAGACCACCCCATCCTTTTGCGACTGGTGCTTGAAGATGGCGTGCCGTTTTTTCAAAACCTGCTCCGGGCTCATCGGGACGGCCATCTCAATCTGGTCGAGGTCCCATTCCGCCCAGGCGCCCTTGTACAACCATACCCGGCAATTTTTCATGAAGGGTTCGTTTTCCAGGCGCTTCACCGCCTCGAAAAGGGCATCCAGGCACACTTTGTGGGTGCCGTGCGGGTCGGCCAGGTCGCCGGCGGCAAAGACCTGGTGGGGTTGCACTTCCCTGAGCAGCTGTTGCAGGATCCGGTAGTCCTCTTCTCCCAGCGGCATTTTTTCCACCCTGCCGGTTTCATAAAACGGCAGGTTCAGGAAATGAACGCGGTCTTCCGGTACGCCCACGAACCGGCAGGTATTGAGGGCTTCGCCTTTGCGGATGAGGCCTTTTACCCGGCGGAGGGCTTCCAGGTCGACGGCATCGGGGGTTTTTTCCCGCAGGAAATTCTTCGTGGCCGAAAGGATGGCCTCTGTTGTCGTATTGTCTAAGTGAAACTGCCGGTTGAATTGGGCGACAAATTCTATGAACCGCAATGCCTCATCGTCGGCCACGGCAATATTGCCGGAGGTCTGGTAGGCCACATGCACTTCGTGGCCCTGGTCCACCAGGCGCTGGAAGGTGCCGCCCATGGAGATGATGTCGTCGTCGGGGTGGGGGCTGAAGATCAGCACCCGTTTGCGGTCGGGGGCGGCCCGCTCGGGGCGGTGGGTGTCGTCGGCCCCCGGCTTGCCGCCGGGCCAGCCGGTAATGGTCCGCTGCAGCTGGTTGAAGACGTCGATGTTAAGGTCATAAGCATCGCCGGAGAGCGCCAGCAGCTGGCTCAGCCCGTTTTCATTGTAGTCCGCGTTCGTCAGCTTTAGTACCGGCTTTTGCAGGGCCTGCGCCAGCTGGATGACCGCCCGTTTGATGAGGCCCCGGTCCCAGTGGATGTTTTCAAACAACCAGGGGGCCTTTGTCCGGGTCAGCGCCGCCGCACAGGAGGTGTCGATCAGCAGGGTGGTGTGCTGATGTCCCTGCAGGTGCGAAGCGGGCAGGCTGTCGGTCACGGGGCCTTCCACCGCATTTTTAATGATGGAGGCTTTCTTTTCGCCCCAGGCCAGCATCAGGATCCTGCGGGCGGAGCGGATGGTGGCGATGCCCATGGTTATGGCTTTGCGGGGAACGTTGGCGATGCCGCCGAAATCCGGGGCGGCATCAGTGCGGGTGGTGACGTCCAGCGTGATCAGGCGGGTGGTGGAATGGAGCGAAGAGCCCGGCTCGTTAAAGCCGATATGCCCGTTGCGCCCGATGCCCAGGAGCTGCAGGTCGATGCCGCCGCTGGCTTGGATCTTTTGCTCGTATTGGCGGCAGTGCTCGTTTACGGCCGCCCCCTCGATGGAGCCGTCGGGGATATGACAGTTCTGGGGCAGGATGTCCGTATGGCGGAACAGGTTTTCCTGCATGAACGTATAATAGCTCCGGGGGTCCTCCCGTTCCAGCCCGTAGTATTCGTCCAGGTTAAAGGCGATTACGTTGCGGAAGCTGAGGCCTTCCTGGCGGTGCAGGGCGATCAGTTCCTGGTACACTTTTTTGGGGGTGGAGCCCGTGGCCAGGCCCAGCACAGCGTAGCGGCCTTCTTCCTGCCGTTCCCGGATCAGGGCGGCAATTTCGGCGGCGGCCTGCCGGGAGGCTTCGGCGGCGGAGGGGAAAACCTCCAGGTTCATTTTTTCAGCGGTACCAAGGGGTTTGCGGGGGCGTTTTGCCGGTGCTTCGGTTTTTATCATCGTTAACGGGATTACACTTTTTTGGTGAGCGTAACGATGGTAAATCTATCACCACCCGCCGGGGAAGGGTTTTGGTTCCGTACAAAAAGCTGTCAATTTTGATGAACCGCCGCGGCCGGAAGTGTTAGGGTTCATTTTCCTGCCGGGGCGCCTTTCGCGACAGGTATTCGGTAGGCATGCAGCCATAGAATTGCTTAAAGGCCGTGGAAAAATAGGAGGGAGAGTTGAACCCGCTCATATAGGCCACCTCGGCCATGGTATATTGCCGGGACTCCAGCAGTTCCACGGCTTTTTTAAAGCGGATGCGCTTGATAAAGGCGGTGGCCGATTCGCCGGTGATGGCCTTGATCTTCAGGTACAGGTTGGACCGGCTCATGCCCACTTCCCGGCTGAATTTATCCACCGAAAAATCATACTCCTGGATGTTGGCCTCCACGATGGCGATGGCATTTTTCAAAAACTCCTCGTCCAGGGCATTGAAAGTGATCTTCTCGGGGGCTACTTCGGTGGACTGGGCGTAATATTCCCGCAACTGCCGGCGCGAGCGCAGGATGTTTTGCACCCGGGCCTGCAGCACGGCTATGGAGAACGGCTTGGTCACATAATCATCGGCGCCCATTTCCAGGCCTTTGACCTGCTGGGGCGTTTCCGTTTTGGCGGTCAGCAGGATCACGGGGATGTGGCTGGTGCGGATATTCTGTTTCACCCGCTTGCAGAATTGGAGGCCATCCATTTCGGGCATCATCACATCGCTGATGACCAGGTCGGGCTGGTAGTCTTCCAGCAGGGCCAACGCCTCTTTTCCATCATTAGCGGCCCGCACCTGGTAACTTTTCCCAAAATACTCCTTCAGGTACTCCAGGATCTCGCGGTTGTCGTCCACCAGGAGCAGCTTTTCGCCTTCCTGCAGCCCATTCGGCCCCTCCCCGGCCGCTTCCGGGACCCTTGTTGGCGCTTCTTCGGCTTCCTGGACGGCAGGGGCTGGAGCCGGGGCGTCGCTGACCAGGATGTCCACCAGGTCATCACCGGCATAGGCATCGGCCGACAGGGGCAGGGTGACCGTAAAGGTGCTGCCCCTGCCGGGTTGGCTGTCCACCGTTATGGTCCCGTGGTGCAGCTCCACCAGGCGCCGGGTGAAGGCGAGGCCCACCCCTGAGCCCAGGTTCATTTCCGGGCCGCTGACCTGGTAATAACGGTCGAAGATCTTGTCCAGGTGTTCCCGGGCCATGCCCTTGCCGGTATCGGTTACCCGGATGACCGCCTGCCCGTTGGTAGCGGACAGGTCCACGGCGATGCTGCCGCCGCCCGGGGTGTACTTAAAGGCATTGGACAGCAGGTTGAACAGGATATGCTCCACAGCTTCCTTGTCAAAGTAACCGCAGAGGAGGTCTTCGGGGGGGTGGTAGGAAAACCGGATGTCGTTTTTTTCCGACAACGGCCGGAAGGAGGCATGGATCTCCTGCAGGAGGCCCACCAGTTCCCCGCGGGCTACCTGCAGCCTGCGGGTGCCCCTTTCGGTCTTTTTGAATTCGAACAGCTGGTTGACCAGCTGGGACAGCCGTTTGACGTTGGCAAGCATGGGCTCCAGGCGTTTCCGCAGCGACCGGTCGGTGGAGGGCTGGGCCAGGAGTATTTCCAGGGGCGCCATGATCAGGGTAAGCGGGGTGCGCAGCTCGTGGGAAACGTTGGTGAAAAATTCCGTTTTCATCCGGTTGATGTCATCCATCTTTTCCCGCTCCAGCCGTTCCCCTTTCAGTTGCTGCCGCGTGCGCATCTGTTCGCTCAGGATGTGGTACAGGAAAATGCCCGCCGCGGCGGCTACCCCCACCACCAGCAGGTAAAACCAAAAACTCCGGTACCAGGGCGGCAGCACCCTGATGCGCAGGCTGCGGGTGGGGCTGCTTTCCCCCTGGGGACCGACGGCCTTCACCCGGAAGGTATAGTTGCCGGGCGGCAGGTTGGTGTAGGTGGCCCGGGGCACGACTTCGGCCGTTTGCCAGTCGTGGTCGAACCCTTCCAACTGGTAGCGGTAGCGGGTGCGGTCGGCGGAGATGTAGTTGAAGGCATTGAAGTAAATGCTGAACTGGCGGTATTCGTGGCTGAGGGTCAGGCGTCCGGCCTGGTCGATATGGCGGTCCAGGATGGCGGTCTCGTCGCCGGGGGTCACGGCTTTGTTGAGCGCTTCCAGGCCGGTAAAGGTCAGCTTCAGCGAAACCGGCGGCTGCCTGAGGGCCGAGGGGTAGAAGTAGGATACGCCGTTGGTGCCGCCGAACAGCAGCAGGCCGTCGGCGGCCTTGCAGAAGGCATAAAGGTTGAAACTGCTGTTTTGCAGGCCGTCCTTGTTGTCGAAGGACTGCTGTTCAAAGGTTTCCGGGTTGAAGCGAATGAGCCCGGTGTTCGTCGAGATCCAGAGGTTGCCCTCATCGTCGGATTGGATGCCGTAGATGGCCCCTTTGGGGAAAGCCGGCTGGGTGCCGTAGCCGGTAAAGGAGCGGGTGGCCTCGTGGTACAGGTTCAGGCCGTCGCGGGTGCCCACCCAGATCCGCTTTTGGCGGTCCTCGGCAATGCAGTTGATCACATCATTGCTGAGGGTGGCGCCGGGCAGGGGATCGAAGCGCAGGCGGTCGGGGTAGAACAGGTTGACGCCGTTGGTGGTGCCGATCCAGATGCGGTGGCGGCTGTCCTCCAGCAGGTAGGTGATCTCATCGGAGCTCAGGCGCCTGCCGGCCGAATCGGAAAAAAGGCGGGTAAACGAGGGGCCGGAGGGGTGGAACTGGTCCAGCCCCGAGCGGGTGCCGATCCAGATGCGGTTTCGGCTGTCCGTCAGCAGGGCATACACCATATCCCCGGAAAGGCTGTTGGGGTCGTCCTCCCGGTACCGGTACACCCGGGTGCGCCCGGTGGCGGGATCCAGGACATTCAGCCCGGTATTGTGGGTGCCCACCAGCACCTGGCCGGACGGGCTGAAGGCGATGGCCTGGATGTTGTTGGAGCTAAGCCCGCCGCCGCTGCCTTCCTCCTGGGTATAGTACCGGATCTTCCGGGCTTTCGTGTCCCAGTAGTTCAACCCCTTGTCGTTGGTGCCGATCCAGAAGTTGCCTTTGCTGTCCTGCCGGATCACGTTCACCACCCGGTCGCTCAGCGACAGCTCGCCGGTATTCTGGCCCAGGAGGTTGACGACGATGTCGCCGGGGTGGTAATAGTTGACGCCGCCGTAATACGTGCCCAGCCACATGCCGTCCTGCTGGTCGCGGAAAATGCAGCGGACCGAGTTCTGGCTAAGGGTGTAGGGCAGGGAGGGCTGGTGGTAGTAGTTGGAAAATTTCCCGCTGGCCGGGTCCAGGACGGACAGGCCCCGGAAGGTGCCCAGCCAGAGCTGGCTCCGGGCGTCCTTGTTGATGCCGCGCACGGCGTCGTCGGCCAGGCTGGAGGCGCCGGGCCCATGCCGGTACTGCTGCACGGCGCCGTTGCGGGTATCGTAGCGGAACAACCCGTCGCCTTCGGTGGTCACCCACAGCCAGGGGCCGTCCGGGAACAGCTTGTTGACCCAGGGCGGCGCTATGCCCAGGTGGATCGGCTCGGTCGTGCCGGCGGCCGTTCTGCGGAACAAGCCCTCCTTCGTGCCCACCAGCAGGTCGTTGTGCCACGGCTGCAGGCAGGTAATGGTTTTCGGGCGGTAAGCCGCCGTTCCGAAGGGCACCTGCAGAAACGTATCGGCGGCGGCCTGGAGGCGAAACAGGGCGCCGGCGCTGGAGGCCGCCCAGAGGGTCCGGCGGGCGTCCTGCACCAGGGCCGAAATATACCATTCGCCCGGCTTGCGGGTGAAGGCATAGTTGTGAAAGTTATTGGCGGAATAGTCGTACCGGCTGACGCCCCGGTTGCCGCCCACCCACAGGGTGCCGGCCTCGTCGCGGAGCAGGCTGCGGATATAATAGGAGCTCAGGCTGCGGGGATCATTTTTGGAAGGGCGGTACACGGAAAAGCTTTCGCCGTTATAACGGTTCAGCCCGTCTTGCGTGCCCATCCAGATAAACCCCAGCGTATCCTGGAGGATGGTATAAACCGTGCCCTGGGACAGACCCTGGTCCACCGAAATGGTCCGGAAATGGCGGGTTTCGACCTGGGCCACCGCCCGGCCGGCGCCCAGGAGCGCCAGCAGCATCCACCCGCTCCATAATAGTAATTGCAATCGTTTGCTCATGCGTAGGACAGCGTCTTTTGTCACAAAAGGCTTTTATAAAAGTAAGATTATCGGCACAATCGCCCCGCATCGGCCCGGGCCGCCAGGGCGGAGGAGCGGGGTGGTGCCGGGAACAAATCTAAAAGCAGCGGCAGGAAAGGGCTTTTGGTCCTGTTGAAGTGCCTTTCAATTTTGATGAATCCCCCGTAGGCCGGGCCGCTTCAACCATTTTAAAAGAGGTTTCCCCCAAATGGAAAGCCCTTGCCCCAGAACCCGTTTACTTTTGTCGATATAATACCATTTTACCTGGGTTAGACGGTACCGGGAAGCCCGCAGGGCTTCAATTATAGTAGCCCCGGGTGAAACCCGGGGTCAGCCGTAGTTCACCACCACAACCCCAACGGGGTTGAATGTGGGACTCTCAGCAAGCAGGCTGTCCGGGATTTGAAAGGCTTTCCGAAAGTACCTCTGTTATTGAAAACTGTTGTAAATCGAACAGGACACATTCAACCCCTGCGGGGTTGTGGTGGTGAACTACGGCTGACCCCGGGTTTCACCCGGGGCTACTATAATTGAAGCCCTGCGGGCTTCCCGGTACCATCTAACCCAAGTAAAAGGGTATGCGGACCTGCTAGTGGATCTTTTTGCCCACCAACTATTTAGAAAAAAATGATTACAAAGCTCACCCAGGCAATTTTGATCGTGCTGCTGCTGTGCTCCCGGGCAACCGCCCAGGACGGCCGGCCCGGTAAAGAAAGTTTTAACCCCATCAACCTGGACTACCCGGGCCTGGAACAAGTAAAACGGTCGGTAGTCGCAGGAGCGTACGATAAGGCCGCCGAAGCGCTGCTGGCGTATTACCGCGGGCGCACCGGCATTCGGCACCCCGAGTTCAACTGGGGGGAGCGCCGCCGGTTTGCGGGCAAGCCCATCGGTGCGGCCGACCGGCAGAAGGCCGACAGTGCCCTGGTCCACAAGTTCCAGCCGCATAAGGGCTATGGCTTTTTTGATTATGGCCGGGATATCGACTGGCAGTTGTGGCCGGTAAAAGACAACGAGGTCCGCTGGCAGCTGCACCGGGTAAAATGGTGGCAGTCCCTGGGGCTGGCCTACCGCAGCAGCGGCGATGAAAAGTATGCCCGGGAATGGGTCTTCCAGTTCGGCGACTGGGTAAAGAAGAACCCGCTGGGCCTGTCGGCCGACAACGACAGCTTTGCCTGGCGCCCCCTGGAGATCTCGGATCGCATCCAGAGCCTGTCCGGTACCTTCCAGCTGTTCCTGGGCTCGCCCCAGTTCAGTGGGGCCTTTTTACTGCAGTTCTTAAACAGCTACCACCAGCAGGCCGACTACCTGAACGGCCATTTCGCCCAAAAGGGCAACCACCGCCTGTTCGAGGCCCAGCGGGTATTGCTGGCCGGCGCCTTTTTCCCCGAGTTCCAAAACGCCGCCCGCTGGCGAAAACACGGCATCGAGGTGCTGAATACCGAAATAAAGAAGCAAGTCTATCCCGATGGGGTGCAGTTCGAGCTGTCGCCGGCTTACCAGGTGGCTTCCATCGAAATTTTCCTGAAGGCCTACCAGGCGGCCCAAATGGCCGGGGCGGAAAAGGAATTCCCCCGCAGCTACCGGGCAACGGTGGAAAAGATGGTGGAGGCGACCCTCAATATGTCGTTCCCCGATTACCAGGTACCCATGTTCGGCGACGCCTGGCAGGTGGAGCAGCCCGTACGGCTGCGGCAGTTCCGAAGCTGGGCCGAAGCCTTTCCGCACAACAGCGCCCTTAAATATTTTGCCACGGAGGGCCGGCAGGGAACGCCGCCCCCTTATTTGTCGAAGGGCCTAACCACCGCCGGGTTCTATACCTTCCGCAACGGCTGGGACCCGAAAGCAACGGTACTGGTGCTGAAGGCCAGTCCCCCCGGCGCCTTTCATGCCCAGCCCGACAACGGCACCTTCGAGCTGTGGGTCAAGGGCCGCAACTTCACCCCCGATGCCGGCGTATACGTGTATAGCGGCGATGCGGAGGTCATGAAGCTCCGCGAAGCCTACCGCCAGACGAGGGTGCACAACACCCTGACCCTGGACAACCGGAACATGGCGATCACCAACGCCCGCCTGGAACATTGGGACCCCACCCCCGGCCGGGAGGTGCTGACCTACACCAACCCCAGCTACCCCGGCCTGGACCACCGGCGCAGCCTGCTCTTTATCGACCAAAAATACTTCCTGCTCATCGACGAGGCCCGGGGCGCGGCCACCGGCAGGGTGGGGGTGCATTTCCACCTGAAGGAAGACAGCCGGGCGGTTTTCGATACGGCAGGCCGTAGCGTGCATACCAATTACCCCGACGGCAACAACCTGCTGGTACAGTCGCTGAATGGGGATCCGCTGTCGCTGGCAGCCGAAACAAGCAAGGTTTCCTACAGCTACCGGAAAGAACTGGAGCGTCCTGCCCTGGTTTTTGAAAAGCCCAAAGCAGACAGCCGGCCGCAGGTGTTTCTTACCCTTTTGTATCCCTACGAAGGGGCCCACCCTCCCCGGGTCAGCGTACAGGAAAATGAAGGAAACGATTGGCGCCGGGGCCGCCTCCGCCTTACCCTCCACATCAACGGAAAGCAACAGCCGGTGAACGTCCAGCTGGCTCCCTGAGCCTGCAGGCAGCGGGCCTTTCCCACAACCTGGAAGAAAACAACCGAAATACCCCTGTTTTTTTATGAAAAAAAATATTTATAAAACCGTCGCCCTTTTGTCCGCGCTCTGGTTGGGAACGGTGCACCTGGCGGCGCAATCCCCTGCGCGTCCGAACATCCTGGTCATCCTGACCGACCAGCAAACGGCGGATGCCATGAGCAATGCCGGCAATAAGGATTTGCACACCCCGGCAATGGATCAGCTGGCGGCCAACGGCGTACGGTTTACGAGGGCTTATTGTGCACAACCCCTTTGCACCCCCTCCCGCAGTTCCATTTTCAGCGGCAAAATGCCGGTGGAAACCGGTTTTGTCGGCAATGCCAGTGAACAGGACGGGCTATGGCCCGACAGCCTGCTGATGATGGGAAAAATTTTTCAAAAGGGGGGCTACAAAACCGGCTTTGTGGGCAAATGGCACCTGCCGGTTCCCGCCGGCAAGATCAGCCAGCATGGTTTCGGGTATATCCGCAATACGGACTTTCTGGATTATAACGATGCGGCCACCCCCTCTTTCTGCGCCGCCTTTATCAAAGAGCATAAAGACCAGCCCTTCCTGCTGGTGGCCTCTTTCCTGAATCCGCATGATATCTGTGAATGGGCCAGAAAGGAACCCCTGAAAATGGACCTCCTGGACGGTGCGCCCCCTCCGGCGCAATGTCCCCCGCTGCCCGCCAACTGGGATATTCCTGCCCAGGAACCGCCGGCCATAAGAGAACAGCAAAAGGTGAACCCCCGGACGTATCCGTCGGTCAACTGGAGCGGCGATCAATGGCGCCAGTACCGCTGGGCCTACAACCGCCTGGTGGAGCAAGTGGACCACTATATCGGCATGCTCCTGGGATCGCTCCATAAATATGGCGTGGAAAAAAATACGATCATCCTGTTCACGGCCGACCATGGCGATGGTTATGCCGCCCATAAGTGGAACCAGAAGCAGGTGCTGTACGAAGAATCCGCCAAAGTGCCTTTTATCCTTTCGAATATTGGGGTATGGAAACCCTCCGTCGATTCGATGCTGGTGTGTAACGGTATTGATATCATGCCCACCCTGTGCGGGTTTACCGGCGTACCGCAGCCGCCCGGTTTAAAGGGCGTCGACCTCGGTAAACGAATAACGGCGCCGGAGGCCCCGCTCCGCGATACGCTGGTGATCCAGACCGATTTTTCGGACAATACGGTGCTGCTGGGGATCAGCGGGCGGGCGGTGATTACCCACGACTTTAAATACATCGTGTATGACCAGGGGGCCATTAAAGAGCAGCTGTTCCGCTTAAAAAGCGATCCCGGTGAAATGCGGAACCTCGCCTTTGATAAGGACAGCCGGAAAACCTTGCGTCAAATGAGGGCTTATCTGAAAAAATGGTGTTTGCATCATAACGATCCATTCCTGAAAACGATCCCATGAGAAAAAATTTCATAATTGTCTTGTCTTTAGTGGCCGCCCAGGCATTCGGCCAATCCCATCCGCTGCCCGAAGGCGCAGCGAAAGCGGCGGCCCCGCCCCGGTTGTATGCCCGGTCGCGGGAATATGCCTACCCGGCCAACGGCGTTCAGTTGCCTTTTTCGCCACAGGCACTTCTATGGCCCGGAACCAATGGCGAGCAGCGCATTGCCCCCATGGAAAGCGGGAGCGCCGTGCCGGAGGCGCCCAACGCCCGCAACGTCCTGTATAAGGTGCTCCTGTCGCAGGATCCGGCGTTCCGGCAGGTGCACCTGGAAACGGGGGAACAGCGGTTGGCCCTGCATCCTTTGCACCAACCCCTGAAGCAGGGACATTGGTTCTGGAAGTACGGCTATAAACGAAAAGGCGGTAACGGGTGGAACTGGTCTCCGGTATTCGACTTTTATGTAAATAAGGAAGTGCCCGCTGCGCTGGTATCGCCCGCTGTCGGGGAGGTGGTGCAACGAAACCAGGGGCCGCATCCGAGGTTGTGGAACATGCATGCCATCGGCGACCGCTTTTATCAAAACAACTTAACCAATCCCGAAGCCAGGCAACTGGTGGCCTTTGCGGGGCAGTTGCTGCAACAGCCGTTGCCCGTCGAGAAGCCCATGCGGGTCATAGACACGGCCGGCAGAACAAAGCTCGAGAAAGCGCAGATCATGGAACGCATGTATCATGGCTTTGGCGACCATGTAGGAACGCCGGTGCGCAATTTGTGCATCGCCTACCAGCTTACCCGGGACGACCGTTTTCTTTACGCTGCCCGGGCAAGAGCCCTGGACCTGGCGCGCATGGATCCGGGCGGCCTGGCAACCAGGGACGATTTTAACAGCGGCGCCGTGCTGGAGGCCTTGGGATGGTTTTACGATGTCGGCTTCCCGGTTTTAAATGATGCGGAGAAGAAATTGTTTCAACAGGCCATCCGGTTACGGGCCAAAAGGATCTATGATCCTTTGCCGAACCGTTTTGAACTGCTTACCTGCGATAACCATGTGTGGCAGATCACGCTGCGCAACCTGGCCATTGGGGCGGTGGCGGTCATGAAGGAAGTGCCCGAAGCGGAAGAGTGGTTCCGGTATATTTACGAAGTATGGTCGGCCCGGTTCCCGATTCTGGGCAATACGGACGGCGGCTGGCGCGAGGGTAATGGCTATTTCAAGGTGCATTTCCGGTCGATCATTTATTTGTCGCAACTGTTGGGCGACTTTTCCGGGGTGGATTATTTCCGGCTTCCCTGGATGCAAAATTTGCCCTATTACATGATCTATACCTTCCCTGCTGGCGGCACCTCCACGGCCACCGGCGATATGTGGGAGGACCTGGGAGAAATGGCAAAGGTGCAGGCCTGGTTTGCGGAGGCGCTCTCGTATAAAATGAGCAACCCTTACCTGAACTGGTATGTGGCCACCCTACGGCAAAAGTTCCCCGCGTATTTTATGGGTACGGACGATTTCCTGTTCTTCAGGCTATTGAATTATGATGCAACCAGAAGATTCCCGGTGAAAGCGCCGGATGGGCTGCCCCGGACGAGGCTGTTTGCCGACGTGGGCGTGGCGGCCATGCTGCAGGCGCCGGCCGGGGCCGGCAAGGGACTCTGCACGTATTTACTCGCCAATCCTTTTGGTTCCGCGGGTCATGCACATGCCAGTCAAAATGCGTTTACCTGTAATTACGATGGGATAACGGTGCTGGGTGCCAGCGGCTTTTACAGTAATTTCAGCGACCGCCATAATTTGCTCCACTACCGGTCGTCCAGGGCCTACAGTACCATTTTGGCGGATAGCCTCGGCCAGAAACTGGGTGATGAAGGCTACGGATGGATCGCCCGAAGCCTCAGCGGCCATCGCATTCAATATGCATTGGGCGACGCCTCGCAGGCTTATGGCCCTATTCAAAGCGAATTCTGGCTGGACCGGTTTCAGCAGATCGACCTGGCACCGGGCAACAGCAGCGGTTATGGCGCGTCCGGCGTAAAGCTGTATCGCCGGCACCTGCTGCAATTAGAGGGGGATTACCTTATTTTATACGATGAACTGGAAGCAGATCAGGCCATAAAATGGACCACGCAGTTTCATTCGCCCCGTTTCATCATCCGGCCCTCTGCTTCCGATGACGCTGCCTGCCAGAACTTTCGGGTAGAGACGCCCTGGGGCGGTACCGCCGTTCATACTTATGGGCACAGCCCATTGGTGTTGCAGGTGCATAACAAATTTGCCGAACCTGCGGTAAACTGGAAGGGTAAAACAGGAGAGGGAGGCGGAAAGGTAAAAGAATTTTATGCGCAATGGCATGCGGGCATTACTTCCGTACCCTCAAAGAAGTACCGATTCCTGACCATCATAAATGTGAAGGAGGGCGGGCAGGAAGTACGGAAACGGGTACCTGAAGCCGATGGCCTGATACAACTGGAGATAGGGGGGTGGCAGATAAGGGCACAATTGGACGGAACAAAGCCGGCAGCCTTCCAGGCGGGGAACGGGCAATCGCTCTTCAATTATGGAGCACTGCCGGTAACGATGCAGGGCAGATCCTTCCGTCATGAAGTGCCGGGCAGTTCCTTGCTTATCGAGAAGGTTAAGGGCGTCCTGGAAAGAAAGGAGGTAACCGATACGTTGCCCGCTGTGGCAAAATATGATTTTAAGAAAGAATAGCGGCTTACCCCAAAACAAGGATTGGCATATGAAACTTTTGAAGCTACTATTGCCTGCTTTATTGAGCCATACGGTTTCATGAGGTGTGTGGATTTTTCCCGACAGTAAAGTTGCTTAGTTTTTGAAAAAATAATAGTTGTTTTTAAAGACCACCGGACATTCATAGCTGAGGGCTGAATGCCTCCTTTTAGTGTTAAAATACATTGTAACGGCTTTTCCATTGTTCAGGCACTGGCCGACCGATAAAGACCATTTTTAAGACTTTTTCTTTCAAGGCTGTATCATTTTTGAGACGGTTTTCCGGACCTATTTTCTCTTTCATTTGTTTGGCTAATGAAAGGCTAATTCACTGTCCGGTTTTACTGCAGCACCTCATGGCATAGCACTGCAGGCAGGCCCGGCAATAGCTCGAAAAGATGCTGCCGGGTAAATTTGGCACAGCTTTTTCAATTGGTGGATGTTTCCACGCCGGCAGGGCAGCGCTGAAAAGCGATTGTAAAGGGCCGGCCCACTCAATAAAACCATAATCATGAAACAACTTCTTGCAATGGCTGTGGCAGCATTGTCGCTGGCCGCCTGTAACAATGAAAGTGCTACTACATCGGAAAATACGGATACCAGCACCACCACGAACACTACGACCACGGCCGACGCTCCCTATGATACCTCGGTTTCGTCCTCCACAACTACCACTACGACCACTTATACCGCCCAGGAAGGCGATGTTACCTATCGGGATGGCAAGGTACGGGTGATGCGGAACGGGGAGTGGGTGGAAACGAAAGAAGACGTACGCCTGGAGAATGATGTAGTGGTAAGCCGCACCGGTAAAGTAAAGCGGGGAGATGATGAAATCGACCTGCACGAAGGAGAAGTAGTGGACCGGACCGGCAACTTCTTTGACAAGGCTGGCAACGCCATTGGCAATGCCTGGGACAAGACCAAGCATGGAGTAAAAGATGCCGGTAAGGCCATTGGCAACACGGCTGAAAAAGCCGGTAAAGCAGTCGGTAACGCGGCTGAAAAAGTAGGCAGCAAAGTGAAGAATGCCGTGGATGATGACGATGATGAAAAGAAAAAAGGCCAGTAAGCTTCCTAAGCTCCAACTGCACCCGTTCTTTCCCAGGGCCGGCCAGCAGGTAAAAGCCTCCTCCCGGCAGGTGAATATCAAAATAACATAAGGGCGGAGCTTTTCTTCCCTTAGTTTTTTCCGGCGTCTTACCGGTACCGGGCAGCAGCAGCCCGATGGCCTTCAGGGGCTATTCCTAGTTCTTCAGCGGGCTGGCCTCCTTGAAAAACAGGCAATGGGCATAACTGCCGCCCCAACCACTGGAGGCTGGCCGTGAATTGTTAATGACCTAAAACGGAGGGTAAGGGGGGCTTAATGACCCGGCATCCCGTATGGTCCCTTAAACGGGCTGAGGAACTTCACCGGAAACATACTTTTGACCTCGGGTTACCAGCCGGATGGCGGTGATCATTTCCAGGCGAGAGCTTTTGGTGACACAGCCCATTGCCCGGCTTCCAGCATCCGGTTTTCCTACCAGCGGCTGGGATCCAGCTGAAAGCAACAGAACGAGCATTATCCGAGCCTACGCCATCTGGAATATTTACGGGTGTACATTGATCGAATAGAAACCCGCCCGGATAAATTAAATGGGAAAGCTTTTTTTGGAAAAGAACGGTTTTGGCCAAGAGACCTTGAGGAATAAAAAGGGCCCGAGTAGAAACTCCGGCCCTTGAAAAACTATTAACCTATAAACCTATTCGGCAACCTATAAAAATCGATGGAAAATATCAAGCACGTCAATTAGAATAAGCGGGGAGTGCTTCCCCTTCTAATGAAACCGGGATCTGACAGGCCGCCAGCATCCGGCCAGCTACTTCCTCCAGGTCACCCGCACGGGAAGGCTTGCCGATAAAGAGGTGATCCCTGAAGGCCGCTTCCTTTTGCACCAAATACAAGGGATCCAGGTGCCCGGCAACAGTGGTGTATACCACCACCGGCACGGCGCTCAACAGCTCATCGGAGCCCAGGGCCCGAAGAAGGTGACAGCCATTTTTCCGGGGCATATGAGGGTCCAGCACAATCAGGGAAGGGAGGGCGCCCTCCTGTTTCAACCGGGTTAGGTCCCGGAGTGCCTGCTCTCCGTCCCGGGCCTCCCTGATGTCATAGGGAGATCCGGCCTGGAACAGTGCTTCCTGGAGCAGGAAGCGATCATCAGCGTCAGCATCTGCTAAAAATATAAAGGGCATCAGTACTATGATTTTCGATGAAAGGATTTCCGGAAAGCGCTTCCGGGCGGGTGATAGGGGATGCTTTCCGGGGAATTGCAGGGCAAAGGTCCTTTTATAAGTGCTTCAGCTTGAATAATTTCCGTGAATGCCTCCCTTTTCCGGTCCAAATGCCCTTTGGTACCCATAAACGGGCTTAAGGGGGGCTTTCCTTCCTTTCCTGCCCATCCGTTTTTGGGTATCCTTTACCGATCTGCCGGCACCTTTTGTTAACTGGCACTACTTTCGACAGTCAGCGGTCAAAAAGTACTTATGGCGAAAAAGCTGGAATTTGACCTTATTGAATCTTCTGAATACGAAGGTTTCCTTCCTTCCGTAAATGAAAAGCTGGAGCAGGGCTGGAAACTTCATGGCGGTATGATGGCCCTTACGGATGTTTCCAACCCGGAGGGCATCAAAAGCATTCGTTACCTCCAGGCGTTCACCCGCAAAGCCGATAAAAACAACGGCCATACCTGATCGGCCAGCCCGTTAAAAACACGCCCGGCCCAGGACAACTTCGGCCGGTCATTTTGAAAACGGCAATAAGAAGAAAAGGCCGTCGTGCTTTTCCCGGGCTTGGAAGCAATGCTTTCCAAAGCTGTACGGCACAATCCTTGTCCTACCCCGTATTGCCGGGCTGATGTCCGCAGCACTTCTGACACGAGTTCATATGAAGAGTCTTATCCTATTTCGCGTACCCCGTTGGTGGCGGGCTATGCTGGCAGGCATCCCCCTGCTCTTTACCCTTCCGCTGGCGGCACAGGAATCCGCCGGGATTTCTCCGCAGGAAAACTCCCGTACTGTCCCGGCAGGGAACCAGTATGCCGCTTCGCGCTTCCACCAATGGCTGTGGGGGAAGCATTACCGCAGGGAATGGACAAGGCCGGTAACCCTGCCGCTCTTTTACCTGGATACGGCAGCCGGCAGCCTGACGCCTTACGGGGCCGGCGGCGGACGGCAAAGCAAGACCCTGAGGCTCCACGCGGCCCAGGAAAGGGAATATGTGCTGCGCAGCATCGATAAAACCTACGGCAAGGCCCTGCCGCCCCTCTTCCAGCACACCTTCATAGAAACGTTGATGAATGACCAGGTATCCGCCGCCCATCCCTACGCGGCCCTGACCGTGCCCCTCATGGCCGAAGCCGCCGGCATCTACCATACCTGGCCCCGGGTAGTGTTCCTGCCCCGGCAGCCGGCACTGGACAGCTTTAACCATACCCATGCCGATGACCTGTACCTCTTTGAGCAGCGGCCGGACGAGAACTGGCAGGAGGCGCCCAACTTCGGCCATTCCCCCAAAATCATCAGCACTGAAAAGCTGCAGGAGCGTCTGTTCGACAGCCGGGAGGATCGGGTCGACCAGCGGGCGTTCGTGCGGGCCCGCCTCTTCGATATGTTCCTGGGCGACTGGGGCCGCCACGAGGACCAGTGGCGCTGGGCCACCCTATGGGAAGGCGGCGGGACGGTCTACCGTCCCATTCCCCGCGACCGGGACCAGACCTATACAAGGTTTGACGGCACCTTATTGCAGGTGGGGCTTTCGGTAGCCGGGCTGAGCCACCTGAAAAGCTTTGACAGCACGGTAAAAGACATCCGGCGGTTTAATTTCCCGGCCCGCCACCTCGACCGCCAAATGGCCAACGAACCTTCGCTGCAGGAGTGGCGGGACATTGCCAAAAGCCTGCAAACAGCCCTGACCGATTCGGTGATCGAGGCCTCCGTGCGGCAAATGCCGCCTGAAGTGTTCCCCATCTCCGGGCCGGAGCTCATTGCCAAATTGAAATCCAGGAGGGCGCACCTGGAGCAGTACGCCCGGGATTATTACCAGTTCCTCGCCCGGGAAGTGGAGGTCACCGGCTCGCGGCAGGACGACCTTTTTGAAGTGAGCCGGCCCGGGGAGGGCCAACTGTTGGTACGGGCATACCGGGTAAAGGAGGGCATACAAAGCGACCGTCCCTTTTATGAGCGCCTCTTCCGCCGCGAAGAAACCCGGGAGGTACGGTTGTTCGGCCTGTCGGGCAGCGATGTCTATAAAGTCGAAGCAGGCGGGCGCGAAGGCATTACCCTCCGCATCATCGGCGGACCGGCCCGGGATACCTACCGCATTCAGGACAGCCCGGAAGGGAAACCACCCGGCGTGCATGTGTATGATGACTTCCAAAACGATTTGTCCGGGCCGGCCCGCCACCACCTGAGCCGGGATACGGCCGTGCACCGGTATGCGTACAATGGTTTTCATTATGACCAGAAAGGCCTGAAACCCCTGCTGTTTTACAGCATGAACGACCGCTTTTATACGGGCCTGGGCTACCAGGTTACCCGTTACCGGTGGCGGCGGGGGCCTTATGCCCACCGCCATGGGGTGCATGCGGCCTTTTCCCTGACCCAGCAGGCCCTCAGCCTCGTCTACGAGGGAGCGGTGAACCAGTTTGCCCGGAAATGGGACCTGCACCTGCTGGCCGGCTATGACGCCCTTCGCTGGACCAATTTTTACGGCCTGGGCAATGACAGCAAAAACGAGGGAGGGCCCAAAAGCTTTTCCCGCCTGCATACCCGCGAAGTAACGGCCGGCTTTTACCTGCAGCATTCGTTGGGAAAATGGGGCAGCCTGGCGGTGGGCCCGTACTACCAGGGAGTAAAAGTGCTCCATTCCAGCGGCGCCTCC
Organism: Huijunlia imazamoxiresistens; assembly: GCF_037132455.1. NCBI lineage: Bacteria > Pseudomonadati > Bacteroidota > Chitinophagia > Chitinophagales > Chitinophagaceae > Huijunlia > Huijunlia imazamoxiresistens. The sequence goes on along the minus strand of NZ_JBBBEI010000012.1, from coordinate 84,886 downwards.
CTGGACCATGCCTTTCCTGCCGGGGAGGATCCTTACCGCTACCGGCATTTTGCCGGGGCGGCGCTGCGCCTGCGCTACAGCTGCCTGGATGATCAGGTAGTACCGCGAAAAGGCTTCCTTTCCGCCTTTTCTGCTATCCCTTCCTGGAACTTTTCCAAGGGGGCAGGATTTATCCGTTACAGCGGGCAGGTCAAGGGGTATATGGCGCTGGACCGCCGGCTGGTCCTGGTCGTGGAGGGAGGCGCCGCCACCCTACAGGGACCGGCGGAGTTTTACCAGCTCAATACCCTGGGCGGTCCCCGCACGCTGCGGGGTTACCGCCTGGATCGCTTCCGCGGGCGCACCTCCCTGTACGGCAGTGGAGAAGTGCGGTGGCTGTTCGATGTGAACAGCTACCTGTTCAACGGCAAGGCCGGCGTGCTGGGATTCATGGATGGGGGCCGGGTATGGCAGCCGGTGGAGCGGTCGGGGCAGTGGCACCGGGGCGTTGGCGGCGGTATTTTGGTGGCGCCGTTTCACCTGGCGCTCTTTACGCTCACCTATGGCGTTTCCCCGGAGGGCGGCCTGTTGCAGGCCAGCATCCACCACAGTTTAAGGTTCCGCCCTTATGAAGGTGGTATCCGGTTATTTTAACGGGCAGAAAAGGTGGCGCCTGCGGGGCAAGGAAGGCAGAAATAAAGGTTACTAAAAGGAGGGACCTCCTGCCGGCAAAGCGTTCATACAGAAGGAACAGGGATCATAAGGTGGTGCGGTTTTAGCAGGCTTTATCATCCAGAAGTCAGCCAGGTAATCCTGGACACTTTTTTCATGTACGGCCCCTGTTTTTACAGGGGCTTTTTATGAGCCCCTAAGAAGGGCAATCGGGTAAACAGCAAAGAAAAGAGGCGCTGTAGATACAGCGCCTCGGATGAAGTTTTATTTATGAACGACCAGCTTTAGTGTTTTGCTGGTGCCGGCGGTTTGCAGCCGCAACAGGTACACCCCGTTGGACAGGCCGGAGGCATCCAGGAAGAGCGACTGGAGCTGCCCTCCTTCCGCCCTGCCCTGCCGCAGCACCACCTGTCGCGTGCCGGCCAGGTTATATAACTCCAGGATGTAATTACCCGCTGCCGGAAGGGTAAAGCGTACCAGTCCGCTGCCCGTAACCGGGTTGGGCGTTACCGATAGCTCCGTTGCCAGGCTGCCGGCCATGGCCAGCTGTTCGGTTTCCGCCGGGACGGCAGTAATTGAAGGGACGGGTGCCGTGCCATCATAGCCGATGATGCCGGCGGCCTGGTCGGGACTCGTACTCTGGTCCGTTGCCAGCACCACGATTTCATTGGTGTAGGTCTGGTGGGTGCTGGTGGCATTGTTGAAATCGCCTGTCAGCAGGGCCCTGGCCTCACCGAAAGCGATGGAGGAAAGCGCCGACTCGCGGTACAGGATTTCGCCCCCGTCTTCCCGGGAGGTGTACACTACTTTCACCCGGCCCAGGGCTTCGTTCAGCAGCACAATGCCCCGGGTGCCGTCATGTTCCGAACTCGTATTGATGGTAACGGGATAAAGTGGGTCCCAGGTGCCCGTGGGCCGGCGTACCAGCAGCGAAAGCGCCGGGTATCCCTCCTCGTCGAAACCGGTTTTTACGGCGCAGTACAGGGTGCCGTTGGCCGATCGCACAATGTTCAGGTGGTCATCGGCCAGCCCGCGTCCTACATTATCCTGTGCCGAGGCGGCACCGGGCAGCTCGTCCGCCGACCAGGTGCCGGGAGCCGCACCGTCGGTATGGGTGCGAAAATGAAAGCGTTTGTTGTTCTGGTTCGACCAGAGCACGCCGATTTTGCCCGGCAGGGTGGTGATGGCGCAGATGTCATCGTCCAGCACGCCGGTACCGATAACGACCGGGCTGCTCCAGGTGGCATAAGGCGCATCGCTCCAGCGGACCGTCACATTGGTGGTATCGCAGGCAGCCACCCACATCCTGCCCGTACCGTCGATGTCGAGGGTGGCGGTTTCCACTCCCTTGCCGAAGGCAAGGGTCACCTTGGAAGTGCGCTGGTTCCACAGCTTATAGGTTTTCTGCACGTTGTCATATTCTGCCGATACCAGGTAGGAATTGTTGGATTCTCCCCGGAACAACAGGATATGCACGGTATTGCCCACCACCCGGCAGTCGGCCCGGGCGTTGCCGGAGCTTTGAATGGGCAGCACCGGGGTCCAGGAAGTGCCGTCCAGGCGGTAAATGTTCGTGCCGCTGGAAGTGGGCAGCACGCACCACCACCGGCCGTCATAGGTCCATACCTTGGCCTGGGGCTTGTCGGCCGTGTTCTTGCTGATGTTGAGCGGCGCCAGGCGGGTGGTGGAAGCAAAGCCGGGCGTGCTTCCCGGGGACTGTTGGGCGGCTTGGATGACAAAGGTTTGGCCCAGGGTATAGCCCCCGGTGAGCAGGGCGTTCAACACGTCGGTGATGCCTGTTCCGCTGCTTTTCAGGTCCAGGCGCAGCTCGCCGGTGCCGGTAATGCCCGAAACCGTTACGAGGAACTGGTTGCCGCCGGTGCCCTGGGGGCTGACCGAGCTGACGGTGCCGGCCACCGTGCCGCTTACCCGGGTAACCGCAAAATCGCCCGCATTCACCCCGCTTACTTTTTCGGAAAAGGAAACCAGGTAGCGCACCGAGGTGGCACTGGTGGGGGAGGCGGAGTAACGGCTGATGGCCGAAACAACGGGCGGCGCGTTGGTGGACGTTCCTGTCGTGCCTGAAAGGGTCAGGTCGAAGAGCATATCCGACGAACTGATTTTCTGCTGGTGGATTTCCGCGGCGATGACGTTGGTGCCGCTGGTAAAGTAGGAAGAAGCGATGGTAAAGCTAAGCGGGTCCGCTCCGTCGTTCTTGGCGCCGTCGGCGGCCAGGGTGTTGTACGCGATGGTGCCGGCGGGCATATTATTGCGGTACACTTCCACCCCGTTGACGTACACGACGATGCCGTCCTCGCGGTAAACCGTACCCTTGAAAGAGCTGAATGCCTTTACATCGGTTATCGAAAAGGCTTTTCGAAAGTAGGTGGTGATGTATTTGTTGTCCTTGTTGGATCCATAACTGATAGTGGTGCTGGTGCCGGTAACGCCGTAGCCGAATTTTCCATTACCGGTTTTCCAGGCGCCATCGCTAAAGCCGGTGCCTCGCCAGGCCGTGCCTTGGTTCGTACCGTTATCGAGGTATTTCCAGGAAGAGCTGAAAGGAATAAGGGTAGTTTGTGCGCTTAATACGTGAACGAACAGGAGGGAGAAAATGAACAATAAAAAAGTGGTTTTCATATCGGTGTTTTTTATAGTCAACTTCAGGTTGTTTGCAGGCACTTCACCAAAGTGCGTTGAGACCGCCGGGACCTGCCACTGCTTTTAAGGAGATGTGTATAGGTAAGGGCAGGGGGCAACCGTCCGGGCAAAAAGGCACCCGGGCCGGCGGCAAATTAAATAAGGTGATTAGGTTTGCTAAGAGAGCCAGGATATTCCGCACTGGTTAATCCAAAAGAAAACAGCCGGAACCAAGGCTCTTATGAAGAGCGAAAACTCGTTCCTTTCGTGAAGGTGTAACAGGAAATATCAGGCAAGAAATGGGTACCGTAGGAAAGAGGGAGCGTAAAATACCGGTTTTCATACTGTCTTCATTTTAAAGGGTGAGTGTTTTCATAATAATGGAAAGGAGGCTGTAAGCCTGCAGTTGGAGGTTGTGGGACTGTTTTTAAAGGGAGTTGGAGGAGGTGTCCCGGCTATCTGCAGGGTACCGGGACCTGATGCAAATAGCCAGGGCTACTTCATCTATTCAAATCTGAGACCGAATTTTTAACAGTAGGGAAATTGGCCTTGATTATGAGGATATTCTAATCCCGGGGCTGATTAAATTTAAGCGGAATTAAGAAGAGAACGCAATTGCTCCTTTACAGTAGCCGGGAACAAAAAAAGGGCGGGAATAGAGATTCCTGTCCTTAATCGAATTTGATTTTTTTGAAGAAAATAAAATTATTCTGTGCTTTCCATAAAGCGGTACAAATGCAGGTTATAGCGATGTTATTCCTGGTGTGCCTACCGCAACAAAAAGAGAACGCATCGATTCAAGTTACTCGGCGCTGCGGCTGCCTCCATGCATCAGCGCTACCAGGAGTAAAATGAAAACAGCACCGCCAACCACCCAGATCCAGGGAAAACTGCCTCCGCCTCCCGAATGCGTATTGATGTCAACATCTACGCTTTTCGTTCCACCGCCCTCCTGCGCAAAAGTGATTGCACTCACCAGGGCCGCCATAACGGTTAAATATGCTTTTTCCATAGAGAACATTTTTCCCGCTATTAATGGAAAACTGTGCCACAATTTGCATCGTGGAGCTATAGCTAAGCGGTCAGGTAGCGCATGCTGAGGAATAGGGGCGGGTTCGTAATGAGGGTGCCTTTAGGCTGACCACTTTCCGGCGGCAGCGTGCAATTTTATCGGTAGCGCTGTTGTTCTCTACTTCCCCTCGGAGCGTTGCCAGAGCAGTACGCTTCAGGATTAGAACAGGATTAAAATCAGCTTATTGCCGGGTGTCATGGCGTGCAGTTTGTGGTCAGGAAAACTTGATTCAGTGCCTGCCCAGGCGCAACAGCCGGGAAGATATCGATCCATCCCAGCTATGGCGTAGCGCTGTAGGGCCAAGGCTTTAAAAAGGGAAGGTGAAACTCAACGGGAAGGCGCAAGGACTGCAGGGAAGAGGGCGGCACCCCTTGCGATCGTTAAAAGCAAAGGAGGAAGTATGGACCATTTCCAGGAAGGTTCGGGTAAGGCACCGCAGCGCTTCTCCGCCAGGGTATGGACCGCGGCAGGCATTGTAGCCCTGGTAGTTACCCTGCTGTGGCTGGTGAAAGCAACCTTCAGCGTACTATTACTGATCCTGGCCGGAGCGTTGATCGCCCTTTATTTCCGGGGGTTGAGCGGGCTATTGCACCGGGGGCTGCACCTGCCGGAAAAAGGGAGTCTTTCCATCGCCATTATGGGCTCGCTGCTTTTAGTGGCCGGCTTTTTCTGGCTGGCGGGCAACCGGATCACCCAGCAGGCAAGCCAGCTCAGCGAGATACTGCCTTCCACTGTAGAGAAAGTGAAAGAGGAACTGCGCAAAAGTCCCGTCGGGCAGCACATCCTTCAAAAAGCCACTTCCGGGCGGAGCATGCAAAAAGCGTCCGCCGTAATGAAAACCTTTTTCCGCAGCACTTTCGGGGTATTGGGAGATGTATACGTTGTGTTGTTCCTGGGCATCTTTTTTACCGTCTCCCCCAGGACGTATATACACGGATTTCTTCAGCTCATGCCCTACACGGCGCGGCCCAGGGCAGGTGATGTGGTCGGCAAAGCAGGGGCTACGCTGACCAAGTGGCTCAAGGGAAAAATCTTTTCCATGCTGGTGGTAGCTGTGCTCACCGTCATAGGGCTATTGATCATCGGGGTGCCGATGGCTTTTGTGCTGGCTCTGATCGCCGGGCTGCTGAACTTCATTCCCAACTTCGGTCCACTGATCGCCATGGTGCCGGCAGTGCTGGTGGGCTTCCTCAAAGGGCCTTCCACCGCTCTTCTGGTAGCGGGCCTGTATATCGGGGTGCAGGTGTTGGAAAGCAATGTCATTACCCCGCAGATCCAGAAACGCCTGATCAATATTCCACCCGCTCTCATCATCATGGCCCAGCTCTTTATGGGCGTGCTCACCGGCGGCTGGGGGCTGGTACTGGCTACCCCGCTGGTGGCGATCCTGATGGTAGTGGTACAGGAACTATGGGTCAAACAGCAAAACCTGAAAACCTAAAGTATGTGTACCGTCCCCTGTAGTTATGGTTAAACGGGTTTATTTAAAAACAGCAATCACACTGGCGCTGATGCCGGCCGCCATGATCATGGCCATAGCCGTGATGATCGAAACCTGGTCCATGCCTCCGCCGGCGGTATCTGGGGCGCTGTAAGAAGCACAGGGAAAGGGAAGCGCCACTTTCGTTTGGGGCAATTGTTATCCTGGAGCAAGAGCTCCCGTAAATAGACGAACATGAAAAGAAATATTCCGCTCATCCTGTTGCTTTCAGCAGCCGTAGCGACGGGCATCTACTTCCTGATGCCGCAGTTATTTCCCGGCCACGGGGAATTGCCGGCGGTACCGGAGAACCAACGGCAGGGAGCACGGACCTCCCGGGGGGACAGCCGGGAGTTTGTTCCTGCAGCCCGTGCGGCGACACCGGCGGTCGTCCACGTTAAAACGGTGTACAGCACCGCCGGCACCTCTTCCAATTCTCTTTACGGTATCTATGGCCCTCCCCAGGGCAGTGCGCCGGCCGCAGGGTCGGGATCGGGAGTGGTCATCAGTGCCGATGGCTATATCGCCACCAACAACCATGTCATTGAAAATGCCTCGGGCATCGAGGTGATCTTGCCCGATAAAAGGGTCTTTAAGGCAAGCCTGGTAGGCCGGGACCCCGGCACCGACCTGGCCCTGTTAAAAGTGGCCGGTTCGGGTTTGCCGGTGGTCCGGCTGGGGAATTCCGATAAGGTGCAGGTGGGCGAATGGGTGCTGGCCATCGGCTATCCCTATTCCCTCAACACCACCGTTACCGCCGGCATTGTCAGTGCAAAGGGCCGGAGCATCGGCATTCTGGACCGGCAGGGCTCCTTCCCGGAAAGAGCGGCGCCTTCCCCTGTTGAGTCGTTCATCCAAACCGATGCGGCCATTAACCCGGGGAACAGCGGCGGGGCCCTGGTCAATGGGGAGGGAGAACTGATCGGCATCAATGCGGCCATTGCTTCCATGACCGGCAGCTACGCCGGCTATGGTTTTGCCATACCGGTCAACCTCGCCCGGAAAATACTGGAGGATTTAAAAAAATACGGGGAAGTCCGGAGAGGCTACCTGGGCGTTACTTTTCCCACGCCGCTGACGGAGCAGCAGTATTTCCGCCAGCAGGGCATTGACCCGGGTTCGGTGAAAGGCGTCTATATCACCGGGGTGCAAAAGGGGAGCGCCGGGCAGGAAGCAGGGCTCAAAGCGGGGGATATTGTACAGCGCATTGATGAAGCGCCGCTGTCCTCATCCGCAGAATTTTCCGAAAGAATCGCAAGGCACCAGCCGGGTGACAAGGTGCAACTTACTGTTTTACGAGCCGGTAAGCCGCAAAACCTTACCGCTACCCTAAAGGGCGAGGCCGCCCCGGGACAGGAAAACCGGCTGCATTCGCTGGAAGAGATCTATGCTACACTGGGGGCTGCCTTTGCCCCGGTCCCGGCGGAACTAAAACAATACCATAAGATCCGCTCCGGCATCCTGGTAACCGACGTGCGCCCGGGAGGGTTCTTTGACCAGGTAGGGGTTACGGCGGGCACGATTCTCATCCTGATCAACGGCAGGCCGGTGAACAGCCCGCAAGACATTGACAGGGCCCTGGCCACTGCAGAAGGCGGCAGGATACAGGTGGAAGGGATAGCCCGGGACGGATCATGGATCATGTTTACTTTTTCCCTTGCAGCCTAACCGCAGGTGCCAGGGCCCCTAATGCTCGTGCCTTCCCGCTGTTCTGCTCTACTGAGCCAGTCTGACAGGAGCCCCGGGTCCTATCTGTTGTCCTGAATATGGACAAAAATCTTTTCCTTTCATCCATTCATTTAAGTAACAACTGTTTCTTTATTCTTTTCAGGTTCGCTGCGATCGTAGGAGAATTGGATGCCTGCCGTGCCGCCCGTTTCAATAAACAATTGCATAAATCCATGAACTGTTTGCGATCTTGCCCAATCACGCTGCAACTCGCAAAAGAGCTGGGCCACACTTGTAAGTTTTGCGCCGGCTTGCTCCATTCGGCTAAGGGCGGCATCATGAGCTGCTAGTGAGGTCCCGCCAACAGCATCGACTACCGGGTAAACCTCATAACCTTCTTTCAGCGCATCCAGTGTTGGGAAAGAAAGACAGGCTTCTGTCCATAGTGCTGTCATAATAAGCTTTTTTCTTTCAGTAGCTTTTACAGCCTCTAAAAACTCCTTATCCTCCCAGGCATTAATTGTTGTACGATCATAAGAAGCAACGCCAGACAGTTCTTTCCTGAGTTGGGGGATGGTTTCAATGTTCAATCCTGTTTTTACGTTCACAGTGGAAAGCACAATGGGTAAACCATACAGCTTTGCCATCTTGGCTACACCAACAATGTTGTTGACCATTAATTGCCTGTCCATAGAGGCAATGGAGTTTACCTGTACCGGCTGGTAATCTATAATGATTACTACCGCGTTTTCAGGTGTCAGCAAATGATCTTGTTTCTGATCACGAATGGGCAAGCTAGCCATAATTCCTCCTTTTGGTTTAAATTATTAAATATGGAAAGGATGACTATTGATTAGGGCTGTATGCTTTCAGGAAGTATGATTATTCGTAAACAAACAGGCAACCGCGTGTCATTAATCGATACCTGTGCTTGCCTGACCGTTTACGAAAATTACTAAAAATTTGGAAAAGACTTCCAGGCGCTGGCGCATGATGTGGAAAAGTGCGGCTGTTCAGAACCTTTTTGAAAAGGGTTTAGATTTTCCAGGCTTGCCGCAGCATATTGGTCAGCAACTCATGAAAGCTCCACCCGATTTTCCGGGCTGCCAACGCACTCAGACTATCCTGGTCGGTACGATGAGGCCTGGAGGGACCCGTCATATTGGGCTTCATGTTCAGATCAAACAAAAGATACCTGCCTTGCGCATCCGCCCTGCAGTCAATACGAATGGGCGCTTTGAGCTCCACAAGTGCTGCTGCCCTTTCACACCAACGGTACAACTGCTGCAGGACAGGCGAAGCCTCCTGTTCGTCCGTTAAAACGCGGCTATTATGGATAACAGCTACTGTGCCATTGTAAGGTGCAATTCCGTTTTGGTGGTTGAACCGGGCAACGCCAGGCAAACACCAGGGCCCTTCTTTACGGCATTCTCTGCCGGCAACCAGGTAACTGCCCGGGGGCATGATGGTTACGGTAATTTCCTGCCCGGGCAGGTATTCCTCTATGTATACCGCCGTGCCGAAGCGGTCCCGTTCAAACAGATCTGCAACCACCCGCTGGTACGCCTCTTTTGTGGTGATCAGGGTTACGCCCTCGCTTCCCCTGCCCCGGATAGGCTTTGCCACCAGGGGCGGTAAGATTTTCGGTTCCGCTTGCTGAAAGGTAGCGTGGGTTACCAGTTCCGCTTTGGGTATGGGCAATCCCTGCTCTCTTAGCAAGTTATTGGTATACCATTTATCATCATAGCGGTCTACTGCGGAAGGACGCTGACCTACCACCCAAAGCCCTGGGAACTGCGCTACCGGGTGCCCGCTGTAGAGAACCGTGTTCAGCCACATACAGTCCGCTCCGGAATCAACCGCACGCTGAATACCTTCGCGGGTATCCGGAAACACCCAATCCAGGTCGGCATATACATCCGGCTCCTCCGATGGGGTAATGACAGGAATACCGCTCTGCCGCAAGGCATAGGCAATATCTGCTCCGCTGTCCGCATATCCTCCCGGCTTCATGGGTTTTACAATGCCGTTTTGCGGTGGGGGCTGCTGCCCCTGGTACAAAACGGCAAGTTTATAAAGCGTATTCATTTGAGTAAAATTAAGGAACCGATGGTTCTTCCAGGCCCCCGATCCAGGGTTCCATATCCGGGCCAAAATGCACACAGGCTTTCGCCCACCGCGGGCAGGCGGAAGATCGAATAAGGGAATCAGGTTAGCTCCGAAAAGGTCATGTTATCCCGGGCTGGTTAATCCGGAAGTAAATAGCAGGAACCGGGACGCTTGTCATCAGCGGGAACGCCTGCTTTCCGGGAAGGGGCAACCGTGAAGTTCCGGGAATGAAAGGGTACTGTGGGATATTGGGGGTAGCCAAAAAAGGGAAAGAGTGTTTTCCTATTTATAGAAATGAAACTGCAACTCAGAAGCAGGATGCTCTAAAAACGATCGTGTTTCCAAAAAAAAGCAACAACCTGGTGAACGCGGTAAAAATTTATTTGCGGCGGTCGGACCAACGGAAGGAGGCGTAGGAAAAGCAGGGCGTCCGGATGCATCCGCTCCAAAAGAAAATGGGCCGAATGGAAATTCAGCCCTGTGGAAATTAGTGATTTCTAAAGCCTTTATAAATATAGAAAATCCCCATGAAAATTCCCATCCCCCTACATCAAAACAATAATAATTTTTCCTTTTATGGGCCAGCCCGAAGAGGTTATACGGTAAACACCAGGGGCAATTTGCGGCAGGCCCCTGCCGGGGCTCCTCCAAGCCTGCCGAACCGCCTAATTAACAGGGTAACAACAGGGTAAAGGTAGCGCCTTTCCCTTCCTGGGAATGGGCGTGAAGCTACTGTTGTCCTTAAAGAGCGGGCTTTTACAAAAGCCCCGCAGTGTGGCACACTTTTGTAAAGCTACCTTTTCTGCCAGTCGTCCGGCAGGCCGACCTCTTCTGCTTTCTATTGCATGGAAACCCTTAAATTAGACTAAAGGAAACGGTAATGGACACCCTATATGATGCTCATCTTTTTTCCGAATTCTTTGACGATCAACCCCAGGCCGTTATTTGGATGCGCCCCCTTTTTAAGGGGACGGATGGCCCCCCGGTGGACTTTGAATACGTTTACTGCAATGAAGAAGGCGCCCGCTACCTGAACCTCAGCTGCAACCGGGTAAGGGGGCTCCGGATCTCCACTACCCCTACGCTCAGTGACGATCTCCGCCGCAATGTGTTTGCTGAAGTCCTGGGGGTCTACCAGCGGGGGAAACGGTCGTGGAGCCGCCTGTATAACCCTGTCATAGACAAGTACGCCAACGTGGTGCGCTTCCCTTTCCGGGGCGGGGTATTATCGGTGATCCAGGATATCACCGAAGAAAGCCACTCCATCCAGGAATTGGAGCGGCAAAGGGTACTTGCGGGCAGCATTCTGGACGCTTCTCCCAATGGGATCTTTGTGGCCAAGGTCCGGCTGGGCGGGTCCGGGGAGGTGCTGGATTTTGCCCTGGACCGGGTGAATCCTGCCTGTGCACGCCTGCTGGGACGGGACGGGGAACGGGTGCGCGGAGCCTCCTGCCTGCAACTGTTTCCCGAGGCCCTTTACCCGGGGCTGTTCGCCCAGCACCTCCGGGTCTTTAAAACCGGGAAGTCGGAAAGCAGGGAAGTTCATTGCCGGCTGGGGCACCGGGACGCCTGGTTCCAGGTAACTTCCGTAAAGCTGGACAGCGGTGTGCTGGTTACCTTTTCCGAGGTGACGGCACAAAAGCAGGCAGCGCAACTGGTCGAGGAGCAGCGCCGCCTTTTGGAAAACATCCTCAAACATTCCTCCGGCGGCATTGTGGTAGGCGAGGCGGTGCGGGATCAGGAGGGAAATATCCGGGACCTGCGCATCGTCATGGCCAATGACGCGGCCATCCGGCTGGTCGGCATTCCCCGGGAAATATACCTGTCCCAGACAGCTGCGCACCTGCACCAGGATGTATGGGAGTCGCAGTTTTTAGACCTGAACACAGAAGCCCTGCAGTCCGGGCGCACCTTGCACACCGAACTCTTTTGGCAACTTACCCAAAAATGGCTGGAAGTAACCCTGTCCCGCCTGACAGGGGACCAGCTGATTTTTGTCCTCAGTGATATTACCACCCAGAAGCAGACGCGGCTTCAGTTGGAGCGCACGGTAGAGGAGTTGCAGCGCTCCAATGCCAGCCTCCAGGAATTTGCCTATGCCGCTTCCCACGACCTGCAGGAACCGCTGCGTAAGATCCAGCTGTTTTCCGAGCGGTTGCGGCAGGGCCTTACCACCGCCGTTCCGGAAGAAAATAGCCAATTGCTGGAGCGCATGGAAAATGCCGCCAGCCGGATGCGGACCCTGATCGATGACCTGCTGGCCTTTTCCCAGGTCAGCATGAAACCCGGCCTGCTCCAGCCGGTGGACCTGAACGGAGTGGTGCGCGAAGTGCTCCACGACCTGGAAACGGCCATTCAGCAGTCGGGTGCCCACCTGCAGATTGATCCCCTGCCCGAGGTCCGGGGCGATGAGCGGCAACTGCGACAGTTGTTTCAGAATTTGCTGGGCAATGCCCTCAAATATCGCAACAAGGAGGTGTCGCCCCGGATCACCCTTCGCTACCGCCCGGTGAGGGAAGGTGATACTTCGGCCCCACTGCTGCAGGATAGCTGCGCCGGCAGCTGCCGCCTCATTGAGGTAGGCGATAACGGCATTGGCTTCGATCCCCAGGAGGCCGAAAAGATCTTTCAGCTCTTTCATCGGCTGCAGGGGCGTTTGGACTATCCCGGCACCGGCATCGGGCTGGCCATTGTTCACAAGGTAGCCGTCAATCACAACGGTGCTGTTTGGGCGCAGGGCGAGCCGGGCAAAGGAGCCACCTTTTCCCTGCTGCTGCCCGCCTAGGCAGCCGGCCCCTTCCTTTCCCATTCTTTGTCCGGGGCATGGGGTGGGCCGGCAATCCTGCCCGCTGCTGCTGGTTTAATTTTTTTTATTGTGTATCGAGCTCTACATTTTTTCACCAGGCACTACTGCGGGAAAGCTACCGGGGCGGGCCAATTTCGAACGGATTGACTATTAGGACAATGCAGGAAAACTGGAACAGAATTTGCGCCTTACAGAAGGTTTTTTGGGGCAGGGACACAGAGGCGAGGCGGTAGGCTTGCGGACCTGATGCCTGGCGGTAGCAGAACAGGCGGGACGAGGTGAGTGGCTTAGAGACCAACAGGGAAATAAGAAGCAAAAGAACGTTAGCAGTGCGCAAAACTCTTTCTATCCACCCGTGCCCGTAAAAGGACCAGAATTCCAATATTCCGTTTGACACTATATCCGTAGGGAAGAAACATGAGCGCACCATTAGAAAATTATCTCATTCTGGCCGATGATGATCCCGATCACGCCCTCCTTTTCAGCCGCATTTTGCAGAAAGTTATGCCCTGCAAACAACTGGCGGTAGCCCAAGACGGCGAGGAGTTGTTCCAGTTGCTTTTGGAGCAATTGCCGGAAATCCTCTTTCTGGATTTGAACATGCCCTGTAAAAACGGGCTGGAATGCCTGGAGCAGATCCGGATGACCCCGGCGTTCCGGGACCTTAAAGTGATTGTCTACAGCAGCTCTGCCCAAATGACCGATATCCAAAAGTGCTTCGCCTCCCGGGCGGACCTCTATATGGTAAAACCCTTTGCCAGCGAACACCTGAAAAATGCACTGGAGACGGTATTGGAAAAGACGTGGTGGCAGAAGGCGACTCCTCATCACCACTACTTCATGAATAACCGCTTTGTTCCGTTTACCGTATAACAGCACCACCCTCAGCCTGTTTCCGGGACCTTTCTTCCTGCTGGAAGTCCTGGCCGGGCAGCCCAACGTCCTGATCTCATCTGCATGAGGTAACTGATCTTTTCCTATCTTTATCCTCTTAGCCTTCAACTCCTTGTATGCCAAGCAGGAAATTGAGTGCGCCCCGCACCGTCCGAACGATTTTTTATGCCGATGATGACCCCGATGATGTGCTGGTCTTCCGGGAGGCCATGGCCCAGATCGATCCTTCCCTCAAAATCCATAGTGTGTCCACCGGTGATGACCTTTGTGCGCTTCTGAGGAGCCTGCGGCCTGATCTCGTATTTGTGGACCTGGACATGCCGGTAAAAAGCGGCCTGGAGTGCCTGGTAGAAATCCGGCAAAATCCACTTTTTGCCTCCCTGCCCGTGGTGATCTACAGCAGCTCTACCCGGGCCGGTAATATTGAAGCAGCCTACCACCTGGGTGCGGACCTGTTTTTTATCAAGCCCCTGTCTTATTCGGACCTGTTGGTCTCCCTGCGGGGGATCCTGCAGCTGGACTGGCGCCATCCGGACCGGATCAAGGAACACCGGGGGCAACTTGTTCCCTTTTTATAATAGTCCCAGCCGCAGCTAAGCACGTGCTGGCAGATGTGCGCGGTATCCCGGCCCACTTTTATTAAAAGGGAGGCTTGCTGCCCAAATAGGCTACCAGGGCGGCCGTATTCTTCAGTTTCAGCTTTTTTAAAAGGTTATGCCGGTGTACTTCCACTGTTTTTGTGGAGAGCTGCAGGGTTTCCGCTATTTCCCGCGAGGAGTGCCCTTTTTGAATATATTCAGCGATCTCCAGTTCCCGCGGGGTCAGGGAAGAAAGCCCGTCCGGCCCGTTTCCCCCGCCAACCATTTGCTCCGCAAGCAAGTCTTTAATTTCCTGGCAGATGTACTTGCGGCCCTGGTGTACCTCCAAAAGCGCCTGGTACATTTCTTCATGGGAAGAGTTCTTGGTCAGGTAACCCAGCGCGCCTTTCTGTATCATTCGTCGGGCATAAGCGGGTTCGGCATGAAAGGAAATGCCGATAACCTTGGAAGCCGGGATCTCCTTTTGGATCAATTCAGCGGCTTCGAGCCCACTCATGGCGGGTAAATTGATGTCCATAAGTACAATTTCGGGACGGAGCAGCCTTACCAGCTCTAAGGCCTCTTCTCCCGTTCCACATTCCCCTACTACGCTGAACCGGGCATCCCGGTCCAGAATGAAAGCCCAGGCTTCCCGCACCAGGGTATGGTCGTCTACGATGATGATGGTTATTTTCTTCATGTTGAGGTATAGGCCTGTGCCCGGCCTGCTAATGCAAAAGATGATGACACCCTTCGGATGAATCAAGGAAGGCAGGCTTGTCCCCATGGGTTTTCAGGTTTTCACACCACTGCCTCATTCCAGCCCTAACTGCAAACATAATCACTAAAAAAGTTGTAAGCAATTGTGCGTGAAATAATTATGCCACACGTCCTCACTTTAAAGCGGATTTCATGGAAAATGGGATAAGGATCTTGCAGAGGCAACGTCACCCCGCAACCGATGATTACAGGCATCCATTTAGGCAATTACGAATCCCTTTTCAACAGAACCGATGATTTGCGATTGTTATCGGCCGTTGCTACTAGACTGGTAATTATGAATTGCCTTTTGTCGGATTGCCCGATAACTTTCCGATTGCCCCGATGAGGAAAAAATAAAAAGCCCCGAGTAGAAACAGGGGGCGTCTAACGATTGCTTGCCATATGAAAGAGTTGATGCAGTCTGGTTCGCTGCCTACAGCTTGCGGTACCCATGGGCTTTACGTTTAACCAATACCTTGCCAAAACCCATGAGCTGACACCAAATAGCTGGAGTTTGCCTTAATGTTGGAGCAGACGCTGATGACCGGGAGGCCTTCGAAGTAACCCGACCCACCTGTTCCGTTATGGAGGCCCCAATGGCATTGAGGCCCTTCGGATGCCTGGGGAGCTGGAGGAAAAAGACCCGTTGCCCTGCATGATGGTGCGGGACATGAACATGCCCAGGAGGGATGACCGCGAGACCCTTCTTTTCCTGTAGGCTCACCCGGAGCTCTGTGCTATACCGGTCATGGTGTTTTCCACTTTAAGACCAGCTAAGTTGGAGCCTTCGGGAGAGATCAGGATAATAGTCTCCTGAGCAATCAGGTAATTTGCCCTGCATCGATCTCTTGTCCGGGCGCTACCTTCGTGTCTTCCTCTATTTCTTTTGGCCGTGTCTTTTTGAGGTTAATATGTTTTTTGAAATGTTGCAATGGCTTCCTTTCTACCCGGCGCCCTCCGTTTTTGAATTCCAGTAGTACCGTATTTGCTGTGGCTCCTTCTACTGTCCCTGCAGGAAAAGTTGAAGTACCTGCCACAGCCCCTGGAAACTATTTCTTGTCCAAGTGGGAGCGGGATGAGCAGGTTGAACGCATCCGACGTGATTATGACCTCCAGAATCGCATAGTACGGACCTATCACCGCCTGAGCTCCCGTGACAAAGACCATCAGTTGGACAACCTGCAGTCCCGCCGCGAGCGCCAGGTTCGCGAAGTCAACGAACGGCACTACAGCAGCCGTAACAAATCGTACTGCAAAGACGACCGGGACGACCGATACGACCGCGACAACAACAGCCCCTGCAAAAAAGCAGGGGATCGTTCCTAAAGCCAATATGGCAGGGATAAAAGATGGTAATTTCCTTTATAAAGGTTCCAATTCACAGATGGCAGCCCCTATCCCCGGCGGGGGCTTTTTTCGGCCCGGGCTTGGTACCGCCCAAGCAGAAGCTATTGGGATGTGTTAAAATGCAGTTGCATGAACGACAAGTACCTGTAAATTATTGATGAGCAATAGAATTGTGCCTAATTTTGCAGTTCTCATAAGCAGTTAGTTTTGGTTGTGACCCCTGTTTCTACAGGGGTCAATTTTTTCCCCTGCCCAGGAGCTTCTTTCAGGTTGGTCCCTATGCCCCCTTTGGACAAAAACGCTAATAATCCGTAAAAAGCTGCTTAACCGAAAGGTAATCAATTTAATAACATCTATTTGGTTTGGAGGGGGATAGAACAGAAATAAAAAAAGCCCCGAGTGGAAACAAGGGGCGACTAACGATTGCTTGCCATATGAAAGAGTTGGAAATAGTCCTGTCTGGAGCTACAATGCTGCTGCCGGAATCCGTTTCTCTTTGTCCTTTCCTGCAGCTTTGTACCGGGTACAAACATAACGGAAGTGCCCGTTTGCATTGCATCAATCCTACACCTGTTTCATTATTCCAAAAGCCACATGAGCTTGGCTGAAAGCCTTTATCCTGTTGAGTTTCAGTGGCAATAGGTTGTGATGCCCAACCGCTGAATGCCGGAACAATGGAGTTTATCTTACAGGGATTCTTGCCTTAAAGTAGCGGTCGAGATACTGCAGCAAGGAGAACAGGACCTAAAGCCAGCCCCTGGTTTCACCGGCAGACAGAACCACCCGGGACTGCGGACGGGATCTACGCCTGCCCGGGGCCATTGTTCCCGACTTAGGCGCCCGCCACCTGCCCTCTGCAATTCCTGCCGGGCTGCCTCTGTCTTCCCGATTGCCGGCCCGGGCTGTTCTTCGGCATTGTGTTTGCCTATACAGGGCAACCAAAGCAGGTAGCGTCAATGGCGGTGATGGCAGCAGCCTGGTACCGGGGAGCGTTGCATCGCTTCGGTACTACAGGGAGCAGGAACTGATGGATGAAATCTGCTTTGCCGTGCAAATGAAAACCGACCCGGATGAAGTTGTACCCCCTTACCCTTGGATTCCTAAAAGGCCCTATGCAGCCCTTTACCCCGAAGGAGGTAGCGTTCCCCGTATCCAAAGGCGAGGTGGTTTCCGCAGAGAGCGGGAGCCACTTTTTTTCAGGCCGTAAAATGCCCTGTCAGGAACTTGTCCCACAGCAGTTCCCATTTGTTCTTCACACACTCAGAGAGCTGAGTACACCGCGGGGCTTACCGGCCCCGTTGGAAACCGGTGAAAGGTGGCAGGCGGCCCCTGTTTTGAGCCCGGTAAAACAGGACAACGGTCGGCGCAGGAATGAAAACCCGATAGTATGGAGCTTACTGCTTCTCCCTTCCATAAAGGGGGAAAAGCAAAACAGCCCGGAGGCCTAACGAAAAACTACAAACGGAAAAGCAGTGAGGTTTATTCGCTCCTATACCAGTACGCATACGTACAAATGGTTACCGCCATTCGCCCGCTACCTGCAGGAACACCGGCTGGAAGCTTTTAGCCGGCAGCAGCTGGCACTGGCCCGGGAAGTGGAGCTGCCGGCCCTGAAAAAGCTGGCCTCCTACAGTGATGAACAGCTGGTGGAGATGACCCAACACTCCATGCAAGAGTACCTGGAGCTCCTGGCTCAGGGAAAGGCCGCCGAACTCATTGAGCTGTCCCTGGAACGGTGGAAGGCGGACCAGCTGGAAATTATTGGCAGGTTTGAACTGGTGGCCGAAGACATTTACCTGATCCATTACATCCGGCAGCGGGCATTCCGGCTCTTTATCCCGGAATTCAGCACCCACATCGACACGATACTGGAGCTGGTGGACGAACTGGACAGTTTTTTCACCGGCAGTACTACTGCAGCTACCAACACTTATATCCAGTTGCTGAAGGACGAGATCGCCCAGCACGAGAAAGAACTGTTGGAAGCCCAGCATATTGCCCGGATGGGTAGCTTCGAACTGGACCTGGATACCGGTCAGGCCCACAGCTCCCCGGAGATCTACCGGATCTTTGAAATAAAAGCCGGAACCGGGATGGGGGCCTTCCTGGAGTATGTGCATCCCCAGGACAAGGAGCGGGTGGCGGCCAACATGGCCCGGGCCCGGCAGGAGGGCTCCTACGAAATCGAATACCGCTTTTTGAAAGACGGCAAGTTGAAATACATCTGGTCCCGGGGTATTGCCGTTTACCAGGACGGCCGTGCCGTAAAATTGGTCGGCACCATCCAGGACATTACCCAGCGGAAGAAAGCGGAGCTGGAACTCCAGGAGAAAACCCGGGCGCTGGAGCGTTCCAACGAAAGCCTCGAGCAATTTGCCTTCGTGGCGAGTCACGATCTCAAAGAGCCGCTGCGCAAAATCGCCACCTTTACCGACATGGTGCTAACCGGGATGGAGGAGTTGTCGACGGCTACCCGCCGGCTGGTACAAAGGGCCAACCAACTGGCCAGGGATGCCACCCGCATGATCGACGACATTATGGTGTATTCCACCCTGACACTCTGGGACGAACGACAAAGCGTTTCCCTGGCGGAAATTATCCGGCAGGCTATGGAAGGACTGGAACAGCGCATCAGGGAAAAAAAGGCGGAGATTGTCTTTGATGAACTTCCGGTGGTACAGGGGATAGCGGAACAGTTACGGCAGCTGTTCCGGAACTTGCTGGACAACGCGCTCCGGTTTTCTCGGCCAGAGGTCCCGCCCCACATTTCTATCACCCATAAGTGGCTGACGGAAGGGGAACTACAACATCATTCCCTGCCTTCTGCGGACCGTTACCTGGAGCTTTGCGTGCAGGACAATGGCATCGGCTTTGGGCAGGAGTATGCCGAAAAGATCTTTGGCCTTTTCAGCCGCCTCCACAGCAAAACCGAATATGAAGGTAGCGGCATCGGGCTGGCCATTGCCAAAAGGATCGTGGACAACCATGGCGGCCTCATCCTGGCCCGCTCCCGTGAAGGGGAGGGCGCCCGCTTCATTGTCCTGCTTCCCCAATAGGAAAAGGGTTTGGTCAGGCTCTCATTTCCTGGGCACAATAACCTAAAAAACGGGTCGCTACCGCTATCAGGCCGCTGAAGTCGTGGGGCTTGGTAATAAAGGGAACGTTTCTCTGGGCGAACCAGGCAAGGTCCGAATCCAGCGAAGAAGTGGAAAACATCACAACCGGCACGGCGCTGAGAGCGCTGTCGGCCTGCAGGGCCAGCAGGGTTTGTCGGCCATCCATCCGGGGCATATTCACGTCCAGAACAATCAGGCAGGGCAGCTGGCCCGAACCTTTCATGCCCTGGAGGAGCTCAAGAGCCTGAAGGCCATCCCGGGACTCAACAACCGGTTGGGTGGAACCAGCCTCCTGGAGGGCGTCCCGGAGCGCTTCCCGGTCATCTGCGTCATCATCAATTAAAAAGATACAGTGCGTACAGTTCATCAGTTTAAAGTTTAATTGCTGACTTTGCGAAAGACGACTTCCATTTTTTAGAAGCGCTCCCTGATAAAACGTAGGCTTTCCCGATAAGTTTTTACCTGGGATATTGCGGGGCAAATATATAACCCGGTAAGCACCAAGGGTTTGCTAAAAGGGTTGGACGGCTGTAACCCTTCGGCGAAACAGGGGATTATTGGGATGGACAAGATCCGGCGTAGGGTGGCTGCCGTACTGGTTCGCGCTGCAGAAGACCGGGTAATTACTCGAATGGCTTGATTTGATCTTTCTTTGTAATTGTGTGAAAATCGATGATTTATAGAGCGGCTTCTCGCGGTCTGAGGGCGAAAATCGGAACAACGGCCCTTTTTCCCGGTAAGGTCCGCGTACCATCAGGTAAACTCCCGGGCCCGGCCATGGCCTCAAACTTGTAAGCTTGGTAAGGAACCTGTTTGCCGGAAAACTGGTCGGAATGCCTGGCCGTAAAGCGTTTAACAGCAGAGCTTTATTGAAAAATACCGATTTATCAGTACACTATGCTAACCACACCCTCTGCCATTCGCAGCATTCTCTTTATTTATGAGGATGAAGACGATTATTCGATTGTTCAGGAAGCCGTTCAAAGGATTGAACCGGCTATTGCATCCTGTTGTTTGCCCTGCAGTGACTATCCATCCTTCAAGGAAGAGGATTTTTTACCGGACCTGATCTTTATGGAAATGGACCTGGCCGAGGTGGATAGCTGCGCCTGTTTACAGAAAATTAAGGAAGGGCGGTATGCCAACATACCTGTCATCGTGTATGGCGGCAGCAGCCACCACGAGGACATCAAACAGGCATACGCCTGTGGGGCTACGCTCTACGTGGTAAAATCCGACACCTATGCGCAACTGCTGGCCTGCCTGGAGCAGCTGCTGAAACAAGTCTCCTGGCAAAATCCTGAAGAGGTAACGCGGGGTCACCAGGTGGAGGGAACCTACATTGCCTTTGAAGCCCAATAGCTGGTGTCCGGCAATGATGCTTCCCGTATGGGGCATCAGGCACGTTCCACGCTGCCAGGTTTTTCAAGTCTTAGGCTACTAAGAATAAATTCTGGGATGAGTCGGCCGTTTGCATAACGCCAGAAGCATCCTGGGCCGGCAACGGCTCTTTCACAACAGGAGCAACCGCCAAAGTATAAATCACTACAGAGATAGCTGATAGAGGTGTTGTAGGCTTCCAGTCATTTAGGACCAATCCTGAGTAGAGATTTTTAATTGGCCGTTGTTCATCTTTGCCGCCAGATGGTTTATGTTGTATTTACCGGTGGCAAAGAGCTACCATGCCTTATTTGCTTTTTTCAGAAATGCAGGTATATGGCCTGTTGCCGGGTAGAGTGTACCCTTTCGGGCTTCCTCAGCCTGCATATCAGCCTCCACCAGGGAGAGCAGCTTGCATCGTTTGGCCCCCATCGAACTGGCAGGCTCTTGGAGTTCGTCAATTCTAAAATAATATAGGTCGTAATTCCGGAGTGGGAGGAAGGGGCGTATGTTATTAGCAAGCACCTTTGCCAATACTGTTTTGGGGACGATTATAAAAATGTCCGAGAACCGGGTGATCTGCCCTGCTTTGATCTTTTGCCCGGCCATGAGGAACCGTTGGTCTTGTGCCTGCATGAAGGGAAATTACTGAAAATTCGGGAATGTCTTCCCGGCGCTGGAGCATGCTCCGGGAGGGCAGGATATTCATAACGTGTAGGCCTGTAACCAGTCATGGCTGCTGGAGGGGTAAACACTTCCCAAAAGAAAAAGGGAAAAAAGAAAGCCTCCTCCGGCCCGGTGCCAAAAGGGCAAAAATGGGCCGGAAAAAATTCGTAGATGGATGTCATCCAAGTCCTATACCCCCCCTTGAGCGGGAAGCAATGGACTTGATTTGTGGTAAGTACACTAACAATGGAACCTTTTTAAGCTGCTTGAAAAGGGGCCATAGTTTTATCTGGCTACACAAGATGCGCCCAAAATATAGATAATCAATACTTTAGGATTCTCGTGCTTTATTTAGTTGGCTCTGCCAATGATAGGATTTATTATGGGGGCCTCTTTCTACTATCCAGAGCGGCATATTTGATTTTAAGTATAATTACTTAAACATTTTATTTTTTAAAATGCCAGGTGCTTTAAGTTTTTAAAACATTGTAAATTGGGTTTTCCAAAACGCTTTTAATCAACCACTTAAACTAACTGTAAATGGAATGGAAATTCAGAAAAGAATTTCAAGTAATGCCTGGTATCAAATTAAAATATGGGAAAGGTGGCATTCAAACTGAAATTCAGTCTCCAAAGGAAACTAATACAGATCTGCAACTTAGCGTGGAAAAGTTGAAGCTCCAGTTATTTAAACCTTACGAGGAAGAGCATGAAATCAAAAGCGCTCCAATAAATCGTTTAACGCCTGAAAGTCTTCAGGAGTTTAAATCCCTTTTATTAGCTTCTGGGCAGTCGTACGCTGAAACGCAACAATTAAGTACCGAGAAAACTGCCAAGCATGAGCAAACTTCAAAGAAGCTGGACCGGCTCAATAATAATTTATTTAAGTTTTTATATAAAAAGAAGCGGGCTAAACTTGCTGCTGATTTACAGGAAGTGCAGGCTGAAATAAGTGAACTTAATGAGCAGCTGAAGTTAAGTGTTGTCCGGTTGGAAATTGACAGCGAAGATGTTTTTGGCGATTTGTATTATAACCTTAGAAAAGCATTTCGCCTCTTAACTCAATCGGAGAAAAAATGGGATTTTACTAGCTCAAGAGCAACGAACCGTTACGCAGAACGGACCTCCGCGGCTTCAACTATTACCCGGTCACTTATTGACCTGACTGAAAAAAAGCTTCCAATTTTAGAAACTGATGAGCCTGCCATGTGCTTCCATAATATAAATGGAGGTGATATATATCTTTATCCAGGGTTTTTAATCGTATATGAATCAAAAACAGAATTTGCAATAATCAACTACTCTGATTTGTCCATTTCCTACAATGCGCAGAACTTTATAGAAGAAGAGGAGGTGCCTGGCGATGCAAAAGTTGTAGGGCATACATGGCACAAAGTTAATAAGGATGGATCGCCTGACAGGCGGTTTTCGAACAATTATCAAATACCCATAGCGCTGTATGGCAAGCTTCAATTTTCTTCCTCCTCGGGACTTAATGAAGTTTATTGCTTTAGTAATACAGAGTTCGCTATGTTATTCCAAAAGGCATTATTTGATTATGCTGACAGCCTGAAAAAAGCTGAGTCGTTATTGAATGCCTTTAAGTGAGTTTCCTATAGCTTGTGTACAAGCTATAGGACGAATATTTCCTTTTTTACCTGAAGTCTCTGGGCCGCAGCCACCCGGCCGGTTCCGGCACCTGGCTGCGATTCTCGGCCAGCACTTCCTAGAAAAGCTGGAACGGAAGCACCTTTGTCTTAAAGGTGACGGCTTTGTACTTTTGTTTACTTCTACCAATTGAAGTACTTATGGGAAAGAAAAAAGTAAAAGCTCAAATTGCGGAAGCCAAGCACTTTGATATTCCTGCATCAGTTCACTCAAATATCTTAGATATTCTAGCGCACAAGAGAAGTGGTGGGGCGATCAATTTTCGGGGAATGCGTTTTCAACTACTTTATGCAGTCTACATTGTTCTGACGAAGCTACATAAAGAAACAACGGCAAAGGTCCGTCTTGAAGGTCTTGAAGATATTGATATTTATAGCGAGGAAGGAAGCGAATTTATACAGGTGAAAACCAGTCAAAATACGATGGATGCTGGAACTTTTTGGGAACTAGGCGTGCTACAAAATTTTAAGCAGGTCTACGACTTGGACCCCAAGGCTCGTTTTCGATTGGTGCACAACATAGGCTTCAGTAAAGGGCACATGCAGGCACTCGTGCAGAATGCCCATTCAGATTTATCCTTTGATTTTTGGATTGAAAAGTTCAGTCAAATAAGCCATACTGGCAAATTACAGATTTCACTAGAATACATAAAACACTTTTTTGGCAGCATTTCTTTTGAAAAACATAGTGAGCCATGGCTGCTGGAACAAATAACCAAACTCTTATACACACATTTTGAAGTGAACTTAGGAGCGGAGACCAGCTTCCTGAATGCTCTGTTCTTCCAAGTCTTTCTATGGTCCCGTGAACGGCAAACAGTTTCATACCAAGAATTGCAAAGGGTCTTAGTTGACGTAAGAGACGTCAATTCCCGACACTCGGTCAACCCAGCGATCCAGAATGGGTGGATCATTAAGGTCACCTACCAGCAAAAAGGAGACTGTTGTAGCTACTTTGATGGTAAAGCTGCTCAACCTAATGACATTGCTAGTGGATTGGCGGTGGAGCGGCCTCTTTGGCAGTTGAAGCTGAGGCAGAGCTTAGAAGATTTTGATGTCACAGTGATAAAAAGTTCAAGCGGTCAGGGAAAGTCGACTCTAGCTTGGCTACTTGGTTTTGAGTGGAAAAGAAAAGGGAAGCAAGTGTATCAATTGTTGCAGTGTAAAGAGTTCAGTGAGGCGAACGCCATAAAAGACTTCCTGATTACCAGACTGCAGATAGGGGAAGTCCCACTAGTGATAATCGATGGGCTATCTACTACAACCGCCGCTTGGCAGGAATTCGCGGAAGGACTGAGAGAATTACCGATCAAATGCTTAGTGACCACCCGAGAAGAAGACTGGTACCGATACAATTCAGATGTGGCACGTTTGAAGTTAAATACAGTCCTTGTTAGTCTTTCAATTGAAGAAGCAAAGCTGCTTTTTGAAGCATTTAAAAAACAGGGCAAGCTACATCCTTCGGTTCATACTTGGGAACCGCTTTGGGAACGTATTAAGGATAAGGGATTGTTGATTGAATATGTTTACTTGATGACCCAGGGTCAAGGGCTGGAAGAACGTTTGCAATATCAGGTTAGAAAAATAGAAGGAGAAGAAGAAAGTGGCGCGAAAGTAGAAACATTGAGACTTATAGCTCTAGCAGATGTACTGAACATTAGAATACGCACAAGTCACCTAGTTGAGCACCTTAGAAAGTACACTGGTTTGTCAAAGGACCCTAATGCCATGTTTGCCCAACTGGAAAAAGAATATACGCTGAAGTTTGGAGATCGTTATATCGAAGGACTTCATCCTGTTCGTTCCCGTCATCTTGTGAACTTACTGCATCGGGCTTCCTCGATTCAAGAAAGCTTGCTTCACCTGTTACCCCTATTGGAGGTCGACAGTATTAGTGAATTTTTTATCGCAGCACCAGTTCAGTTTTCTGTGGATGAGGCGTTTTACAGCGCGGCCGCAGATCATATGGGGAGTAAATCATTTAAGGATATTGTATCAGCGATCAATGGTTTAGCACATTATGAACCCTTATTATTCTGGATGCTAAATAAGGAGTTTTTTGACGAGGCTTTTAGACGTGGTGGTTTACCCCTGGTTGCTTTGGATACCAATCCTTTTCAGAATAGCACTTCCTTAAATATGTTGCTGGATGCATTAGGACCGGAGCTTAGTGAAAATATTCGTTATTTAGATGAGCAATTAAAGGCGCTGCCTTCTTATAAAAAAGAAGAATCAGTACTCTATAGGTTCATCACGGAAATAGGCAAGGCAATAAAGGGGCAATCAGTTCAAAATGGGAGTAAGGGTACACTCTTTCTCTATCAATGGTTTATGATGATGGGCCTTCCGTATCCTAAGTTAAAAGAGCCAAAAGATGAGGACCTAATCGAAGCTTTAAGAACAGAAAATTTGGAGACGGCAACCGAACTGTTTCAAATATACGCCTTAGTGCATCCTCAGCAGTATCAAGCGTTTTTGGAGCGGAGCGGCTCCGAAATATGGGGCTGGTTAAAAAAGGCAACTGATACAGTAACGATTTTTGAAAAAGACGGTGATATTCAAATGGAATATCTGTTAAATCAGAAATGGGAGGATCCAAATGGAGAGAGCGTCTCTCGGCTGGAAAAAATTCGGAAAATCTTTCCTTTTTATAAGCGCTATTGTGCACAGGCTTTGGCTTTGCCTTTGATCTCAGGAAAAGTATATGACTTTGTAATTCAATCTTCTACCAAACATATTGCAGCAGAATACTTAAAAGGTGATTTTGAAGTTCACCAGAATAAAATATGGATTAAAGTCATTGAAGATATTTACCGCGCTGATTCAATCTTTACCTGGCAGAGGGAAGAGAAGGAGTTGAGGGATAAAACAGTTGAACTAGCCCAAAAGCTAACTCGACTAATTGAGGCTCATTTGGAGCTAAATCGATCGAGAGTGCAATCCTTGGCCTCTACAATTGAAATCTTGAGCAAAAACTATTTTCAAAGTGAAACCCAACGTGCAAAACTACCTGTATATAGACCACAGAAAGGAGAAGTGAAATTGTTTTCAGAAGAAACTAAAGCCATCCGTGATTATCACAGACATTTTCGGAATGTGATGAACCAGATAGCTTATTTGTTTAACCCTCGCAAAGAACATGACCGAAACTTGGTGATTGTGAACCTGACGTCTGCGCGGTACTATCTAGAAGGAGCACAAAAAGGCTTTCGGGTCATTATGGAGTCAACGCATCCATATTTTGAGGTGGATGTGTTGGAATTGGAAAAGAAAGAAGCTGTTTGGATAAGCAGACTTCTAAACACTGCACGCTTTTTCCGACACCGAATCGTTTCAGGAGAGACCAATACTGTAATAGTAGTTGAACGCACAGTAGCGGCTTGGGTTATAGCAGAAGAAAAAAAAGAATTGGAAATGATCCATATGATCTTACGTCGCTTTGAGGAAGCATCAGGTTTTCGTCTTTATTATCCAAAATTTATCCTACAGGAAAAACTCTCGAAAACGGCAGTTATTGGATTACAGGGTTTTGATGTTAGTAGTAGTGACGACCTGATAACCCTTTCTTTTGGACTCACTAGTCTTAGTAATACAGATATTGATTTTTTCAGTTTTGTCTTTGTAAACAAAGATGGAGAAGCAATCGGTGCTTACCGATTTACAAGAGATTATTTTGAAACCATGAAGCGTATAGAGGCGACTCAGCAGGAAGAGACGTTGCCGGATCCGATGCCGCAAATTCCAGATGAGAAGATGTTAGAAACGCTTTCGGGGATTACTTTCAGCAAAGAGGTGTCCAACAAGGCAGAACCGTATTATCAACTGGTTATGAACATCTGGCGGCTGTCAATCTATAGAAAACGCCTCACAATTAATACTGAGGGAGAACGGATCTGGCTGGCAGAGTTGGAAAAGGAGTACAAATCTCTCATTGAACGAGACGCGCAACACATCAAGTCAACGGATCCTGAACTGCGACAAAAAGCACTTTCTTTTCTTCGAGGTGATTGGAAACCAACTGAAATAGAACTTCTTGATCAATTTCGGAATAAATATTCGGAAACTTACCTTACTAAAAATTCCTAATACATAGTAAAACCTAATTACGGGAACGAAGTTAAATTAATTCTACAATGTCGGTGATGTGCCTTTCAAGAAGGAATGGTACCAAGGCAGGAGATACAATCACGCTGGTAACTTTAAGCACTGTCCGCTAAACTGTAGGATCCCCGTTATTTACGGCCATTGTTGAGTATGGATGTTGAATTGCCTGTTGTTCATCTTTGCCGCACGTTGGGCTTTATTGTATTTACCGGTGGCAAAGAGCCGCTGTGCCTCTTTTGCTTTTTTCAGAAATGCGGGGGTATGGCCTTTTGCCCGGGTAGTGGTTACCCTGCTGGCTTCAACTGCATGAATATCAACTTCCATCAGGGAGGGTACTTTACGTCCTTTGACCCCCATCAGACCGGCAAGCTTCAGGAGTTCGCCTACCCGGAAATAAAAAGGATCGTTATTTAGGAGGGGGAGGGAGGTTCGTACGTTTTTGGCAAGCGCCCTGGCAATAACTGTCTTCGGGACGATTTTGAAAATGTCCGAGAACCGGGTGATTTGCCCTGCCTTGATCTTTTGCCCGGCCAAGAGGAAGCGTTCGTCTTTTGCCTGCATAAAGGGAAATTACTGAAAAATTGGGAATGTCTTCCAGGCGCTTTGGCAAGTTTCAGGAGGGATGAATATTCATAACGGGTAGGCCTGTAAAAAGTCATGGCTGCTGTTGGGGAGGTAACACTTCCCAAAAGAAAAAGGGAAAAAAGAAAGCCTCCGGGATCAGCGGCCCGGGGCCAAAAGGGCAAAAAGGAAAAGGAATAAATCCGTGGATGGCTGCCGCCGCAAACCCTTGGTGCAGCCAGTGCAGGATACATGGATCCAAACAGGAACTGCAGCTTTATGTCGGAACTATATTGACGAGTCAATGTTTCCAGAGCGATAACTTGCGTTCATCCGTCAGAACCATCCCTAAGCAGTGTCTGATGATCCTCCGCCTCTTCAATATTCTACCTATTCTGAAAAGAAAAAATAAAAAGGAAAAAAATAAAAAAGAAAGCACCCTTCCCGGCGGCGCAGCAGCAGGGCCAAAAAGCAACGCAATAAAAGAGGGCCTTTGTGCGCTGGCCCCTGTGTTTATGGCGGAAGTTTTTGGTCCTGCCCTTGTGCGTGGGCCCTGTGCCAGCCGCCGAACTTTGCGTGGTTTTTTTATGTGGTACATGAAGCATCAGCCTGGTGTACCTTTAGGAGCAAAAGCTTTTGCAGTCAAAACCTTCAAAAGCAGTGGTTATTGGAGATCACGCCGGAATATGGTTCTGTTGCCCCTTTTTGCTTCCCATTGGGCGTGTAGAACCCGTATAGAAACGTAGAAGTGAGCGGGCGGCCCGGACCGGGGCTTTTTTCAGCTCTTCCCTGCCCCCTGGCGCGGTTTCATTGAACCACCGCAAGAAGGCCTTCATTTCTCCGGGAACCCGGGAGGAGGGAGGCGCTTCAAAATGAATGGTTTCCCTGCCTATCGCGCCGGAAACCACCTGCATGGGGGCTTCGTTTGTTCGCCAGGTCCCTGTATTAATCTTTATATTCCCCGATAATAGCATCTGGTGCCAGGCAAAGAGCTTTTCTTCGGTCAGCTCCTCCTCGTAGGTACGGCGCACATCCACCATCAATTCCCCCGCGCCCCCGGCCATCCGGTCCCTGACCGGTTCGGGAGTGGGGCTAAGGCCCAGGTGGTTACGAATGGAGGAAACCACATCTTGCCGGCTCAGGTATTCACCTTCAATTTCCGATGTTTTGATGGCTTCGGCAACCATCAGGTCGATTAGAGCCTCCGTTTGCGTACCTTCTGGCATGGCTTCCAAAAGGCCGCTGACATATCCTGCCTGTTCTGCAAACT
The DNA here is from genome assembly GCF_037132455.1 of Huijunlia imazamoxiresistens. NCBI lineage: Bacteria > Pseudomonadati > Bacteroidota > Chitinophagia > Chitinophagales > Chitinophagaceae > Huijunlia > Huijunlia imazamoxiresistens. The sequence goes on along the minus strand of NZ_JBBBEI010000012.1, from coordinate 56,115 downwards.
GAAACAGGGCATCCTCCAAAGCCTGTAGGTTATACTGAAAGTGGGGCCAATCCGGTTGCTGCCTGTTGTAGCTCATGAGCCGAATACTTAATTTAATTGGCTCAAAATTAAGGATAAAATGAGCCATAAATTGCGAATAATTGGCTCAGGAAGGTAGGGTGGAGCTCATGGTGAAACCGATCATTGGCGTCGCAACCGGGCCAACCATTCTTCAACCAAGTTGAGACTGTAAAATATTTTGTGTAAGCTGTTGGAAAAGCCCTCGTCGGAGTAGAACGCCTGATCTGGACAGAATGAAAAGTTAATAGCGCGCCAGGCGGGGGCCATTGTTTTTACCGGCCCTGTAGGTAAACAAGCGGTATCACCACGAATTTATATAGAGTAAAAAAGAACAAGCCCCGAGTAGAAACAAGGGGCGACTAACGATTGCTTGCCATATGAAACACTTAAATCTCTTACGGTAAAGGTGTCGGGCCGTTTACCTAATTTCAGGTTGGTGTATTTCAGTTGAGGGTTCAAAAATAGCGTACCGGCGCAAACGATCCACCAAATAAATGTTTAAACATTGATTTTACCGGTTAAACCGGGCTTTTAAGGCGGCGGGGGATTGAAATAATGCTTACGACCACGCCTGCTGTATTTTCTTGAATAAAAGGCCGGCCAGGAGCTGGGAAAAAGCGCCGGGCAGCAACAAGGGAAGCCCTGGTTCCGCCAAAGGCGGGAGGATCCTTAAACTGTAAAGCCTAAAGGAAAGGAGCCTAAGCCGCCATCCTGCGGCACTCTTCGGCACAGCGGCGGCACATTTCCGCACAGTGACGGCAATGCTCAGCGTGTTGATGCCGGCCGCATTCTTCGCCGCACTCCTGGCAGAGCCGTGCACAGATGCCGCAGACCGCTGCCGCCTGGGAACTGCCCAGGCTCATTAACTGGGCCGATGCGTAACAAATCGCAGCACATTCCATGTCGAGCTGGATGCAGCGGGCCATCATCTTCACGTCTTCCTCGCGGGTACAGGCGCTTGCACAGCTGTTGCAGGCAGCTACACACCGGAGGCAGGCCTCGATACAGCTCTGAAAAGATCGATTCTCTGCCATATTATGTCCATTTAAAGTGAGGCAATGAAAGACGGGCACAAGTAACGTACCGGCAGGGAAGGAGTGGCTATTAAAATTATATTAGATTCCCACGGGTATATTTTCGCCAGGAGGGCCCAAGGGGAAAATTTTCTGACCGGAAAGAGGGAAAATGCCCGCGCCTTAGGGTCACCAAAGGACCAGTATGCCCGGGCGCCGGCCACTGCCCTATTCTGAAATGGCATGTTTTTTAGGCCTCGTCCCCGAACCCTCCGCTTTCTCTTCCCATGAAGGGATACAGGAGAACGGCTGCCGGGCACATCCCCGGCAATCCTTTCGGAACCATAAAATCACAGATGATGAAAAAACTCTTCTTTGCCCTGCTGGCCACAGCCTTCCTGTTTGCGTGTAACAAGGACGATGACGGCATCGAGCTGCAGGACCACGACGCCAACCGAATGATGACCCTGATGCACCAGATGATGAGCCGTATGGACACCGTGCCCGTTGCCAATGACCCGGAAATCGACTTTGCCCGTATGATGCGGGTGCACCAGCAGGGCGCCATTGACATGGCCAACCTGGAGCTGCAGGAAGGGAAAAACGATTCACTCAAGCGCGTAGCCCAGAAGATCATTAACGAGCAGCAATCGGAGATCCAGCAGCTCAGTGCGATCCTGCTCACCCTGGTCAAAGACAATACGGATATGGAGTTTACCATGGAGCACCATGAAGGCATGATGAAAATGGGTAAAAACGCTGATGTGCAGCTCATCACCGGCGATATTGACAATGATTTTGCCACCCTGATGATCGTGCACCACGAAGCGGCGATCGACAACGCATCGGCTTACCTGCACCACGGTAACAACATCCTGCTGAAGGCCATGGCCAACCATATGGTAGAGACCCAGACCAAGGAGATCCAGGAAATGGCTGACTGGCTGAAGGCCAACAAACGATAAAACTGGCTAAGGGGTTACCCTTTTCCAGAAGGGTGCCCCCAAAGCTCAATAAGATATAAAACCGCAGCAGAATTTTATAACAGCATATCCTTCTTCTCCCTATACCTTTGGAGCTCGTTCAATGACCCGCACACAAAAAAATAGGATAAGGGCCCTGGTGCTGCTGCTGGTATTTTCCTTAAATACCCTGGCGGGCTTTGCCTGTTCGGTGGGCATGGACCTGGGCTATAACAGCGGGCACCATCACGGTCAGGCTGGGCATGCCCAGAGCAAACCTGTTCCTGGAAGGCATGAGCAGGGCAAACGGCACGTGCACGGAGCAGCTGCCCACGGCCGGCACCAGGACATTGGGGCAGTGGCCCATTTTTCTGCTGCAGGGAAAGAAGACTGCTGTTCAGGAGATGTGACCCGGCTAGCCCAACAGGATAAGCAGGTTTCCGGCGAAACCCCGGCGCCTGAGGTCCCGGTGCTGTGGCTCTCGGACATTAGCCTGCTGTTTTTATCCGCCCCGGAAACACAGGACCCCGGCGTAGGTTCCCGCCTCCAATTTTTCCGACGAAGTTGTTTTCTCAACGATACCGACATCCGGATCACCATCCGCTCCTTCCAGATTTGATTTTCTGCCTGGAAAAGGCAGGCTTTGCCCTGCCCGTAATCGCCCTATTTCCAACAGAAAATCAATAAAAATGAAAAAGATCCTCTTTACTATCCTCATGGCCACCGGCCTGCTGGGTTTTGCGCAGGACACTACCGGGCATGCTTCCGGCTTGCTCCTGCATTACTACCACCTGAAAAACGCGCTGGTAGCCGGCGATGCCGCCACTGCCTCGGCCACCGCCGGGCAATTACTCCAGACGCTGAATACCGTTGATTACAAGTTCATTTCGGAAGGGAATATCAATGCCCTGCTGAAAGATGCCACGGCCCTGTCCACGACCAAAGACCTCCAAAAGCAGCGCTCGCTGTTTGCGAACCTTTCCCAAAATTTGGCGGCTGTGGCCGCATCGGTGCGGCTGACGGCCCAGCCGGTCTATAAGCTGTACTGTCCCATGAAAAGGGCCTACTGGCTCAGCGCGGAAAAAGCCGTTCAAAACCCCTATTACGGCAGCAGCATGCTTACCTGCGGCCAGGTGGTGGCCACCCTGCAACCCTGATGTTAAGGGGCGGTCCGGGGCCTTTGGCCCGGAGGCTTTACCCTATGCTTTTATTTCATATATCCCCTAATCATTCACAGCAACATGAAAACATTCCTGATGATCTCCCTGGCGGCAGCCGCCCTGGGCTTTACCGCCTGCAACAGTAATTCCGGCACCTCCAACAAAGCCGCCCCCGGCAGTGCCGATACCGCCGGCACCCCCACCGCCCTCGACACGGCGGACCAGGCGGTAACGGCACCCACCGGAGAGGTGATCGCCGCTTATCTTAAAATCAAAAATGCCCTGGCCGATGACAATGGAAAGAGCGCTGCGGTAGCAGGAACGGACCTTGCGGTCGTCATTGGCAATGTAGCGATTCCGGCCCTGAAGGAGGAGCAGAAAAAAGTATTTGCCGAGGTTCAGCAAGACATGAAAGAACATGCGGAACATATCGGGGCCAACGGGGGCAACATCCACCACCAGCGGGAGCATTTCGAAACCCTCAGCCAGGAGGTGTACGAGCTGGCCAGGGCAGGAGGCACCGGGGGCACCCTGTACCTGGATTTCTGCCCCATGTACAACAAGAACAAAGGGGCCGGCTGGGTGAGCGAAACCAAAGAGATCCGCAACCCCTACCTCGGAAAGGAAATGCTTACGTGCGGCACTGTCAAAGAAGAGATCAGGTAACCGGGCATGAGGCAATAATCAATGAATCCAAAAAGAAAAGACATGAAAAAGATGATCCTGGTGGCGTTGCTGGCAAGCGTCTCCCTTTTTGCGGGAGCACAGAAAACGATTCAGAAGGTGATCTATACCTGTATCATGCACGAGCAGGTTCGGAAGGACCGCCCCGGTACCTGTCCCATTTGCGGGATGGACCTGGTGAAAAAGACCATCCGGGTGGCGGCTCCAAAGCCCGCCGCGCCGAAACGGGCCGCCCCTGCCAAACAGGAGGTAAAGCCGGCAGTAAAGCCGCCGGCGGACTCGCTGCACCGGGAAAAGGAGGGTAAGGAAGAGGATATGAAAACGGACACCGCTGCCGCGGCGCATCAACACCATATGCATCAGATGCCGCAGGAGGAGGACAGCGGGGCCGAAACAGAAAAGCCGGCAGTTTTTCTGCAAAAAGGAAAAACGGTGCGCTACGACCTGTACGTGACCGACACGCTGGTCAACTTTGCCGGCAAGCGAAAGCATGCCGTGGCCATCAACGGCTCCATTCCCGCGCCGACCCTCACCTTTACCGAAGGCGATACGGCGGAGATTTACCTGCACAACCGCCTGAAAAAGGAAGAGACCTCCCTCCACTGGCACGGCGTGATCCTGCCCAACCAATTTGACGGGGTTCCCTACCTGACCACTGCCCGCATCGGGCCCGGCGAAACGCACCTCTATAAGTTTGCCGTAGTGCAGAACGGCACCTATTGGTACCATTCGCATTCCGCCCTGCAGGAGCAGTCCGGCATGTACGGCGCCCTGATCTTCAAGCCACGGGGAGAAGGACAGGAGGGGCAAAATACCGCTGGCAAAAAGGACAGAGAGCAGCATTATACCCTGGTGCTGAGCGAGTGGGCCGACGAGCGGCCCACCCAAATCCAGCGGCGCCTGCGCACGGCCAACGATTGGTTTTCCATTAAAAAAGGCAGCACCCAGAGCTATGCCGAAGCCATAGGGGAAGGCCACCTGCGCACCAAGCTGCTCAACGAATGGAAGCGGATGAAGGCCATGGATGTTTCCGACGTGTTTTACGACCGCTTCCTGGCCAATGGCCGGCCCCAGAATTCGGTGGCGGGGCTGAAGGCGGGCGATCAGCTGCGGATGCACGTGGTCAACGCGGGAGCCTCTTCCTACTTCTGGTTGCAGTACAGCGGGGGCAAGGTGACCGTGGTGGGCCATGACGGCAACGAAGTGGTGCCCGTTGCGGTAGACCGCCTGATTGTGGCCCCGGCGGAAACCGTGGACCTGCTGGTGACTGTGCCGGGGAATAGGAGCTATGAGCTGCGGGCCACTTCCGAAGACCGGACCGGCGCGGCCTCGCTCTGGCTGGGCGAGGGCATGAAAATGCCGGCGCCCGTGCTGCCGCGGCTGAAGTACTTCGAGGGCATGCAGATGATGAACGCCATGATGCGCACCAATGGCACCATGAAGGATATGGGCATGCAGATGAGCAACCAGAAAATGGACATGAATGCCGTCATGTACCCCGAACTCGCTGGCCCGGGTACCGATGGCGACAGCATGCCCGTGGATTCTTCGGGTGAGCAGGAACACCAGCACCACATCGGCGGCAGCTCCGGTTTCCTCACCCTGAACTACGATATGCTCCGGTCCCCGGTAAAGACCACTCTGCCCAGGCTGGGGCTCAAAACCCTGCACTTCACCCTGACCGGCAATATGAACCGCTACGTCTGGACGCTGGACAATAAAACCGTCAATGAATCCCACCGCATCCTGATCCGCCAGGGAGAGGTCCTGCGCCTGGTGCTGACCAACAATTCGATGATGCGCCACCCCATGCACCTGCACGGCCATGACTTCCGGGTGGTGAACAGCGGGGGCGCATACGCCCCGCTCAAAAACGTGCTGGACATCATGCCCATGGAAACCGACACCATCGAGTTTGCTGCCAACCAAAGCGGCGACTGGTTCTTCCACTGCCATATCCTCTTTCACATGATGGCCGGCATGGGCCGGGTCTTTACGTATGAAAATTCGCCGCCCAACCCCGAGCTGCCCGATAAAGCCAAAGCCTACCGGATGTTCAAAAAGGATAATACCATGCGCCACCTGATGGTGCGGGCTGGTATCGAGTCTAACGGCAGCGACGGCGAGGCCATGCTTTCTTCCAACCGCTATGCCCTGCAGCAGATCTGGCACATGGGCCTTAATCCCCATCACGGCTTTGAAAGCGAAACCATGATCGGCCGCTACCTGGGCGTCAACCAGTGGTGGTTTCCCTACGTGGGCTTCGATTACCATTATAAGAAACTGGACGGCAAAGGGCACGATGCCGCGGAAGGCACGAACCTGATTGGACAGGCCAGCAACAAGAACAACCGCAAAACAGTGGTGGCAGGGGTACAATACACCCTGCCCTGGCTGGTGCAGGCCGATGCCCGGGTGGACGGGAACGGGAAGTTCCGGTTCCAGCTCAGCCGTGAAGATATTCCGCTCACCCGGCGGCTGCGGATGAACTTCATGGGCAATACCGACAAAGAATATATGGCGGGGCTGCGCTATATTCTTTCTAAATGGCTGGCGCTTTCCGCTCATTACGACAGCGATATGGGACTGGGCGCGGGGGTAACGCTGACCTATTGACACCGTCCCTTTACCGGACAGGACCGCAGCGATTTATCAAAAAGGATCGTTTCCGCCCGCCGGGTAATTAGGTGGCAGCCGAAAGTATAACAGGAATCCTAAACCGATTGGTACACCGTAGGGCATCATAAAACCTCTTTTATGGAACACGAACACGACCACCAAAATCATTCCCACCACCCAGCCGGGGCCAGAGATACGCCGGCCACGAAAGGGGAGGGTCCTACCGCTCACGGCGGGCAGCACGGAGCCGCGCCGGGCGGTACGCACGACAAGCATGCGGGCCACCACACCGAAGACTTTTTAAAGCGCTTCAGGATCTGCCTCGTGCTGACCGTTCCCATCCTGGCCCTGTCGCAAATGATCCAGCGGTGGGCCGGTTTTGAGCTCCGCTTCCGGGGCGATACCTTTTTGCTGCTGGGGCTCGGCACCATAGTCTACTGCTATGGCGGCGCTCCCTTCCTGCGCGGGATGGTGCAGGAGCTGCGGCACCGTGCGATGGGCATGATGACGCTGGTGGCCGTGGCCATCAGTGTCGCCTTTCTCTACAGCGTGGCCGTGGTCTTCGGCCTTAAGGGCATGGACTTTTTCTGGGAGCTGGCCACCCTGATTGACATCATGCTGCTGGGCCACTGGCTGGAAATGCGCTCCCAGATGTCCGCCTCCCAGGCCCTGGAATCCCTCATTGCCCTGCTGCCCTCCACGGTCCATGTGGAAAGGGATGGCGCCGTGGAGGACATTCATCTGCAGGAGCTGAAAAGCGGCGAGGTGGTGGTGGTGAGGCCGGGAGAAAAGATTCCCGCCGATGGCCACGTGCTGGAAGGGGAGTCCTATGTGAATGAGAGCATGCTGACCGGGGAAAGCGTACCGGTGAAAAAAGAAAAGGGCGCGGGAGTGATCGCCGGCTCCCTCAACGGCGACGGGATGCTGCGCCTGCACGTTACCGGTGTGGGGCCGGAGAGCTACCTGCAAAAGGTGGTGACGCTGGTCACCTCCGCCCAGAGTGCCAAATCGGGCACCCAGAACCTGGCGGACCGCGTGGCCCGCTGGCTCACCATTATTTCCATCGTGCTGGGGCTGGTCACCTTCATCTACTGGTACTACCGTGAGGGAGACCTGGCCTTTGCCTTGGAGCGGCTGGTAACGGTCATGGTCACTTCCTGCCCCCATGCCCTGGGCGTGGCCATTCCCCTGGTGGTGGCCATTTCTACCACCAGGGCGGCGGTGAGCGGGCTGCTGATCCGTAACCGCACCGCCTTTGAACAGGCACGGAAACTCACCACCATCATTTTTGACAAGACCGGCACCCTGACCAAAGGAGCGCACGAGGTACAAAAGCTGCTGGCGCTGTCGGACCAGTATTCGGCAGATGAAGTCCTGCAGTATGCCGCCGCCGTGCAGCAGCACTCCGAACACTACATCGGCAGGGGCATCCTCAGAAAACTGAAGGAGAAAAGCCTTCCTTTAGAGAAGTCGGAAGGCTTTTCCTATGAGCAGGGCGTAGGGGTTTCCGGAACGGTCAGGGGTAAAAAAGTGGTGGTCGCAGGGCCCAATTATTTTGGGAAGGAGCACCGGCAGCTGCCGACTCTGCCCGCGGAAGTGGATGGGGACCGCGAAACCGTGGTCTACGTGCTGGTGGACGGGGAGGTAGCAGGGCTGATCACCCTGGCCGATGCCATCCGGGAAAGTTCGGCCGGCGCTATTGCCACGCTCAAAAAGATGGGCATCAAGTCCTGGCTCGTCACCGGGGACAATGAGCGGATTGCCGCTTCGGTGGCCACAGCCTTGGGCATGGACGGCTACCGGGCCGGCATGCTGCCGCACCAGAAGCAGGAGATCCTGCGGGAGTTCCAGGGGCGCGGTGAAGTAACGGCCATGACCGGCGACGGGGTCAACGACGCGCCGGCGCTGGCGCAGGCCGACGTGGGCATCGCAGTGGGTTCGGGAACGGATGTGGCGGCGGAAACCGCCGACATCATCCTGGTGAACAGCGACCCGCAGGAGGTGGTGCGGCTGATCTCCTTTGGCCGGGCGACCTACCGCAAGATGGTGGAGAACCTGTTTTGGGCGGTGGGCTATAACGTGGTGGCCCTGCCGCTGGCGGCCGGGGTGCTGTACCCGGCCTTTGTGCTGAGTCCCGCCATGGGAGCGGTGCTTATGAGCTTAAGTACCATTATCGTAGCGTTCAATGCCGGCCTGTTACAGCTGAAATAAGGAGGCCGCAGGGCACTGCAAGAAATACGGGCTGATAAATGTCTGCCCGGGAAAGGGGATAGGGTCATGTTCCGGCCCCTGCAGGATTTGTATTTTTATTAGGGCCTGTTTCCCTCTGTATAAAAGGAAAGAACAGGAGCTTACCTACATTATCCATGCCTGCCTATTAAAACAAGGAACATGAAACCTTTCCCATTGCTGGCCCTTGGTCTTCTGCTCTCCCTGCTCTGCCAGGCCCAGGACACAAAGCGTTCGCTCCGGAACTTTACCCCGATATTCACCATCGACACTTTCGAGGCCAGGGGCGCGGCCTCAATGATGAAAAGAACCGTCATCAGGGTACTGGGACAGCAGGGCATTAAATCCGCTTACTGGGACGAGGACTCAGCCCTGGTGACGGTCCAATATAATCCCAAAATCGTCGCTCTTTCCGCTATAAAAACATGGTTTGGTGCCAGTGCACGACTGTCCGGAAACAGCGGGAGCGGTTCGAAAACTGCCGATACGGCATCGGGAAATACCGCATTCACATGCTGCTGTTCCGCCTCTTTTTCAGTTGGAAATTAAATCGTCCGGAAAAAGTTGCCGTAGCATGCGGACTGTTCCTATGCCCACTTGGGTAAGCAAGTATTAGACCCTGCGGAGCAGCTGGCCCGCGGACTGCGCGCTGCCTTGGATGGGACCGGGAATAAAAGGACCCGGGGAAGGGAAAATGCGCCGCAGAGGTTTCTCCCCTTTTTCAGGAAATGCCCCGTTGCTCTCAGAGCAGGGATAAGACATATCCCAGTACTGCCCCGCCCAGGATGATAAAGGCCGTATTCCACTTCTTAAAAGAGAACGTAACAATAAAGCTGAGCACGGCTATCAGCACCGTACGCCAGTCCAGCAGGGTAGCCCGGCTCATTTCCACTACCACTGATAAAATAATGGCGATGGACGCGATGTTGACGGTATCCAGGAAAGCGGACATCAGGGGGGAGCTCCGCAGCCGGGGGATCAGGGGATTGAGGAAGGCGACAAACAGGAAGGAGGGCAGGAAGATGCCCACGGTGGCGGCAAGTGCTCCGGGAAAGCCGCCGATTTGCCAGCCGATGAAGGTGGCGGAGGAAAAAACGGGCCCGGGGGTAAACTGCCCCACGGCAATGGCGTCGATCAGCTGCTGTTTGGTGAGCAGGCCTTTGCCCACCAGTTCTGCGTCCAGGAAGGCAAACAGCAGGTAGCCGCTGCCGTAGAGGATCGAACCGATCTTCAAAAAGATCCAGAACAGTTTCGCTGCTGATATACCCAGGGAGCCGGGGGCCTGCAACAACACAAAAGGAAGCAGGCCATTCGCCCGGTCCCTGCGGGAAGCTGCCAGGTGCAGCAAGGCGCCTATAAGTCCGGCTCCAAAAAGAACAGCGATCTCGTTCCACCCGGCCAGAACGGCCAGGGCCGATCCCAAGCCAATGATACCCAGTGGAATGCTTTTCAGGGCCTTTCTTCCCAGGCCGATCATCAGCGCCACCACGACGGCAATGATGGCGGGCTTGATGCCGTAAATAAAAGGCTGTACCGCGGGCAGCGTGCCGTAGACGCGGTAGGCCCAGGCAAAGGCGGCAGTAAGGAGCACCGCGGGGAAAATAAAACAGCAGCCCGCCACCACCAGCCCCTTCCAGCCGGCCCGCTCGTGGCCGATGTGCATGGTCATCTCGGTGGAGTTGGGCCCGGGGATGAGGTTGGTGGCGCCCACCAGGTCGAGAAAGTGCTGGTGGTCCATCCAGCCGCGTTTGCGCACCACCTCTTCTTCCATCAGGGCGATGTGCACGGCAGGGCCACCGAAGCCGATCACCCCCAGTTTCAGGAACAGGCGGGCTACTTCCCGCAAGGAAGAATGATTGCTCATAATCGTTGCAGCTGGCGGTCAGCGGATAGGGCACCGCCCCCTTTTATAAGTAAAAAAATACTGCCCAGCAGCATGGCCCAGTCGGTACGGCTTTCATGGGCCATATGCCAAAAGCCTTCGCTGGCCAGCATCGGGATCTTGGTAACAGTTATCGCTACCAGCATAATGGCGATGAGCGGAACCGCCGCCAGCCGCGTCAGCAGCCCGGAGAAAACCAGCAACCCGCAGACCACCTCGAAGGAGCCGACGAACGGAGCCAGGGAGCCGGGATGGGGCAGGCCTATCCTGGTAAAGCGCCCTACACCGAGCTTGTCGGGAAATAAAAATTTTTGGATTCCTTCCGAAAAAAAGACCGCCCCGACCATCAGGCGGATCAAAACCGTGGTCTCCTGCCGGTCTGTACGAATAATGCTCTGGAACATAGATATAATCGGTTATGGATAAACATTACCGGCGGTACTCCTGTCCGGGGAGGCACTGCCTGGAGGCGCTCTTTTTGCAACAGGGCAGTACCGGCAATTTCCAAAATCCTTGGGAAGCCGGCATATTTTGCCGTGTCGCATAGGCCTTAGGCACCGAATATACGATCAACCCGGGCAGGAAACCCTATGCGGCACGGTGGGTACAGCAGGCGGGATTTAGAAGCATCCGATCCCTGACTTTCCATATAAGTTTCTTGTCAGGCATTCCGCGCTCATATTTGCAGAGTTCGATTCCAGCCGTCCTGCTCTATCCGGCGTATGGTAGCGCTTTTCCAACTCCCACAATCCCCGGTTCACCGATTCATACGGCTGAGGTCAGCTCGTCCATTGTAATTTTGAGTCATCAAACAATCCGATACCCTGAAAGCAACTGAGCATCAATAGTTTACTTACAACCCTATTTGAAAATTCGCTAACGATCGACCTCATGAAAAACCAAAGAAATTTGCTTTCCAAAGGAAAAACCGTAATCTCCTCCGTACTCGTAGCTGCTTCCTTGTTTGCCTGTTCTAAAAAAGACACACAGCAACCGGCCTCCCTGGACGCCGCCAATACCGTGGCTTCGGCCTATGCCAGCCCCAGCGCCAACCTGTACCTGGAAGAAACCATGGAAGGCACCAGCCCCTTCACCGCTTTCGGCGGCGGCATCGAAAACTGCCTGACCGACTGGACCTTCTCCTTCCCCACCAACCCCGCATTCCAGGGCAACAAATCCGTTCGCTTCGAGATCCGCAAGGACCAGCCCCTCGTAGGCTCCTCCGGGAAAATCCGTTCTGAAGTCACCATCATCCGCGGTTCGGAATGGCCGGGCTTTACCAAGAACGCCTGGTACTCCTTTGCCGCCTATTTCCCTTCCACAGGCTTTGAACTGGATGACACCCGCGACTGTATCAACCAGTGGTTCGAGGACGGCTCCGACGAAACCACCATCCGCGCCCAGAGCGATAAAGTATTTTTGGAAGTAACGCCTCCTTCCGGCTCTTCCACCCTGAAAAAATATGACCTGTTCGCCGCTTCCCTCGGCGCTTCGGGCAGCGTAGCCACCGACGGCCCTGCTACCTTCCAGAAGATCGACAAGGACAAATGGCACGAGTTCGTATTCCACATTGTACACTCCACCGGTTCCGACGGTTTGATCGAAGTATGGCGCGACGGCGTGAAGATCCACAACATCGTGGGCCGCAACATGCACCTGAAGCTTCCCAAATGGAAGATCGGCCTGTACAAAGCTTCCTTCCTGGATAAATCCTCCAGCAGGTCTTCCCGGGTGCTTTATTTCGACAACATCCGTGTAGGTAACGCCAATGCCACCCTTGCCGACATGCGGTCCGCACTGCCCACTACCACACCCACAACGCCGACTACGGATACAGTTGTAGTGACCACCCCGACAACCCCCACTACCGATACCACAAAGACCACTACCACCACTACGACTACTACCACCACTACGACTACTACCACCACAACAGGTACGCAGCAGGTAGTGAGCTATACCCTGGTCAACGCGGATACCGATAAGGACATCATGACCATTGCTCCCGGTGCAGCCATCAGCATTGCCAAAGCAGGCACCAACAAGTTCAGCATCCGCGCCAACCTGGCCAATGGTACTTCCTGCGTGGTGAAGATGGTACTGAGCGGTTCGAAGAGCGAGACCCGTTATGATGATGCCATCCCTTATGCCCTCTTTGGCGATAACCGCAACGGCGATTACTACTCCTGGAGCGCCGGCACCGGAAGCTATACCCTGAAGTCCACCCCTTACTCGGGTACCAAGGCCAAGATGGGCGCTGCCATCGGTTCGACCTACTCGGTGAGCTTCACCATTGTCAAATAAGCAAAGGTTGACGGCAAACCGTCAGCAATCATAAAGCAAAGGGACTGCCTCCTGTTTTACACACAGGAGGCAGTCCCTTTCTGGTATCTTTTCCCATTTATTGGAATCAGTTAAGCCAAGGGCAGGGGCAGCCCAGCATCATCCGGCCCTATATGCAAAGGGACAGCGCCCGCCACAACACGGTTTTCCTCAGCGTTATGCCCCACCTGTTCCGCAACAGGAGCCTGCCGCTTCGCCCCCTTAAAAATTAATAAAAAAGAGGTGCTGGCCTTCTTTATAATCATAATCGAGGGCAAATCCATGCTCGTCGCAGATCTGTCGGGCAATGGCCAAGCCCAGTCCTGGCTTGCGGGGCACCTCCGGTGGATACAACCGGTTAAAAAGCTGTTCTTTGTTCAATGGGTGCTGGCCTGAATTACAGATGAAGAGTAACCGTTCCAACGAGATAATGCGTATGGAACCTTCCTGGTCGGTATGCCGGATAGCATTGCCCAGCAATTTGTCCATCAGGAGATCGGCCAGTTGCGGGTCCATGCCCACCCTTTCCTCCTCCAGGTCAAGGTCTACGTTTAAGGCTTTTGACCGGATCGATTCGTCCAGTTCGGCAATTTTGTTTTGTACCAGGGATTTGATGTTTATTACCTGCCGCTCTTTAAACCGGTTATTTTCGATCCCGGCCAGCAATAGAAGCGACCCGTGGATCCGCGGCATCACGGAATGCTTCACCGTGACTTTTATCACAGGGTACAAACGAACTTATAGCTAAACGTATACAAAAACCAATGGAGGATGTTGCGTTTTCCATCGGCCTTTTCTCATCCCGGCTTATTTAATGCGGCAGCTTTTCGCGGATATAACCATACACCCAGGTGCCGGCAAGAGCACTCCCCAGTACCACCGATACAACAAGCGCACCGGTGCCAATCTGGGCAAACAGCGGGCCGGGACAGGCGCCGGTCATGGCCCAGCCCAGACCGAAGAGCAGCCCGCCGTATACCTGGCCTTTGTGGAATTTTTTGGGATGGAACTCGATAGGCTCGCCTTGAATGGTTTTTATCTTGAATTTTTTGATCAGCCACACCGAAATGATGCCGACCAATACAGCGGTCCCGATCACCCCGTACATATGAAAGCTTTGCAGGCGGAACATTTCCTGGATGCGGAACCAGGAGATCACTTCCGCCTTGACGAACACCAGGCCGAACACAAGGCCAACGGCGGCGTATTTGAGGTGGTACCACCAGGGGGGCTGCCTGCGGAATTCGTTCCCGCCTACCGTGTCGGGGGAACGGACTTCAAAATCTGTAGGGCTGCGGCTTTCCGCCCGGGTGGATCCGGAAGGTTCCGGGGGTATTTTGGTCAGGGTCATTTGCCTAAATTTTTGTGTATTTAAGAATCAGGAAAAGAACGGGTTTGCGGTTGAACGGCCGTTACAGCCGTAACAATAAAGGCAGGATCAGGTTGGCCATCAGGAAACCGCCTGCCAGGAAAGAAATCGTGGCAATGAGGGAGGGCAGCTGCAGGTTACTCAGGCCCATGATGGCATGGCCGGAGGTACAGCCGCCGGCATAGCGGGCGCCAAAGCCCACCAAAAAGCCGCCACCCACCAGCAGGATCAGCCCTCTCAGGGTAAGCAGGCTTTCGAAACTGAAGATCTCCGGAGGGATCAGGTGGCCCATATCCCGGATGCCGTACGCACCCAGTTCCTTTGCCAGGGCCGGGTGCACCTGCACCGGTCCGGGATTGGAAAGGAATTGTGCTGCCAGAAAACCGCCCACGAGGATGCCGCCCACGAAAAAGAAGTTCCAGGTTTCCTTTTTCCAGTCATATTTAAAAAACGGGATACCGGCGGGAAAACAGGCCGCACAGGCATGGCGCAGGTTGGCAGAAATACCGAAGTGCTTGTTCCCAAGAACGAGCAGTGCGGGAACAATGAGTCCGATCAGGGCGCCGGCAATATACCAGGGCCAGGGTTGCCTTATGAGTTCAAGCATGCAGGAAATTTTAAAGTTTAAGTTCCATGATCATTTGCCGGATTACTTTTTATGGAGGGTGGTGGGACAAACATAGCCGGTTACGGGAATGCTGCCGCTTTCCCTGATGGCCTTGAACCCACCCCGGACGTCAATGAGGTTTCGGAATCCCCTTGCCTTTAAAATGGAATTAAAGATCATGGAGCGGTAGCCGCCGGCACAGTGCACATAATAAGGCGCGTCCTTGTCTAACCCCGACAGGTGCTCATTCACATTATCCAGGGGCAGGTTGTGGGCACCGGGTACATGTTCGCTCGTGTATTCGCCCGGCTGGCGCACGTCCAGGATGGTGACCGGTCCTTCCTGTAACTTTTGGGCCAGCTGCTGCGCACTTACCGAGGTAACGCTGTCCATTTCCTTTCCGGTGGCCTTCCAGGCGGCAAAGCCTCCCTCCAGGTAGCCGATGGTGTAATCATAGCCTACACGGGCCAGGCGGGTGATCACTTCTTCCTCCCTGCCTGCATCGGCCACCACCAGGATGGGCTGCCCCATATCGGGGATCAGCGCGCCGACCCAGGGGGCAAATCCTCCGTCAATGCCGATATTGATGGAATTAGGAATAAAGCCTTCTGCGAAAACACCGGGATCCCGGGTGTCGAGGACCAGGGCGCCGGATTCATTGGCTGCCGCTTCAAAGGCTTCCGGGGATAACGCCTGCCGGCCCCGCTTCATCACCACGTCGATGCTGTCGTACCCCTCTTTGTTGAGCAGTACGTTCAACGGGAAATAGGCCGGCGGAGCCGCCAGTCCCTCCGTCACTTCCCGTACAAATTCTTCTTTGGTCATATCGGCACGGAGGGCGTAGTTGGTTTTTTTCTGGTTCCCCAGGGTATCAGTGGTTTCTTTGCTCATGTTCTTGCCGCAGGCGCTGCCGGCACCGTGGGCAGGGTACACGATGAGGTCGTCGGGCAGCGGCATGATCTTGCTGCGCAGGGAATCGTACAGGGTGGCGGCCAGCTCCTCCTGGGTCAGGTGGGCCGCTTTCTGCGCCAGGTCAGGCCGCCCTACATCACCGATGAACAGGGTGTCGCCGGAAAACAGGGCCACTTCTTTACCGCTTTCGTCGCACAGCAGGTAGCAGGTACTTTCCAGGGTGTGACCTGGGGTATGCAGCACCTTGAAGGTTAGGTTTCCTACCTTCAGTTCCTCCCCGTCTTGTGCAATATGCGCGGCGAAGGCCGGGTTGGCAAGTGGGCCATAAACGATGGCGGCGCCGGTTTTGCGGGCAAGGTCCACGTGTCCCGAAACAAAGTCGGCATGGAAGTGAGTTTCCAGCACGTAGGTGATGTTCGCGCCGGCCTTTTCGGCTTTTTGGATGTAAGGCGCCACTTCCCGCAGCGGGTCGATGACCACGGCTTCGCCTTCACTTTCGATATAATAAGCGCCTTGGGCGAGGCAGCCGGTATAAATCTGTTCTATTTTCATAAGTGATTTTTTCCTGTTTTTGTTTGAGGATGTAAAATTGCGGATGGTGACAGGGATTATTCGTGACCTTGGTCACGGGGAATATATCCGGAAGATGGAGGGGTTAAGGGACGAGCAAGAGCTCTCGGATCAGTATGTAAATACCCATCAGGAGCACAAACCAGCCAAAGCCCTTTTTCAGTTTTGCCCCGTCGATCTTTTTACCCAGCAGGCCGCCCAGGTAAATGCCCCCTGCGGCAATGGCGCTGATGGTGAGCAGAAAGGACCAGTTGATGGCAACGTGGCCGGTATCGCCGGCAAAGCCCACCAGGGAGTTGACCGCAATGATGAGCAGCGAGGTGCCGACCGCTTTTTTCATGGGCATTTTTACCAAAAAGACCAGGGCGGGGATCAGCAAAAAGCCCCCTCCGGCGCCCAGCAGGCCGGTGATCCCCCCAATGGCCACGCCATAACCCAGCAGTTTAATGAACCGTTCACAGTGGGTACAGGGTGTTTCCGGCGCTTCTTTGCTGCCGCCCCGGATCATGCTGATGGAGGCTGCCAACATCAGGATGGCAAAGAGCACCATGGTCAGCAGTGATGGGGTCAGGGTAAATCCGCCAATGGTGGCGATTTCTTTGGGCAGGGCAGGGAGAAGGAACTTCCGGGTAAGAAAAACGGTGACCATAGAGGAAAGGCCGAAGTACAGGGCGGCCTTGCCGTTCACCAGGCCCTTTCGGTAATGAGTGACGGCACCGATCATACTGGTGGCGCCCACGATGAACAGCGAGTAAGAGGTGGCCAGCAGGGGCTGGAGCCCGAATAAATAAACCATGACCGGAACGGTGAGGATGGAGCCGCCACCACCGATCAGCCCCAATGAAATACCAATCAAGGCGGAAGCGAGATAACCCCAGATTTCTGTTGCGCTATTCATGTCGGCAAAGCTCCGGAGCAGGGCCGAGGCTTTTCGTGACCCAGGTCACGAGGGCAGGGCGCCGAGGTTGAGCAGCTCGATATGGGAGCGGTGTTGTCGGATGACGCCCTTTTCCGCCAGTTTTTTCAGCAGGCGGGAGATGACTTCGCGGGAAGAGTTGAGCTCCTGGGCGATTTCGGTAATGGAGAGGGTAATGAGGTTGGTTTTGAGGGTTTCCTGGTGGCGGCGCAGGTAAAACACGAGGCGCTCGTCCATGTTGCGGAAAGCGATATGATCAATGGTTTGCAGCAGTTCTTCAAAGCGCTCCCGGTAAGCCCCCAGCACAAACTGGCTCCAGCTTTTATACCGGCTCATCCACTGGTCCATGTAGGAAAGCGGGATGACCAGTACCGTCACATCGGTCACCGCTTTTGCCATCAGTTCCGAGGTATCCTGTTTAAGGGCGCACATCAGCGAAAGCACGCAGGGCTTGCCGCTGTCGAGGTAGTACATAAAGAACTCAACGCCTTCCTCGTCGCCGCGGTAAATCTTGACCAGTCCCTCCAGGATCAGCATGGTGGAGCGGATGTATTGGCCGGTGCGCAGCAGCGCGTCGCCTTCCTTAAAAAACCTGATTTCGCCTACTTCGGCCATTTCAGCCAGCAAATCTTTTTCGAAGGTGGGAAAGCGCCGGGCCAGTTCCTGTGGGGTGGGGTTCATGGGATAAAATTAGGAAGCTTCCGGCTTTCTCCCTATGCGTACGTAAGGGCAAAGCTGAGCTCTTTGCAGATCAGGGGCGCGACCGGGTGGTCGGGGGTACTGCACTTCCAGTTACCCTTCTCCTTGTGAAATTCCAAGAAGAAGGGAAAGGCCGTGTGTTCGGGATCACCCGGCGCCGTCAACCGGGCCAGGCAATGGTTGGCGGCCGTCCGGGTGATCCGGTACAAGGCCATCATCCCGGCAAAAGGGACCAATACACAAATAACAGGCCCTGCCGAAGCTTTGTCCGCTTCCCCGGCCGGCCGTACATTGAGGTGCCGTTCCGCCAGTAAAAAACCGTGCAGCTTCCCGAGAGCGGCAGTGGCGGCCTCCTCTTCCTGCATATCCACCAGTCCGAAGCCCCGGCAGTGGCCGGTGGCCGGTTCCAGGCTGATCATGACGGAGCGAACCCTGCCAAAAACGGCAAACAGGCGGCGCAGGTGAAGTGGAGTGGTGCTTTCTGCCAGATCAGATACGTACAGTTCCATATTACAGCGCTTATTAGTGCTCCATAGGGAACAGAAGGTTCCCTTAAGATAAGAAAATTGCAGCAGGCTGGCGGTGAGTGCAGTCAGGGAACTTTCTGACTGGAGTCAGGGAATTCCGGCCAGGAAAAGCTTCTCTTTGAACGACCATTCCCTTGTACCCCCTGAACCGGTGCCCCCGACCGGGCACCTTCATAACAGCCTTTTTCTTACTATTTAAAAGCGTTGTTTTATGAGCTTATCCGTTAAACACCTGCCTTCTTATGACGCGCCTACCTTCTTTGCCTGGGTAACCACCCTGATGGCAGGGATGCTGGGTTGGCGTTTGGTAAAACAGGCGCTCCTCTTTGTCCTGGAAAAGCTGTATGAGCTTTTTATCCAGCGAAACGCATTGGGACTGTAACGGCTTCCGTCGAGCGGCTATATATGCTTTGCTGCTGCGGGTCCCACGCGCCTGCTCCGTACCTGGTTTACCGTGGCCCTGATGAATAGTTCTCTGGCACTTCATTATTCACCAATAAAAGGAGGTTTTTATGCCCAGCGAAATCACCCGGACAGGCGGCATGCTGCCCTCGGTATTTGACGATTTCTTCAAGCCCTGGAGTGAATGGTTCACCAACGGCGGGCGGCTGGCCCGTATGCTGACGGTCCCTTCCGTAAACATTACCGAAAGCGAGAAGGACTATAAGCTGTCCCTGGCGGCCCCCGGGCTGAAAAAAGAGGACCTGCGCATCGATGTCGATGGCAATGTGCTGACCATCAGCGCAGAAAAGGAACAAACTCCCGAACCGGCAGCCGAAAAGTACAGCCGCCGGGAATACAGTTATTCCTCCTTCAGCCGCAGCTTTACCCTTCCCGACAACGTGCAGTTGGACCGGATCGACGCCCGCTATACCGACGGGGTATTGGAAATGACGCTTCCCAAGAAGGAAGAGGCGTTGAAAAAAGCAGCCCAGAAACAAATTTCCGTGCAATAGCCCGCGGGCTTTGCGCCAAGGTCCTGCCGTGAGCGGCAGGACCTTGGGCCATGCTCCTCCGGCGGCAACGAAAAAAAATGAGACACCTTGCTTTAGGGGCAGCCCAGCTGCTCCTCCTTTTGCTTTCCCATGCGGCCGGCGCCCAGGTAACCGCGGCAAGCCTGGGGCAATATCTCGATGGGCTAACCGGACCGGGAGCACTGGGGTTAAAGTACCCTGAGCGGGTAAAGGAATTCTATGCCTTTTACCATTTCCGGTTAGCCTGGGTACGGCCCGGGCAGGCAGCCGTTCGCAACCAGCTCTTCCATGCGCTGGCGGACGCCGCTTCCTTCGGCCTGCAGGAATCGGACTACCGGCAGGGCCTTATCCCTGCGGTGGTGACCGGCCAGCCCCTTCTTTCGGTCCGGGATTCCATGGCCGCCGATCTACGCCTTACCGATGCCGCCCTGCATTTCCTGGCGGATATACAACAGGGAGGGGCACCTGCACTTTCGTATAAGGGTCTGCGGTACCAGCCCGGTACCGAAAGGTTGCCGGGGCTGCTCGTGGCCGCGCTGGAAAGCGGTCGTTTTACAGCTCTGCCCCCTTCCTTAGAGCCTACCTCAACGGAATACCGGGCCCTGAAGCGACTGTTGGTCCATTTCGAACAGGTCATGCGGGACAGTTCATTCCTGGAGGTGCGGATTTATCCCCGCAAAAAGGGAAGCGATACTGCGGCCCTGTTGCAGAAGCTCTACCAGCTCGGGATCACCCCGCGCCCGGTGGCCACCCCCGCAGGTCCGCCCTTTACCGGCCTGATCCGGGAGGCACAACGGTTGCTGAACCTGCCCCCCGACGGCCGGGTAGGTGCCGAAACCCGACGGGCCCTGGATGTACCCCTCAGCCGGCGCCGGGAAGCGCTGCAGCGCGCACTGCTTTACCTGCGCTGGCTGCACACAGCCCGGCAGAAAGGGGCCCTGGTGCTGGTAAACATTCCTTCCGCTTCGTTGTTTTATTACCGGCAGGACCGGTTGCTGCTGGCCTCCCGCATCATTGCCGGCAAACCGTCCACACCCACCCCTACTTTGAGCAGCGCCATCACCGAGGTGGTGCTGTACCCCTACTGGAATGTGCCCCAAAAGATTGCCGTAGGCGAACTGCTGCCCCTGATCCAACAGGATCCCGGCTACCTGGAGGCCAATAACTTCCAGGTATTGGACAAGCAAGGCCGGCTGGTTTCCCCTCTGGCGGTTCCCTGGCAGACCCTGGGCCGGGGGAATTTTCCCTATATGATCCGGCAATCCACCGGCTGCGATAATTCGCTGGGGTTGGTGAAGCTGAATTTTTCCAACCCCTTCAGCGTTTACCTCCACGACACGCCCTGGAAGGGGGGCTTCCTACGGCGCCAGCGCTTCCTCAGCCATGGTTGCATGCGGGTAGAAAAGGCCCTGGAGCTCGCCCGGATGCTGCTGAAGGGCCATACGGGGGCCATTGATACGCTAACGGGAAATTGTTTGGTCCACCAAAGCCCGGTGACCCTGCCGGCCACCGCTCCGGTGCCTTTGTTGGTCCTGTACAGCACAGCCTGGTACGACCCTTCCGGGCGGGTGGTATTTTTCCCCGATGTGTACGGACGGTGGCCGTCCGCAGGGAATGCCCGCGTAGCTACCGGAACTCCCTGGTCCTTTCCCTCCGGGAACACGGCCGGTTTACCACGGACTGGTCCACAGGCCTCCTGCAACCTTCTTCCCGCCATCTTAAACCACAGGCATGCAGCCCAATGAATCCTTCTGGAATCTTTCTGCCGAGGCGCTTTTCCGGGAACTGGATACCTCAGCCTCCGGCCTGAGCAGCAAAGAGGCCGCAACGCGGCTGTGCCGGAAAGCGCCCTCCGGGGGCAGCAGGAAGTACAAGGACCTGCGCCTGTTGCTGGCCCAGTACAAAAGCCCGCTGGTGCTGCTGCTGGTATTTGCCGTAGGGCTGTCCCTGCTGTTGCACGAATACTCCGATAGCCTGATTGTGCTGATCGTGCTGCTGCTCACCGAGATGCTGGTCCTGCTGGTGATCCGCACCCGGCGGCTGTTTTTTAAAAGCCCGCAAAGAAGGACGAACTGGTGGACGGGAAGTCCTGACGAAAATCAAAATAAGAGCTGTTTTTTATTACGGGAAAGCGTCTGTAAATCAGGGTAAATTACAATAATGCTACGATGAAGAGCATGCTTAGCGTTGCATTTTTGAACCTTTAATCCTTTAATCCCTTGATATTATGCTTTACTTTAATTGCGGCCATAAAGAAAAAGAAATAATAGAGGAGTGCCGCCAATACCTTCCTAATCCCTGCGAGGTCCAGGATAGCACTTATAAAATTCAATTCAGGATCCGGCCACCTGTAAAGAGCCCGCCTTTCCAGGATGCGGGCAGGTGGAATAGCGAGCGGATCTATACAGCTTTATTTACCATAGAATATGAGGAGAACAGTTCCAAAAGATGGGCATTCGACAGGTTGGAAAGCTCCCCGCAATCAAGGGTCACTGCCGGGCAGGAATCCTTTAGCGGAGCTTGGAACAGATAAAGGAAAGCCCCCTCCGGCCTTTTTCCGGAAGGATGTTACAGACGTCGCCTGCAGCTCGGTTTTGTTTCTCGCCCCATTTTTATTTACCTGCCTCAACGGTTATCCTTCCGGCTTTAAAGCAGTCTGGGGTATACCCCTATCCTGAGCCTATTATCTTTTTCACTCTAAAATGGATATACCATGAGATCCTTCCTGACATTGCTGGTGGCATTTGTTACCGTAACAGCGCTTTGCTCAGGCCTGCTGCTGGTGGCTGACCCTGAGGGTGGCCTGCTGGGGTTGCCGCCGGGGCTCCTCCAAGCCACGCCCTTCCATACCTATCTTTTTCCCGGCATGCTGCTGGCCGGCCTGGTGGGCGGCTGCAGCCTGGCGACGGTGTTCCTGCTGGTGGGGCACCATCCCCGGGCATATTCGGCCTCCCTGGCCGCCGGCTGGATACTGGTGGGCTGGATGCTGGGGCAATTTTTACTGGTGGGCGCCTTTCACTGGCTGCACCTGGTTTACCTGCTCGCCGGTATCCTGATTATCTTAATCTCGGACCAGCTCAAGGGCAAGGCGGCCTTTTGAGCAGTGGTTCCCAAAACGCTTTCGTATGCTTCTTCCTATTGATGACAACATACTGGTGGGTGACCTGCAGGATCGGTTCAACAACAGCTTTCCCTGTCTGCACCTTCGTTTTATGGCCAATGGGGCCGAAACCGGTGAACAGGGCGGACACGCTCATTTCCTGGCGTCCCAGACGCTGCTGGGCAGCATCCGGAATCAACATAATACCGGGGTCATGGACATTAAATCCTGGTACAAAGCCGCCCGGGTGGAGGAGGCGTTCCGGGAACAGTTCGGCTTGAACGTGCAGGTATTCCGCCAGCAGAACAGCCACTGGATCCGGGGAAAGGGAGACCGGACGCTCCAGGAGTTGAACGGGCCTGTTGGCCGCTGAGTTCAGGCCTGCTTTCTGCCCCCGTTTCTTGACCAACCTTGTAGCCATCCTTTCCAGCCGAACCTCCCGGAATATTTTCCAGCCCTGCCTGTTTTCCAACGGCCGGCTGTTCACGGGCTTTTTCCTGTCGCTGCTGTTTTTGGCGGTGGGTTGCTATTGGCCTGCCTGTAACCGGGCGTTTTATACCCTTGCCCTTTCCTTACGGGACTGGTATGCCATCAGCCTGGGGGCGGGCCTGTATTTGCTGTTGCCGGAAGGGCCGAAAGGGCTGCGGCCCCCTATCGGAAGTTCTTAGGAGGTGGTCTTAGTCATGGATGGCATCGCAGATTTTCTTTAGCTTTATGATGTTTAAGCTACATGCCTATATTGCTGAATTATAGCCTTTTCATTCGGAATGGCATAGCTATATCCTTCTGTTATCCGTGTTGGCTTTCGATCTAAAGTCCGGATGCATTTCTTTCCTGTTGAAGGTCTGTTTCCCTCTGATGGCCTCTATCCCTGCCCATTGCCCGTGCAACCGCTTCCCGAAGAGTTTATAACCGATGGTTATAAACAGACTTTTCCGGTGCCAAATCCTGTTGGAAAGCCGACGGTGCTCCCGGCTTTCTGCACCTACCTGTGCCTTACTCCAGTGGAAACAGGTACCTGTTCTTGTTTAACGAAAACACATACTGATGAAAAAAAGTAAACTCCTTGGGAAGCGGTGGCTCCTTGCCGCTCTTTTCCTGCTTCCGGCCCTGGGCTTCGCCCAGGCCAGCCGCGAATGGGTAAAACGCTACAACTTTACCAGCCAGCTTTCTTCCGACCGGGCGGCTTCCATAGCCACGGACGCTTCCGGCAACGTGTATGTGACGGGAGAAAGCGCCGGCGACTATACTACCATAAAATACGGCCCGGATGGCAGTAAAAAATGGACCGCCCTATACAATGGCCCGGAATCCGGGGGCGACCGGGCCCTTGGGGTAGCGGTGGATGGCTCGGGCAACGTATATGTCACCGGCACCAGCGATGGCGGTAGCTCGGACCAGGATTATGCCACCGTCAAATACAACTCCTCGGGCGTACAGCAGTGGGTGGCCCGCTACAACGGTACCGCCAACGGCGACGACCGGGCCTGGGCAATTGCCCTGGACGGTGCCGGCAATGTATATGTTACCGGTCAGAGCGAAGGCAGCGTCAACCAAATGGACCAGCATTACGACTATGCCACCGTCAAATACAATTCCTCGGGCGTGCAGCAGTGGGTGGCCCGTTACAACAGCGCGGAGGGCGTTACCGACCGGGCCATCGATGTGGCCGTGGACGGCTCCGGCAGTGTGTACGTTACCGGCACCACAATGCCCGGTACCGAGGGGAACGAATACGACATCGTGACCATCAAGTATAATTCGTCGGGAGCACAGCTCTGGACCACCACCTACAACGCCACCAACTACGATACCGCCATCGAACTGGCGCTGGGCCCTTCGGGCAGCGTGTATGTGGCGGGTCGGACCGGGGACGATGACGACGACGAGTCCTTCACCCTCATCAAGTACAACGCCTCCGGTGTGCAGCAATGGGTTTCTTTGTACCAGAGCGGCACCTACAGCCACTACCTCAACGGCCTGGCCGTGGATGCTGCGGGCAATGCCTGGGTAACAGGGGCGACCCTTAACGCCAGCGATGAGAACCCGGATTATACCACCGTAAAGTATAACGCAGCTGGCGTGCAGCAGTGGGCCAAACGGTTCAACGGCACCGGGAACGACCACGACGAAGCCATGGATATAGCGGTGGATGGCTTGGGCAATGCCTATGTGACCGGGAAGAGCACCGGTACGGGCACCAACCTGGACTACATCACCCTTAAGTACAGTGCAACAGGAACCCAACTGTGGGCCAAGCGGCACAACGGTACGGCGGGTGGTGAAGATGTGGGGGTGGCCCTCGCCCTGGACAAATCCGCCAATGTGCAGGTGACCGGTTATAGCCTGGGCACCGGCACCCGGGAAGATTATTATACCATCAAGTTCAATAAAGACGGTGCCCAGCAATGGGCAGTGCGCCACAACGGTCTGCTCAACGGCGACGACCGCGCCTATGCCCTGGGGGTGGACGGCTCCGGCAACGTCCTGGTGACCGGGCAGGGCCTCAACAGTGCCGGTAACCTCGACTTCATCACCCTGAAGCTGGACGGATCCGGCAGCTTTAAATGGTCCAAAGCCTACAACGGGCCGGGCAACGGCGATGATGTGGCCACGGCCCTGGCCGTGGACGGCTCCGGCAACGTGTATGTGGCCGGGCGCAGCCCCGCGGGTGAAACCGACCTGGACTATGCCGTAATCAAGTACGATACGTATGGGGCGGTAAAATGGACCAAACGCTACAACAGCGGTTTTGGCGACGATGAACCGCTGGCCCTGGCGGTGGACGCCACCGGCAACGTGTACGTGACCGGGCGCAGCAAGGGCAATGGGACGGGCTACGATTATGCCACCCTTAAATACAACAGCAGCGGCACGCAGCTCTGGGCGGCCCGCTATGCCGGCCCCGCCGGCGACGACGCCGCTTACGACCTGGCGGTGGACGGCTCTGGCAATGTGTATGTGACCGGGGAGATCACCGTGGACCTGCAGGCCGAGGAATTCGACTGGACCGATATGGCCACCATCAAGTACAATGCGGCCGGGGTGCCGCAGTGGGTGAAAACCTACCACTCCGATGATATCGACCATGCCTCCGACCTGACCCTGGATGTTTGGGGCAATGTGTACATCACCGGGTGGAGCGGCTCGGATGATGACCAGGATAATTATACCACCATCAAGTACAGCACCGGCGGCGTGCAGCAATGGGTAGCCATCTACAACAGTGGTTTCGACCGGGCCATGGCTATAGCCTTAGACGGCTCCGGGAATGTGGTGGTGACAGGATTCAGCACCGCCGCCATCGGTTTCAACCAGGACTATGCCACCGTCAAGTACAACACCTCGGGGGCCCAGCAATGGGTAAAACGCTACACCGGCCTGGGCAACAATGACTGGGCAACGGCCCTGGCGGTGGACGGCTCGGGCAATGTGTACGTGACGGGCAGGAGTGGGGCCGGTGGAAACAACGACGACTATGCCACCATCAAATATGATAAGAACGGCGTACAGCTGTGGGCCGACCGGTTCAACGGCACGGGTGGTGGCGATGATGTGCCTGCAGCCCTGGTGGTGGACAAGTACGGGAAGGCCTATGTCACCGGAACCAGCCTGGGCCTGGGTACCGCTAACGACTACCTGACGATCAAGTACGGCGCCGCCCCGGCTGCCATTACTGGGGTGGACAACAGGGAAATCTACAGCCCCCGTTTCCGTCTTTCTCATATGCCTAATCCGGTTTCCACTTTCGCGCGCATCGTATACGAACTGCCCGCCTCCGGACAGCTCGCCCTTAAACTGTATGATGCTCAGGGCAGGGAGGTGGCCACCCTGGCCAACGAAACGGCTAAAGCGGGCCTGTATACCCGGCAACTGGATGCCTCCGGGCTGCAAAAAGGAGTTTATTTCTACCGGCTCCGGCTCCAGGCCGGAACCCGGGAGTGGGTGCAAACCGGTCAGATGACGGTGGTGCGTTAAGCGGCAGCACGCTTCCCGAAATAGCTTTGCCGGGCAGGGAAGAATGATCAACTTTTTATTCATCCAAAACAAGCGCCATGAAAAAACAACCCCGAATTAAGAGGCCATGGCTTCTGAACGCACTATTGCTTTTCCCCTTCTTCTGTTTTTCACAGGTGAGTACCGGCTGGATTAAAAGGTACACCGGCTCCAACGCTGCTTCTGTCGATGCGGGCAACGACCTGGTGGTGGATCCTTCCGGCCGGGTGTATGCCACGGGCGAAAGCGGGGGCGACTTTGTTACCATCCGGTACAATAATTCGGACGGCTCCCGGAAGTGGACCAAAAAATTCAACGGCACTGCCAAGGGCAGGGATAAAGCCACCGCCATTGCCACTGATGCTTCCGGCAATGTCTATGTAACGGGCGAGAGTGAAGGCGAGGGCAGCGGCGTGGACTTCGTTACCATCAAATATAACAAGGACGGCAGCACCAAATGGACAAAAAGATACAGCGGGCCGGGCAACTTTTCTGACAGGGCCACCGGTATTGCCGTGGACGGCTGGGGCAACGTATATGTTACCGGGCAGATGCAGAACGACTTTCTGACCATCAAATATGATAAGGACGGCAGCCGCAAATGGGTGAAAACCTACAACAGCGGGGCAAACGGGACCGACGGGGCCAACGCCCTGGCCGTGGATGCATCGGGCAATGTATATGTAACCGGGTTTTCCCTCACGGCCAGCCAGTACGTAAGAATCAGCGACATCGCCACCATAAAGTACAGCACCAACGGCCAACAATTGTGGGTGGCCGTTTATAACGACCGCACCGATGATGAGGGTAAGGACATCGCAGTGGATGCCACAGGCAACGTCTATGTATCCGGATTCAGCGGTACCGGCGTCGAAACGCCGGACCACCAATGGGCTACCATAAAATACAATGCTGCCGGCACGCGGCAATGGGTGGCTAAGTTTAGCGGCCCCGGCCACGAAAACGGGAACGATCCCAACGCCATGGCTATAGACCCGGCGGGCAATGTGTATGTCACGGGCACCCGGACGGATGTGAGCGACGGGACCGACGTTGACTACGCGACGATCAAATACAACAGCAGCGGCGTACAGCAATGGCTGGCTCTTTTCGAGGGGCCCGCCGACAGGCCATCGGACGTGAACAGCCATGAAGTGGCCCGGGATATTGCCGTTGACGGCCAGGGAAATGTATATGTAACCGGCTTTAGCGGGAACTATGGTGTCGGCACCCGCTACGACTATGTCACAATTAAATACAACAACAGCGGTGTGCAGCAATGGCTGCAACGGTTCAACGGCACCGGTAATGGTGATGACGGGGCCAACGTCATTGCCCTGGACGGAGTGGGCAACGTGTTTGTCACCGGCGCCAGCGCCGGCAGCGGCACGGGCGACGACCTGGTCACCATCCAATATAAGCAACCTCCGGTGTCCGTCCTAACCAGCGCTTACCAGGAGCTTAATAACCTGGTGGTAGTTTACCGGCATACCAATGGGGGCCGCATCCCCGACAACTATGCCACCCTGCTGCATTCCGCCCTGGAGGAAGCCCGGTTATTTTACTGGCGCCACTCCTTTATGGGCCTGCATATCAAGTGGACCGTCTTTGTGATCAACGATTCCCTTCCCCGGGTGCGGGAAAATGGCTATGTGTTGCCGGCCGAAGTGGATGCCGACCTCAGAAGCAGAGGCTTTACCGCCGACGCCTATGATGGCGTGGTGGCCGTGGTGAGCGGCGGCGGCGCTTATGGCTGGGGCGTCAATCTCGTGCTGGGTAAAGGCGGCTATTGCCAGGTGCCCTGGTGGGGAGAAAAACTGCTGTTTTCCTGGTTCTTTGTCCATGAGTTCCACCATGTGGTGGATGCCATGTTTGCCCATTCCGGCCATCCCGAATACCCCCACAACCACCCGGGTGCCGCACGGGCGTTGAACGAGTTTTTACCGCATAGCGGAACCGACTGGGACCTGAACAGGGGTATTTTGCAGAACTGGCAGCGGTCCCTGTGGCTGGACCTGGGCGTAAAAGGAAAATGGGGCACCGCCAAAACGTTCACGGACAATGACCAGGATTCCATTCCCGACAGTGAGGCCGCCCTTCCGCTGGATGAAACCAGGCAGGGCAGCAGCGCCGCAAAGAAGGACACGGATGGCGACGGGCTCGCCGACCTGCAGGAAGCCATGGGGGGCATCTTTACGCGGGCCAATCCCCAGAGCACCGACTCGGATAGCGATGGCTTTCCGGACAATTCCGATTCCGAGCCGGTCTACCCGCTGAAAACGAAGGTCCCCGCCGCCGCTAACCTGACCCTGGCGCAGGACGTTACGGCATGGCCCCAGTCCGGTCATTACTTTTTTGACAAGCCCGATGGAGCTTCCGCTTCCCTGCACCTGGGTTATTCGGCGAGCAACCTCTACGTGGGAGTGAAAATCCCCTCCGGCTTAAAGCCGGTACAACTGGTGATCGACGCCAATAATGATGGCCTGTTTTACGGCAGTGACAACATTGAAGTGCGGCTGAACGGCAATACCATTGCTGCTGTCAATTTGTATAATGCTGCCGCTGTCCCGGCCGGCGATCAGCGGGATTTTATTATCTCGGCTTTGCCGGTAACAGGATTCTCCGGAGTTTCAAAATCCGGCTCCGGTTGGTCCAGTTACCAACTGGTGCTCCCCAGGCTGGGCCAATATGGCCTAAACCTGACGGCAGGGGAAACCCTGGGCGTTTACCTGTTTGTGGAGGGTTATGGAAGCCTGCTGGAGCCCAACGATTACCTGACCGTCACGTTGGGCGAAAGCATGAACGGTATAACCACGCTGGCGACCGGGAAAGCGGCTGGCTTGACCAATGAAGGGAAGCTGCCATCTGTACCGCTTCAGGCAGTTGCTTACCCCAATCCGTTTGCGGCATCGTTCACCCTGCAATGGCAGGGCGGCGATGGGCCGGTGAGCATTCGGATTACGGATGCCTCGGGCGGGTTGGTCGAGCAAAGGAGGGGACTTGCCGCCAGTGGCCGCCTACAGGCAGGTCATCATCTGCGGCCGGGTATTTATTATGCAGCAGTAGTGCAGGGAACCCAGCGGACCGTAGTGAAACTCATCCGGAATTAGGCGAAACGGATGTTCAAGCCACCGCTGCCGGTAGGAGGAAATCCCGGACCACCGGCCTGCAGGTATTCCGCAGGTCGGTGGATCCGGGGCGGGAAGAATGAAGGCCCGGAACGTTGAACGGTGCTGCCGGCACCTGGGCTCAGAGGGCATACTCCCGGGCTGCTTCCACTTCGAGGTGGTTCTCCACCCGGGTGATACCCGGGGCCGACCAGGCCGCTTCCTCGGCATCTTCCTTTTCCGGCAGGGAGCGTACCAGCCCTCTCAGCACAGCCGTATCGCCAACAACTTCCACCTCGATGCCGGAGGCTTCAATATGGGCGCTGCGCTGGAGCGCAGCGGCGATTTTTTGCCGCACATCCTCCGGGGTGGCGGCCGAGCGCAGGCAGATTCGGTTGACCACGTCCCGCACCCCGATCAGGTTGGAAACGGCGGTTTTGGCCGAGCTGCGCTGGTAGTCCCATTCCACTTCCCCCTCCAGGGTCACCACGCCGTCCTCCACCTTCACCTGCACTGTTTCCTGGGGAACGGCGCTGTGCCATGCCAGGGCACTTAAAACGGCCCGGGCAATCTCGGTATCGCTCAGGCAGTATTCCGGCGATTCGCCCACCTGTATGTCCTGGGCCACCGCCCGCACGCCGCTCACTTTTTTGGCGGCTTTTTCGGCGGCCAGCTTTTGGGCGCAGTTGCCCAGAATGCCCGAAAGGGTCACGACCCCATCCTTTACGGCCACGCCAATTTCCGTGGCCCTTAAAAATGGATCCCACATTAACTGGTCCATTACATCCTTTTGAATGGCTGCATCACTTTTCATAACGCAATCTTTTACTGATGAAGGAAAATCAAAAAAAAGCAACCCCAAATTTACTTCCCCCGACTGCCCGGGGCCATGAGCAGAAACAGGGTGGGGCGGTGACCGCCGTCAGGGAAAAAACGGGAGAAGAGGGGTAGATTCAAGGTTCCATTGGAGCGAAGCATCTCCTGACGCGATAATTTTTTCATTAAACTGTGTGTCATGGCAAAACAAATCAACTACGAGCTGGACGCCCGGAAGAAATTGAAAAACGGCGTCGACTACCTGGCCAGAACGGTCATCCTTACCCTGGGGCCAAGAGGACGGAACGTGGTGTTCGAAAAGTAGGAGTGAACCCTTTAAAACCTGATGCCATGCAATTCCTCAACAAAAGTTTCCTCGACGGCAGCCTGTCGCTCCTGCGCAGGGAAGGCCGCTGCCCCTGTGTTTCCATCATCATGCCCACCCGCCCTTATTCTCCCCATAGAAACCTGGACCACCTGGTGGCCAAAAAACTCTTCCACCGCGCAAGAGTGGAGCTGATCACAAGGTACGGAACCCAAATGGCCAATGCCTGCTATTCCGGGATCGAACAGGTATTCCCGCCCGTAAACCACCATCCCAACGGAGCGGGATTGGGCTTTTTCTTTTCCCCGGACACCAGGATACTGGTCCGTTTTTCCTTCCCCGTTACCGAAAAACTATTTGTGGGCGACCGGTTCCTGATCCGGGATGCCCTGTTTCAGCTCAGCTATACCTTTCCCTATTTTGTGTTGCACCTGACGCAAAAGAAAGTCCGGTTGTTTCAAGGGCAGCTGCACACCCTTTCCGAGGTGCAGGATGAGCACTTTCCTTTTTGCCAAACCGATGATTATGAATATAGCCGACCGGCACGCGCTTCGTCACAAACCGGTAGGGCCTGCCTGAAGGGCTTTGAAAAGGACCCCTCCATCCTGGAGGAGATCCGGTGCCGGAACTTCCTGCAGCAGGCGGACCGGCGGTTACATGCCTATCGGATCAACCACAGTCCCCTGGTCGTCTGCGGGGAGCTGAAACTGGTGGCTTATTTTAAAAAGATCAGCCGTTTCAGCAAACAGATCTGCAGTTTCCTGGCCGGTAATTTCCAGCACCTGGACCGGAAGGAACTCGCCGGCCGGGTATGGCCGGCGTTGAAAATGGACCTGGAGGAACAACGGTGCCAATTGATCGAAGAATTCAGGGAAAAAGCCGGAACCAGCGCCACCGTTTGGGGTATTGAAGAGGTCTGGAAGGCCACCCAACAGGGAAGAGCGTTCCGGTTATTGCTGGAAAAAGATTGCTCCGTTTCTGCCTACTGCGATGAGCACCAGGAAGGACTTTACCTCCATCCTCCCGCCCCCTCCTGTAGCCCCTTGCCGGATGCCGTGGATCGGGTGATCGACCGGGTGCTGGAAAAAGACGGGGAGGTCATTTTTGTGGAAAATGGCCAGCTGGAGGAATTCCAGCACATGGCGCTGTTCACTCATTACTAATGGCCGGAGCGGGCCCGTAACCGCCCGCCCAAAAAAACAAATGCCCACACAAATAGGTTATACGGAAAACTGGTCCGGACTAACGGATGCCGAGGTAGGGGCGCGACAGCAGGAGTTTGGGAAAAACCGCCTGGAAGCCGGCTCCTCCGGCCGCCTGCTGCCCATCCTTCGGGGGGGGCTGGGCGAGCCCATGTTTTTATTGCTGGTGGCGGCCTGCACCCTTTATTTTTTATTAGGGCAGGTGCAGGAAGGGCTGATCATGCTGGGGGCCATGGTGCTGGTAACGGCCATTTCCCTGTACCAGGAAGTCCGCAGCTCCAAAGCCCTGCAGGCCCTGCGGCAGTTGACCGAACCAAAGGTAGCAGTGGTACGCAACCACCGGCTGGCGGTAGTACCTTCCGAGGAACTGGTTCCCGGCGACCTGGTGGTGCTGGAGGAGGGCTGCCGGGTACCGGCAGATGCCGAGGTCGTGCAGCAAAACGACCTGTTCGTCAACGAGTCGCTGGTGACGGGCGAATCGCTGCCCGTAGAAAAAAAGGCCGAAAAAGGCTTGAATGTTCTTTACCAGGGGGCCCTGGTGGACTCCGGTAAATGCTATGCCGTGATTACGGCCACTGGTACGAACACCTTCCTGGGAAAGCTGGGCCGCTCCATCAGCAGTTATGTGGCGCCGCCCACCCCGCTGCAGCAGCAGGTAAACGCATTTGTCCGGCGGCTGGCCTTCTTCGGGCTTTGTGCCTTCCTGGTCATTTTCGTGCTGAATTTTACCGGTGGCCAGAACGTTTTTTCCAGCTTATTATTTGCCCTGACCCTGGCCATGGCGGCCGTTCCCGAGGAGATCCCCGTGGCCTTTTCCTCCTTCATGGCTCTGGGCGCCTTTTACCTGTCGCGGCTGGGCGTGATCACCCGGCAGCCGCAGGTGGTAGAGAACCTCGGCGCCATCACCGTCCTGTGCCTGGATAAAACCGGCACCATCACTGAAAATGTCATGACGGTGCAAGCGGTTTACGATTACCGCACCGGCCGGCTGCTGGGGCCTGGGGCCTTCGGGGAGCTGCCTCCGAAAGGCGTGTTGTGGTATGGCGTGCTGGCCTGTGAACGGGAGCCGTTCGACTCCATGGAACAGGCGATCCACCGGGCCTACGCCCAATCGTTCCCGGGATCGTCGCTACCGGCAATGATCCACGAATACCCGCTGGAAGGGCGGCCACCCATGATGACGCACGTGTACGGGCCGGAGGCTGCCCCGGTGGTGGCGGGTAAAGGAGCGGCGGAGCGGATCCTGAAGGTCTGCTCCCTGCCGGCGGCCGGGGCGGAAAAGGTCCGGGACCTACTGAAGGGGTTTGCCTCCCAGGGCTGCCGGGTGATCGCCGTGGCCAGCGCCCGGCACCCGGGGGGCGCCTTTCCGCCCCTTCAGGATGATTTTTCCTGGGAGCTGGAAGGGTTGATCAGCTTGTATGACCCGCCCCGGACCAACGTTGCCCCGGTGCTGGCCCAATTGTACGGGGCCGGGATTGCCATTAAGCTGATCACCGGTGACCATCCGGAGACGGCCCGCAGTATTTCGAAGCAGGTGGGCCTGCGCGGCGCAGAGCGGTGCCTCACCGGCGAACAAGTGGCGGCAATGAGCCCGGAAGCGCTGCAACAGGCCGCCGGTGATACGGTCGTGTTTGCCCGCATGTTCCCGGATGCCAAACTGAAGGTGATCGAGGCGCTGAAGGCCAGGGGCGAGGTCGTTGCCATGACCGGCGACGGCATCAACGACGGGCCTGCCCTCAAGGCCGCCCACGTGGGCATAGCCATGGGCCGCAAGGGCACCGAAACGGCCCGCCAGTCGGCGGATGTTATCCTGACCGATGACAACCTGGAGCGGGTGGTGACTGCTGTCGCCCAGGGACGCCGGATCTTCACCAACCTGGTCAATGCCTTTCGGTATATCATTTCCATCCACATTCCCATCATCCTTACCGCCTCCCTGCCCTTGCTGTTTTCCTGGAAGTACGCCAACCTGCTGACCCCGGTACACGTGATCTTTTTGGAACTGATCATGGGACCGACCTGCTCGCTTTTTTTTGAACAGGAACCCATGGAGCAGCGGGCCATGGCGCGGCCGCCCCGGGACCGCAAGGGGCCCTTGTTTGCCGGACGTACGCTGGCGCTCAGTATTGTGCAGGGATGTATGATCACCCTGGCAGTGCTTTTCCTGGCCTGGCGCTATATGCAGGGGGGATATCCGCTGGCCGTGGTGCGGTCGGTCGTGTTTACCACCCTGATCCTCAGCAATATATTGCTCACCTTTACAGGCCGTTCCCTGACCGAAACCCTTTTCCAAACCCTGCGGTACCGAAATCCCCTTGTCCTTCCGGTATTCGGAATATCCCTGGCCTTCCTGGCCTTCCTGCAACTGGCACCACTTGCCTGGGATCTGTTCCGGATTGCCCCTTTGGGCCTGGCGGACGGGGCGGTTTGTCTGGCTGCCGCCCTGATTGGGGTGGGCTGGGTGGAAGCCTACAAAGGAGTTGCAGGGGCGGGCAACATGATGGCGGGCTCCGGAAATAAGAGACTGGCCGCCGATTCCTGACAACAATCAGCCCCGGAGCTGGCCCCCGTCAGGGGAAAGAAGGGAGGATTCTGCGAACTTGAGTGGGTCTTTTTCATTGATCACCCTTTAACTATTTGAACATGAAAAAGGTTTTGCTTCCCTTTGACGGCACCCATTTTTCCGAAGGTGCCATCAAATTTGCCTGCTCCCTAAACCGCCTGCAGCCCTTGTTGCTGACCGGTCTGTTCGTCCCACAGGTCACCTACGCCAATCTCTGGAGCTTTTCTGAGGCTGGGAAATTGCCGGAAGACATTCCCTTGCTCGATGAACGCAATGAACGGGAACTGGACTGGAATATCGCCCGCTTTGAGGCGCTGTGCGCCAGCTGCCACATGACGTATATCGTGCATAAGGAGGTTTTTGACTTTGCCCTGCCTGAACTGGAGCGGGAAAGCCGATTTGCAGACCTTCTGCTCATTGGTAGCGAACGTTTTTACCAGTTGCTCGACCAGGAAGATGGGGTAAACGACTATCTGCAGGTGGCCCTGCACTCCGCTGAATGCCCGGTGCTGGTGGTGCCCGAACAGGTGCATTTTCCCCAACAGATCTTGCTGGCCTACGACGGCAGCAAATCCTCGGTCTATGCCATCCGGCAGTTTGCTTACCTTTTTCCGGAACTGGCGGACCGGGAAACCGTGCTGATCTACCTGGACCCGAAGAGCCGGGAAAAAAAGGTGCCTGAAGAAAAAAATATCCGTGAGCTGGCCTCCGTGCACTTTAAACGGCTGACGGTTATGGAACTGGACACCCACCCGGGCAGGGAGTTCGGCCGGTGGCTGGCGCAGAACCCCCATGCCCTGCTGGTTTGCGGCTCGTACGGGCGTTCGATGCTGTCGGAATTTGTGCACGACAGCTTTGTCAAGGAGGTAATCCGGGAACACCGGCTGCCGGTATTTATAGCCCACCGGTAAAACCCTTCAAGCTTCCTCCTCTTTTGCAGCCACTGTTGCTCCGGCCCTTATGATACATTTTTCACGCTAAAACTTTACGTATGGAAAAGATCTTATGGGTTGTCAACCCCTGTGCGGCAACAAAAAACGCCCTGGATTTTGCCGCCTTCATGGCCCGCCTGACCCGTTCCAAGCTCACCGGCGTATTCCTGGACCCGGATCCGGATGACGGTCATCGCCGTATGGCTCCCGGGCCCGCGTATTTTGCCGGGGCCGAGACCGCCGCCTACCAGATGCAAACCGCTAAACTGGACGTTTCCCAATGCATCCATTATTTCGAGGAAGGCTGCGAACAGCGGGGGCTGCACTACGAAACGCTCCGCCTGCCCGACCTTCCGCTGGAAGGCCTGCTGGCCGAAAGCCACTATGCCGACCTGCTGCTCCTGGATGCCAGCACTACCCTTTATGAAGGCAGAGAAGGCCTTCCTTCGGACTTTGCCCGGGAAGTTTTCCGCAGTGCCGGCTGCCCGGTGATCGTTCCCCCGGCTGAGTTCCTGGGCATCGACGAAGTGGTGTTCTGCTACGACGGCACCCCTTCAGCCCTCCAGGCCATGAAGCTGTTCACCTACCTGCTGCCCCAAATGTCCGACAAGCGGGTGCATGTGCTGGAGCTGGTGGAAGAAAACCGCGAGGTGCTGCTGGACAAGGCAAAGGTGCGGGCCTGGCTGCAGGCGCACTACTCGGAAATTGGGTTTGAAGTGGAAAAGGGCCCGGCCAGCACCTGGCTGTTTTCTTATTTCCTGAAAAAGCAAAAGCAATTCATCGTTATGGGCGCTTACGGCCGGGGCAAGCTGTCGAGCCTGCTGCACCACAGCAGCGCGGATAACGTGCTTCGCACCATAGACCAGCCCCTGTTCCTGGCACATTGCTAAGGAAACGCGGCTATTCCCAAACCGTTCAACTTTTTCTTATGGCTCCTTATATCCTGCCTTTCCGCCAGG
This sequence comes from Huijunlia imazamoxiresistens, assembly GCF_037132455.1. Taxonomy (NCBI): domain Bacteria; kingdom Pseudomonadati; phylum Bacteroidota; class Chitinophagia; order Chitinophagales; family Chitinophagaceae; genus Huijunlia; species Huijunlia imazamoxiresistens. The sequence continues at coordinate 19,610 of NZ_JBBBEI010000012.1, read as the reverse complement.
TCCGCCTCAGCGATGTAGCTGTGGTAGGCGAAAAAAATGCCTCCCTGGGGAAATGCTGGGGCAGTTGTCGTCCAAAGGCATCCGTATTCCGGATAGGTTTGCCACCACTGCCGCTGCGTTTTCCGCTTTCCCGGATGTCAACGAGCTGGCCCGCCCCCTTCAGGAACTGATGGGCTGGCTGAACCGGCAAAGCCATCCCAAATAAGGGGCGATGGTGCATCACGCCGGAGTTAAGGGGGATTATGGAGCGCTTTGAGCTTGGTCAGGGATAGTGCCGGCGGCTTCCGTTACTTTCGTACTGGTGCCAGGCATGTACCCCTCAGTGCGTAATTGCCGCCTTTCCAGGATCGTTCCCTTACGGGCTTCCCATTCGTTCGTTTATGTACCTGATGCATATTACATATAAAACCCTCATCAAGGATATCCAGAAGGAGTTTAACGCCCGTTATCCTTCTTTATGGATTGATTTTTATTCCGGAGACGGCGGCAGGGATAATTTATTCCTGTCCGGCTGTAAGCTGAACCCGGACAAGGCCCTGAACGGACCTGCCCCCGCCGGCCTCACCAAGGTATGGGACATTGATATTGATAAGGACCGGACCGTGGCGCAGGTAAAAACGGAGATCCGGGAAAACTTCGGACTGCGGGCGCGGCTGCTGCGGAGAATCGGCAATGTGTGGGTGGGCATTTCCCTGACCGATGACTGGACCCTGGAACGGCAAAACGCCGCAGGCGATGAGATCCTGTGGGGCGGAACCTGGGGAAACGCTTAAGGGCGGCTGGCAGCGGGGGACTGGAGTTGGGGAATATAAAGGGTAAAGGTAGTTCCTTCATTTTCCTTACTGGTAATTCCGATGTTTCCGTTCATCAGTTGAAGGTAGCGACCGACGATATGCAGGCCGAGGCCGGTTCCCTGGATGTTCTGGGCGTTGCGGGCCCGGAAAAAGCGCTCGAACAGGTGCTTCTGGTCCGCCTCCGGAATGCCGATGCCCTGGTCGCTGACCGCGATTTTGAGCTGCCCGGCCTCCTGGGCGCAGTCGACCCGGACCAGGGCGTTTTCAGGGGAGTACTTGATGGCATTGGAAACCAGGTTCACCAGGATGTTGTGCAGCAGTTTTCTGTCCACCGTTATGTCCTTCTCCAACTGGTGGCGGAATTCGATGCGCTGGTTGTCCTTTTGGATCTGCCGCATTTCCTGGATGAGGTTTTCCAGCTCCCCTGCAAACTCGTCCCGGGACAGTACCTCGGGCCTGGCTTCCACCTGTCCCTCCTCCAGCTTGCCCAGCGACAGGAAATCCTCCAGGATAAAGGTCAGGTTGCGCACGGCATCATGAATGCGGGTGAGGTGCTTGTGGCGCTTTTCTTCCCCTTCGGGCGTATTGTATTTACGGGCAAGGCTGACCGAAGAAAGGATGGTGCTTAGCGGTGTGCGGAACTCATGCGACGCCATGGAAACAAAGCGCGACTTCAGCATCCCCAGCTCTTTTTCCTTTTCCAGCGCCTGCCTTAGTTCTTCCTTTGAATCCTCCAGCTCCATCAGCGTTTCCTTCAGCATGCTGGTGCGTTCCTCTACCATCCGCTCCAGTTTCCCATTCATTTGCAGGATCTGTGCGGCCTGCTGCTCCAGCTCTTTCTTTTGGCGGCGCAGGGTAAGTTCGTCGTTTTTGCGCACGGCGATGTCCACCACAAAGGCAATCACGAAGTATTCCCCTTCCACCTTGTAGGGACTAAGGCTGATCTCTACCGGGAACTCGCTGCCGTCTTTTCGCCGGGCATACAGGTCGCGTCCGGAACCCATCATGCGCATTTGAGGGTCCTGGTAAAAGTTGTCGCGGTAGGCGTGGTGGTGGGACCGGAGGCGGGCAGGGATCAGCAACTCCACGGGACGGCCCAGGACCTCTTCCTTTGGATAGCCAAATTGCTGTTCCGCCTGCTCGTTAAAATTGATGATGTCGCCTTTACCGTTGGTGACCACAATGCCAATAGCAGCATTATGGAACAAGGCTTCGAGCTGTTCGGTGCTGTTGGCGCCGGACTTACTATTAATGTGTGCTGGACAACCCATAGCCGGCCAATTGAGGTTAACGGGCCTAAAGTTATCCCATATTTATATTATGAAAAAAGTCTGAAAAAAGAAAAATTTGCCTGTAAGGCTCCGCTGCCGCGGTGCAAAAAAGCAAATGGGCCTGCTGCAAGGCGGCGCCTGAAATGGGGACTGCGCTGCACTCCTTATGGGTTCCGCTGCAGCTACCTGTGCTCCGGTTGCTGGCCTCTTGTTGGGGAGTGTTCGTATTGATGGAGGGGGCAACGCTGCCGGCGGGGAGATTTAACCGGGTGCAGCACCTTAATGCCCTGCAGGATGGAAAGGAGGAGCATCCGGGAATGGGGCACGAACGTCCGTGCCCCATTCCCGGGTGCGTCCTTTGCTTTGAGGAAAACCGCAGGAGCGGTGTTATAACTTCTTGGGGGCATCCTTAGTTATCCGGCACTTCCAGCCTGCCGGTTTTTTTCTGTAAGAGAATGCGAAAAACAATTCCCTTGATTTCGCCAGGGTCACTTCCGGAAAATGGCCAGCAGGGGCCCAGGTGCGTCGTAGCACTGGAATTAAAGGGCAGCTTGCGCCCGAGCAGGTGGTCCAGTGCCTGGATGCGTTTCTGGGGTTCATTTAATTCTTCAAACTCACCCCATCCGATCACGCTTTTCCAGTTGGCCATGTTTGCCGTATCATCCACTTCAAAGCAAACCTGTGGATTTTTCCGCATCATCTGCACCTTCATTCCTTCATGGGTGTGGGCGTAAATATACCGGCCGTCATATGCATAGCTAATCGGTACTACATAAGTCACTCCGTCTGCATGACACCCGATACGTCCAATACACTGCTGCTTCAGCAGTTCTTCCATCTGTTCATTGTTCAGTCGGGAGATCATATGCTAGGTTTTGATTAAAATTATCATTTTACAATATATAAAAAGGTGATTACTATCATAGGCTTCTTTAATGTTCCTCTGTTCCGGGCGCCTGCCTTTCTTTGCTTGAACAGGCATCTTCCACTCCCGCATCCTATGGGGCTGGTACCTATTTCTTTCACCTGTTAAATGCCGGGTTATGAAAAAAAGAAATCCCTGCTGCCTTCAATGGCTGTTTACCTGCCTGCTCCTGCTGCCCGCACTGGCCTTTGCCCAGGTGAGCACGGCCGGGACCAAGCGATACGATTTTTCCACGGCCCTGTCTTCCGACATCGCTTATTCCCTGGCGGTGGACGGCTCCGGAAATACCTATATTACCGGGGAAAGCGGCAACCAGTTCGGCACCGTAAAATACGGGCCGGACGGATCGAAGAAATGGATGGCCACCTATGGCGGCCCCACCAATTACAATTCGGCCCGTGCCCTGGCCGTGGATGCCCTGGGTAACGTGTACGTGACCGGCACCAGCGATGGCGGCGCCACCGACCATGATTATGCCACCCTGCAATACAATGCCTCCGGCACATAGCCCTGGCGGTAGATGCCCCGGGAAACATCTATGTTACCGGAAGGGTCTACTCTACCGGCGCCCGGGACGACTACGTCACCATCAAATACGATGCAGCAGGAAACCAGCGCTGGGTGCAAACCTTTAACGGAACCGGCAATTACAATGACCAGGCCACCGCCATAGCCGTGGACGGCAGGGGCAATGTGTACGTGACCGGCGAAAGCACCGGCGCCGGCACCCTGGGCGACGTTGTCACCCTCAAGTACACACCCGCTGCTGCCGCCATAACTGCGCGGCAGGAAAAGGATGGCCTGCATCTGTTCCATGTACCCAGCCCGGTCTCGGCCACCTCGCTGATCCGGTACGAACTGCCGGCGGACGGGAAGCTTTCCATCGGGCTGTTTGATGCTCAGGGCAGGGAAGTGGCCACCATCGCCCATGAAGCGGCCAGGGCCGGCACCTACAGCAAATACGTGGATGTGTCCGCCCATCCCAAGGGAAGCTATTATTACCGCATCAGCCTGAAAGGGAAAAGTAAGGTATGGATGCTAACGGGAAAGATGGCCGTGCTGCGGTAACGCCCGCCGGGCAATGCGTCCTTATCGGAGTTTTCCTGCTCTGAGTGATGGTGCTGACGATCCTGTTGTTGCGCAAATCTTCCAAAGCCTTCTCCCTGGCGGTGGACCGATCATAAGTTGGAAATCATGGGAAAATAAGCCTTAGCCCCGGGGCACTCGGTTATGGTTCCGCCGGTTAGGAGCATACTGGAGAGGCTCTTATTTGGCGATTGTTGCTCCTTGTAGCCGAATAACCCCAGTCTAAGGTTTCTTTAATTATTCAAGTATCCCTGGTCCACCCAGGCCTTGATCCTGGCGATCTCACAATCGGGAAGTTTGGCGCGCTTATAGGGCATTTTCTTATACCCGGGCGCATGGGAAATGGTGCCGACCAGTTCGCCATTTTTGGCCACCTTCCGTACCCCTTCGTAGGTATCGAAATTGACACCTTCTTCCTCTTCCCCGTTTCCGTGGCATTCAAAGCAATTGGCCACCAGGATGGGCCGGATATCGGTGGAAAATTTCATGTTGGCGGTGGCGCAGGTGTTGCCGCTGTCGGGGTTCTCAGGGGCCGGGGGCTTGGGGCTGACGGTTTGTTCGTCATCCTTGGAACAGGACACAACGACCAGCCCGGTAACCGCCATTGCCAGCAGGAAGGAAAATATCTGTTTCATATCGCTGTATTTAGGTTTCCGTTAGATATTTCATTAAGCGATGTCCGTATGAGAGCACCCCTACGGCATCCAACAGTGCCCCTCCATTTAAGCCTGGGAAAGCCCGTACACCTTTTTCCGCGCCAGGCGGGCGGCAGGAGCAGGAACAAAACGATCCCGGCAAAAAGAAGAGTTCTTTTTGGAGCGTCTATTGGTCTGGTTTATATCATATAAAATAGCAGCGGTAATCAAAGGGCCTTGCAATGCCCGGGGCTGTTTGAAAAACCGGTCCTTCGAAGCGTCGCTGTGCTGCTGCACTCATCCGTCGTTCATCACATCGGCCGCCCTACCGGACGATAGCTACCGAGAACAACCATTGCAACATCATGGAACCGTACTCATCGCTGTTCCTACAGCCATATATATCCTAAAGCTCTGTAAAATGAATACCCAGCGCTAAAGTCCCAAGAAAACTGCATCGGCAGTTTTTTTTGCAAAGGGCTACCCGGCGCCTGATAAATTTACAACACTTCGCCAGAGGACGAACAGCGGAGTATGGTATGGGAAGAAAAATCCCGGTCAGGAGCAGCGCTCCTTACAGGCAATTGAAATTGCCCAAGTCCCTGGTGAGGGTTCTTTTTCTAAGCTGCGGGGACAGGGCTTCCTCCCGGCTGGGTCCGGGCGCGCCAGGCGAAAACACTATTTTTTCTATTATTGTTTTCTCCCGTTGCCCGGCGGACCGAGCTTCAGGCAGCAAAGGCAAGGCGGCAGGCCTCGCAACAGTGGATCGGCTTTTCGTTAACATGGTATGAATCGTTAGTTGTTGACGGGTACATAAGGCAGGCACGGCAGCAATGCCATTCGCAACAATCGACTATAGGTTTCCGTGAAAAGAAAGCACAGTCATCTTTACCATTTCCACTCCACAGGCAAGCCCATCTAAGTGCCCGCTGATTTGCTGCCGGCCCGGGTTGGTATTCCTATATTTCCACAGCCCAGGAAGAATGAAGCCGCATTTCTCTTCGAAACCGGAAAGGCACAATACTACAAAGAAGGAGTCGGGGAAAACCTGACCTTCATCATAAAAGTGAAGGAAACGCAGGCCGGAGCGGCATTGCCGAAAGCGGAAAGGACTAGTAAGCGCAGGCAGCGAAAAGAAAAAAATGAAGCGCACGAGCTCCCCTGCAAGCAAATTGTTTAATTTTAAGAACCTGAAACCGTGCAACGCATTACTGCCATATTGCTTCTGTCGCTACAATTGCTGACGCATGTGGGGCTGTATCAACTCCTGAAGCTTCCTGTCCTGGCCCAACATTATTATGAGCATCAACGGACCAATAAAGAGCTGTCTTTGCTATCGTTTCTGAAGACGCACTATTTCATTGATGATACCAGGAACGCGGACTACGCACGCGACCAGCAACTGCCCTTTAAAACGGATACCGCTTTACGGGTAATTTTACAACTTCCCTTTATTCCGGCTTCTCCCCCTGTGTTGCGCGTTCCCTACGGAGCGGTAAAACAGGCAGTTTTCGTCCACTATATGCGTAACCTGCTTTCGCCTCCACACTACGGCATCTTCCATCCTCCCCGTGTTTCCTGAACTTTTATGCCTGCCCGCAGTCCTGGCGCCTACAGGACGGCCCGTCGTTCACAAACGAACGGCGAAAGGCGTCTTACACCCTCTCTATTTATGAACCATGGCAGCCAGCAAAAGGCAAGCGGCCTTCAGCACGCTGTTCCATGCCCCATTCGTTCATTGCCAAAAACAAACAGCATGAAAAAAATACCCCTGCTGCTGTCCCTGATCCTGCTGAGCGCCCAGAGCTTTGCCCAGGCGGACACCCTGCTGCAGTCCCTTCAAAGCGATACGTCCAGGGAAGCGCTGCTTCCCCAAAAAATGCTTTTTACCCAACGTGCCTTCTGGGGCGAGCGCGGCCTGTACCGTAAGCTCGGCTGGGCGCCCCTCACCCCGCAGGGGCGGGAAAAAGAGCTGCGCCTGCGCCGCACGATGCTCACCCTGCACCAGGTGCTGGGCTTTATCACCGCCGCTGAAATGGCGGCCCAGGGGGTGGTCGGGTACAAACTCTACAAGGGCAATGAGAAAATGCTCGAAACCCACGAGGCCCTGGCCGGCGGCATCATCACTACCTACACGCTGACGGCGCTGATGTCGCTGACCGCCCCGCCACCGCTCATCAACCGCGACAAGGGCGTGACCTCCATCCGCCTGCACAAGTGGCTGGCCATCGCCCACCTGACCGGCATGGTCGTCACCAATGTGCTGGCCGGCAAGATCGAGGACAACCCCGACCTCAAACCCTACCACCGTGCGGCCGCCCTGGGCACCTTTGGCACCTTTACCGCGGCCATCGTGGTCATCAAGTTCTGAGGCAACCATTTTTAGTTGACCTTCATCCTTTTCTACAAGTGTCCCGGCATTCCGGGGCACTTGTAAAAAACTTCTTTTGCTGCCCCAGCCGGGGGCAAACCCGCGTCCCTAATTCATTAAACCCTTTTAAAGCAAATCATCATGAATGCTGCAACCATATTTTTCCCGGTGCTCCTGCTCCTTTCCGCAGCGCCTGACACCGCCGTAAAAACGATCCGCGCAGATAAGAAAACCTCCACCATCACCTACCATATGAGCCATCCCCTGCATAGCTTCAAGGCGACCAGCCGCAACGTGGATGCGGTGATCGAGTACGACGAAGGGGCCGGAGCCGTCCGGAAGGTGGCGGTGCTGGCCAAGGTGTCGAGCTTCGACAGCGACAACTCCAACCGCGACTCCCATATGCTGGAAGCCACCGAGGCGCTCAAATACCCCAATGTCACTTTTTCCAGCACCTCCGTTTCCGAAGCCAACCACCGCCTCACCGTTCAGGGCGTACTGAACTTCCACGGCGTGGGAAAGAATATCAGCTTTGACGCCAGCGAGCAGGATGTCAAAGGCCACCGCATTGTAACAGGAGGCTTTACCGTGCTGCTCACCGACCACAAGATCGACCGGCCCTCGTTGCTGATGATGCCGGTGGACAACGAAATGAAAGTCGATTTCAAAATGGATTTTCCCCTGCAGGCCAAATAGCGGCAGGAGCCCATCCCGGCAAATACCCTTGGGCACCTGTTTCCCGGCATGCCGCCGCCCGGCAGCAGGTGCTTCCGTTGAAGTTCCTTCTAAAATTTCAGGGTAAACTGGTGCCGCCGCTCCTTAAAATCATAGCGCAGCATATAGCCGTATTGGTCACAGATCTGTTTGGCAATAGCCAATCCCAAGCCAGTGCCTTTTGACCCCTGCGCCCGGTAAAAGCGGTCGAAGAGGTGTTGTCCATCCAGCGCCTGGCGGCCCGGGTTGCTGATCGTTAGCTCCCGATCCGACAATGCGATCCGGACCTGCGCCCCTTTTTCGCTGTGCCGGATGGCATTGCTGACCAGGTTGATGACCAGGATGGCTGCCAGTTCCCGGTCCATGGATAGACTTCCTTCTTGCAGGTCCAGGGTAACGGTTACCGCTTTGGCCCGGATCCATTCGTCCAGTTCGTCTATTTTGTCTTGTACCAATGCTTTGAGGTGCACCTCCTGCAATGTCTTAAATTGACGGTTCTCGATGCGGGCCAGCAACAACAGGGCGTTGCTCATCCGCGACAGGCTTCCCACAGCTGTATAAATGCCCTGCACCTGCCGTAACTGCCCCTCGCTGAGTGCCGGGTCCTGGATGAACACGTCCAGTTTGGAATTGATGAGGGCCAGGGGATTTTTCATTTCATGGGAGGCATGATCCGTGAACTCCTTGAGCGCCCGGTAATCGCTCAACACCTTTTCACTCATCAGGCGCAAACCTTCGTGGAGCTCCCGGAATTCAACAATCTTTGTTTTTACTGCCGCTAAAGGGGCCGGGGCATTCAGGTCAAAATTTTTCAGGGCCTCCAGCAGGCTGTAAAAGGGTTTCCACAAGGTTTTCAGCACCAGCCGGTTCACCAGGTACAGGACTGTGGCCATCAAACATGCCAGGCCGGCCGTAATGCCGACCAGCAGGCGTACCAGCTCTTCGGTCGCTTCCTGCGATTTGCTCACCGTTACATTATAGACCTGCCCGTTTAGGGTTACCGGGAACACCAGCTGGCGGCTCAGCTCTTGCCGGTGCTCTTCAGGCAGGGTTAGCTGACAAGAGATAAAATACGCAGGAAACAGGCCGCTGCCGGCTTCAAAGGAAATGCGTTGGTCCTGGTACACGCTGGGGGCGGGCAGCGTATGGCGCTTGTTTACCCCATCCAGAATTTCCTCCTTTTCTACCTCCAGGGCCAGGTCCAGCTGCTGTAGCAGGGCGGTCCTTAGGACAAAATAATAAATTAGGGCGCCCAGCAGCAGCACGGAGAGTCCGGACATAAAAGCCAGGCGCTTGTATTGTTCCAGAAGCTTCATGCTGTTTGTTTTACATAGTGAAAGAACAGGCCGTACAGCAGCGTGCTGAAGGCTGGTTGCCTTCTGCAGTTGCCACGGCGAATCGATCCTGGAGTGCAGGAAAAATGAAGGCTCTGGCTCCATAAAAGAAGCCGGCCACAGAACTTTAACCGCAAGGCAGGTAAGGAAGGATCCGATCCTCCTGCTTCCGTTTCCCGGAATCAGGATGATTCCGGCGCTGCAGGCATCTCCTCCCCTGGGAACAAGCGCCCCTCCGCGCAATGCAGTGGTTGCGGATAAATAAGAAAAGACTCCTGGTAAGCAGGGCAAAAGGGTGCTCGATCTCTATAAAAGAAACCGGGAGAGCCTGTAAGCCCGGGCCATCCACCGTAAGGCGGCCAGGAAGTATCAGCAAACTTTGGGCGGCTGGAATATCTCGGTTCGAAGGCCGGAAAGGAGGTTTTCCGTATAGCGGGGAACCGGATCCTGATTTATTTCCAGGAAAGTTACCTCAAGGACAAGACGGGACTCGGGAAGGGATGACTGTTGCATAAGGACCTGTATGGCGGTACCGGCTTTAAAGGGCAGTTGCTGGTCCCGTGCGTAGTCCGCATTCTTTGAATCATCGACGCAATAATGCGTCTTCAGGAATGCAAGAAGAGAAAGGTCCTTATCCCCCCTTTTATGTTCGCGGTAGTGCTGTACTAAAACCGGCAACTTTAAAAACTGGCAAAACTCCATGCCGGTCAGCAGCTGGAGGACTAAAAGAAATATGGCGATCCTGCGTTGCACTTTTCTTTTTCCTGGATATAGCGTTTGGAGAATTTAGGATCATGTATTTATAGCACATCCATGAACCCGGGCTTCTAAAGTTAAGTATTAAGCTGCGGGCGTCATGGTATCTTTGAAAATAGTATGGTATCAGGCGCCTCCGGTCCGGTAGAGTTGAGGCGTTGTTCCGGTCAGGCGCTTGAAGAATTTTACAAAATGGGACGGATCGGTAAATTCCAGGGTGGCGGCGATCTCCGAAACCGTATTACCTGTGTAGAGTAGCAGGCGCTTGGCTTCGCTAAGCACATAGCCGGACAACACTTCCCGGGCAGACTGGTTGGCAGCCCTGCGGCAGGCCGCGTTCAGGTTCTGGGGAGAGGTATGAAGCCTTTCAGCGTAAACGGCTACTTTATTCTGTATACCGGCATCCGCGTTGAGTAGCTGGATAAAGGCATTATAAAGGTCCTCCCGGGAAGCGGACGAAGGTAGAAGCGGTTCTGCCATGTCCAGCATTTTCGCCAGCAGGGCCTTTAGCAGGCCTTCCAGCAGGAGTGAAGGCTGTTCCCCGGCCGTATTGGATTCCTCCGCCAGCAGCTGGAACACAATTTCGATGAGGTCCGCCTTCTTTAAGGACCGGCAGCAGCGCGTAGAAAGGTGAACGAGCAATGATTTGAGTTCTTTGTCCAGGACCTTTTCAACAAATTCCTTTTTTAAGATGACCACATAACCCTCCGCTTCTGCCTCGAGTTCCCAGCAGTGTACCTGGTCCTGGCGGACGACAAAAACTACCGGGGGCTGGACTGGATAATTCTCCCCATCAATAGAGTGGATACCGCTGCCCTGGGAGAGGTAAATGATCTCCAGGTACTTATTGTGTTTATGGGGGGTAGTTTTCCGGATGCTTTTTTTAAACGGCTCAACTTTTATCAGGCGTCCTGTTTCGCTTTTGTCGTATATGGGGATTTGCTGAGGCATTGATAGAACATATTTTACCCCCAAGATAAAGAGGATGGAATCCTTATTCCAATCAGCCTGCTCCTGAATGGATATCCTGTTAAATAACCTTTTCTTTGGCATGCTTTTCCGCCGTTTTGGGTAATTTACGGCCAAACCACATCCCATGAAATTACTGGCGCTCCTTCTGTATCCGGCTTTTTCCCTGCTCTCTACCACTCCCTGGCTGACCGACTTCAACCTTGCGAAAACAGAAGCGGCTAAGTCGCACAAGGCCATCCTGATCAATTTTTCGGGTTCCGACTGGTGCGGTCCCTGCATCCGTATGCACGAGGAAATTTTTGAATCCGGGGCTTTTGAACAGGAGGCGTCAGCAGACCTGGTACTGGTGAACGCCGACTTTCCGCGCCTTAAAAAGCACCAGTTGCCCAAGGAACAGGTAAAATGCAACGAAGCGTTGGCCGACCAATACAATCCCAAGGGCATTTTCCCGTTAACGGTGCTGGTGGATCAAAACGGGAAGGTCCTGAAGCAGTGGGAAGGTTATCCCGAAGAAACTCCCCGGCAATTTGCAGATGAAATCAACACACTCCTCCATAGCGGGCATTGAGGCCAATAGGCAGCCGCCCACCCTGCATAAGCGCAGCCTGCGCCTGATGGGCAACCGTTTTGAGGTCAGCGTGGTGCATACCGATGCCGCAGAGGCGGGTGCCTGCATCGATGCCGCCGTGGCCGAGATCAGCCGCATCGAAAGGCTGCTGACCACTTTCAGCGACAGCAGTCAGACCGCCCGTATCAACGAAAATGCCGGCATCGCCCCTGTACGGGTGGATCCGGAAGTATTTGACCTGATTTACCGCTCCCAGAAGATATCGGCCCTTACCCAGGGGGCTTTTGACCTCAGCTATGGTTCTTTGGATAAAAGCCTCTGGAACTTTGACACGAACATGACCTCCCTGCCCGACCCGGCTACTGCCCGCAAGCTGGTCCGGCTCATCAATTACCGCAACATCCTCCTTGATGCCGCCGCTGGCACTGTTTTTTTAAAAGAAAAAGGCATGCGGATTGGATTTGGCGGCATCGGAAAAGGATATGCCGCAGATAGGGCTAAGGCAGTGTTGCAGCAACGGGGCATTTCCTCGGGAGTGGTCAATGCCTCCGGCGACCTCGTCACCTGGGGGGAACAGCCGGGCGGCAAGCCCTGGACAGTGGCCATTGCCGACCCGGCTGCCAAACTCTACCCCTTCTCTTACCTCAATATCAGCAACCAGGCCATCGCTACCTCGGGCAACTACGAAAAGTTTGCCCTCATCGGCGGCAAACGCTATTCCCATACCATCGACCCGAAAACCGGTTACCCGGTAACGGGCATTAAAAGTGTAACAGTCATCAGCAGCCATGCAGAAGTTGCCGATGCCCTGACCACACCGGTGATGGTGATGGGCCGACAAGCCGGGCTGGACCTGATCAACCAGATGCACCACCTGGCCTGCATCCTCATTGACGACCAGGACCGGCTGTTTACCTCCAACAACGTTAAACTGGTATAAATGAAAAAGAGGCTTCCTTCTATACTTCCTGCCGTGGTTCCACTGCTCCTGCTGCTTCCCTCCTGCAAGGCGGTGAAGGAATACCAGAAGAACCGTCTCAATGATACCGAAATGGAATTGTCGGCCCGTAAGACCCAAAAGTTCGAACAAAGTTTCCAATTGTACCGCGAGGGCGCCTCGGGGGCCAACGGCGGCAAAACCGGCGGCGGGTGCGGGTGTAACTAAACGCAGCAATCTATGAAAAAAATCTACCTGTCTGTTTTAGGAATGTACCTGGGCATGATCGGCGCATTTGCGCAAAACAGCACCGACACTGCGGCCTACAAACCCCGAAAGCTGAAGTTGGAGGAGGTCAACTTCGTTTCGGCCTATTACCACCAGGACGGCAGCCATTCAGCCGTTACCGGCGGTGAAGGGACCGAAAAATTATCGGACGTGGCCACTACCATCGAGCTGAAGCTGCTGAAATACGACCGCCACGACCGCCGCCACAACTGGGCCTTCGAGCTGGGCGTGGACCATTACACCTCCGCCTCCTCGGACAATATCGACCCCTACCAGGTAACTTCCCCTTCCTATTCCGATAACCGCATCTATCCTTCCCTTTCCTGGAACGTGCAAAACGAAAAGCGGGGCTTCGCCTTCGGCCTGAATGCCTCCTTTTCCAATGAGTACGACTACAACTCCCTGGGGGCGGGGGTGAACGTGACCCAAACCTCGAAAGACCGTAACCGGGAATTCACCGCTAAGCTGCAGGGGTTCTTCGACAGCTGGAAGGTGATCCTGCCGATCGAATTGAGAGGGGCCACCGGAGCGCCGGGAACGAAAATAGGGTCCCACGAACCCCGCCGCTCCTACAGTGCCTCCTTTTCCCTGTCGCAGGTGGTCAACGAGCAACTGCAGGTGCTGGTGCTGGCCGAGCCCACCTACCAGGAAGGACTGCTGGCCACCAAGTACCAGAGAGTGTATTTTGCCGGCACGGCCGTGGGTGTGGAGGAGCTGCCCGGCAGCCGGCTGAAGCTGCCCCTGGGCCTGCGGGCCAACTACTTCTGGGGCGACCGGTTCATCCTGCGCTCTTTTTACCGCTACTACCTGGACGACTGGGGCGTAAGGGCCCATACCGCGGAGCTGGAACTCCCCGTCAAGCTGACCTCGTTTGTTTCGCTGAGCCCGTTTTATCGCTTTTATTCGCAGACCGCCGCGGACTATTTTGCGCCCAAATACGCCCACCGGATCACCGAAGCATTTTTCACCAGCGACTACGACCTGTCCCAGGTAAACAGTAATTTTTTCGGCACAGGCCTACGGCTGTCGCCGCCCAAAGGCGTTTTCGGCATCAACCGCTGGAACAGCCTGGAACTGCGGTATGGGCACTACAGGCGTAGCGATGGGCTGCAATCGGACATTTTATCGCTGAGTGCCAAATTTAAATAAGAGAAGCATGGCTAATACATGACCTTTACGAGAGCCTGGAGCACTTAAGGCCCTGTTGCATCGCCGGATCTTCTGCATAAGACCCGGCCTTTGTCTTTTCCGAAGGAGGATCCATGTTCCTGAAAGTACAGTCCAACCGGTTGCATGCGAGGTTTCTGCGTATGAACAGCACCCTTGCCGGCCGCGTTATCTTCATGTCCAGCTTCCATAAGAAAAAAATCCCTGCCTGCCGCCCGGCCCCTTTAAGCCGAAAGCTTCCCGGGAGGGCAGGTATAACTGATCGACCAGCCAAACTTCCCGCAGCATTACAGTCAGCCCCGCCATCGCCGCGGCCTACATCGTAACGGATGAATACAGATACCTGAGGAGACCTCTGAAACCACCGCACCCGTCGCAACAATCCGGGCAACCGAGAAGTCCCGGATGAAATGGAAAAGGATGGCCCCGCGACCGTTCCCAATACACAAAAGACTCCTGTAGAAACAGGAGTCGCAACTAAAACTAACTTGTTTAGAAGATCAAGTGTTACGCGAAAGTGAAGATAAATATAGGAATTTGAAAATACGAATAAGGTTTCCCGCTATCCTTCTAATCAGTTCGAGTCAGGAGTAGCTGTATGGCAACGATAAAGCTTCTGTTATGATATTCCGGTTTTATTCACTACATACTTGTCAGCGTTTCGCAGAAAGGACTAAAAGAATCCTTGTTTTCTCCATTCAGGGTAATTAGGGTAGGTGCTCTTTATTTCAACAAACTATTGGGGAGGGACGTTACAGACGGGTCTGTAAAGACAGCAAAGGAACTCTGGACAGATACGACATTTTCTGCGTCCTGCTGCTATTAAAGATATTTTGCAGGAAGTTCCTTTTATGGGTGATCATGGCCAGCATGTCCATGTGCCTTTCGGCCACAAATTCCTGCAAGGTCCCATGAAAGTCTTTCCCTGTAAGATGAATAAACTCAACAGGAGTTCCTGCAAAGGAATTTTGCAATTTTTTCTGGGTCACATAAAGGTTCCTGGTATGGGTCAATACCTCGAAAACCTCTGCGTCTTCCTCCGTAAAAACGGCGCTGCATATATTTGCACCAAATAAACTGGCTAATTCAAAGACAGGCTGCAGTGTTTCATTTGCCTGCTCGCGCTCCTCAATGGCCAGTAAAATACTTTTTGGTTCAGACCACTTGCAATGAGGTGGGATGGTCAGAACCGGAGTGCGGCTGTTGTTGATCACCGCTGCGGTTTTGGTGCCAAACAGCCTCCTCGTTAACCCGGTTGCGCCCTCTGTGCCCATAATGATCAGGTCTGCCGAATGATGCAGGGCTGCCTCGAGGATGCTATCCGGGACGCTTTGGCCTCCGCCATACAGCAAAGCGGTTACTTGCAGGGAGGAGGCTTTCGTGATCCCCTCTTTTATAAAATTCAACTGGCCATAAAGCTCTTTCTTCAGGGACGCGTTGTGCTCTTTGACTAATTCTTTGATACTGGAAAAGTCGGGCTCAAACAGTTCGCAACAGTGCAATAAAATGATTTCGGCGTCTGTTTTTTTAGCAAGTTCCAATGCATAGTTCAGGGCTGCATCCGCACAGGGGGAGAAGTCTGTGGGTACCAAAATATTTTTCATGCTGTTTAATTGTCCCTTAAGCTAATAATATCCTTTTAGGAGACAGTTGATGACAGTCATCACTTTATATGATCCTGGCAGCCCAACCATACCTACTGCAGAAGCCTGGTCTTTTTTGGCCAGGTAAATCTTGTAAAAAGAGCGCAGTTGCCCGCGCTCCGTTTGCTCATCGAACCCATGAATAAGGTTTGAAGAGATGGTTTTCAGCAGGTGCACCACCTGTCTGGGGCTAGGCGCTTTGGAAAGCCTGTTCGGCGGAAAGCCAGGAAATGAACGATAAGGCAGGGAAGTGCAGGCAACCGGGGGCATAGCGTCCGGCAGGGGCCCATCCAGCCTTTCTTAAGAGAAAATTAAAATCAAATTAAAGTTGAAGGAAGGCTGAGGGCGGGACGGTCAGCATTGACGACCTTAGACCTGTTTCTACCTTTTTCATAAGTGCTTTTATAACAATAAAGGAATACCTGCTGCGGTATTCCTTTATTGTTTCGTACCGGCTGCCGGACTCAATCAGGGCTCGGAGCCCCAATGGGAACTGCTCAGCCGCCGCAACCACCGTCGAATGTTTTTAGGGACCATTGCTACCATTTACGCTGCAGGCAGGTACCAGGAATTTACCTATGCGGCCATCCCACTTAGGTCCTATGTTCTTGTTTGATATGTTGCCTTTACAAGGCGCTTCTCATCAATTCTAATGGTAAAAAATCTGCACTTCACCCGGTAAAGGTTTTGTCCGGGCGTTAACTTTAGTGCGCCCGGGAATTGTACCGCTCCAGGTTCGTCGTCTTTTAGGGCGTCCTGAAACAAAAAGTGGTTTGCCCTTGTAGGTGAATCCTGCGGGATCAGGTCATCTATTAGGTATCGTGATCGCCTTCGTTTAACAAGCACAACTGTAAGTCCTTCGCTAGCCCGCAACCAAATGCGGATGCCCTTAGCTTAAAGCCAGGATATAATTCCCGGGCAGTTTACAGAAAAGCGCACCAGGTTTACCTTTTAGTAAAGGCGTTGTCCTGGATCTCCCCTGCACTTTTGCATAATTGGCAGCCGCTCCTGTATGCTGCAAAAAAAGGGTCCGGGGTAGAAACCCCAACCCGTTTTAAATCCGTACCCTATGAAAACTATTTGATGAGCTGCAAAATTTGTTCCACCCTTCTTTCTGCCGTTTGGGCTTTAAAGATTTTGGAGGTGCCTTATGTAAAGCCCTGTTTATCTGCCGAAAAAAGGGCGCCTACATGGCGGTGATCCCATACAGGCATAGGCTATGGGTGCTTACTTTCCGGGATCTTGGGTAG
This sequence comes from Huijunlia imazamoxiresistens, assembly GCF_037132455.1. Lineage (NCBI taxonomy): Bacteria > Pseudomonadati > Bacteroidota > Chitinophagia > Chitinophagales > Chitinophagaceae > Huijunlia > Huijunlia imazamoxiresistens. The sequence continues at coordinate 2,899 of NZ_JBBBEI010000012.1, read as the reverse complement.
GAATTTGCTCTTCGATCACTTAACCGGCCCTACAAAAGGGCTGTGAGCCGGTGTAGGGAGCTGATTGCCGGGCATAGGCGCCCGGCGCCAGCGGATTGTACCTTCCGCCTAAACTACTGGTTACTGATACGTTATGCTTTCCCGCTAGGAGGAGCTCGAGTTAAGGCTATTGGGGCCTGTTCCGGACTTTCACTTTAATTAACAATCCGTGTTTAAACACTACAGCCTTCTGTGCCTCATAGATGCGTAACCGCTAATACAGAAAAACAAAATAACCTAACCATGAAAAAGATCTTGACACTCGTACTGGCACTGAGCACGTTAACTACCGTATTTGCTGTGGAATCGTCCAACTCTCCGATAAAGATAATTGCCACCGATCACGGTACCTTCTCCTTTTCGGAACGGGAGCGGGACGAGCAGATCTTGACTATCCGTCGGGATTATGAGAACGGCATCAGGGAGTTAAAAAGCAGCCGTGGGCTGAGCTGCAGGGATGAAGGCTGGCAGGTGGGCAACCTGGAAATAAAGCGGGACCGGAAGATCCGGAGAGTTAACGAGAAGTTTTATAACAGCAACAACACTTCCTACAGGAAGATGAACAGCAAGAGGGAACAGCAATGATCAGGCTGCTTCAATACCCCTATGAAAAATTTAGGATAAAAAGGATAAAATTTAAGACGAACCCTCCCCGCCCCGGTGGGCGTTCGTATTTAAAGCCCGTCCGCGACTTCATAACTGCAATGTTCTGGAACCATTATGGGGCATGAAAAAGCCCCGAGTAGAAACAAGGGGCGACTAACGATTGCTTGCCATATGAAAAAGTTGGAAATAGTCCCGAATTGCTGATGCGCAGCGACTGCCAGTTATGTGCTTCTTTTTTTGCTTTCCTGATCTCCGGCTCGCTTGCTGATACAAACATAGCCATTGGCTCCCATTGTAAGGGTTCAAAACTGCCGGCATTTCATGATCCCAAAAAACACATGAGCATTATTGAAAGCCTTTACCAGGCTGAACTTCAGCTTAAACACTCTTTTATATCCAACCGGTTTCTTACTTTTTTGTTTCTAAGCCCGACCTGTTCAAAGGATGGGTGAAAAGAAAAGTCTGGTCCAAGCGCCGCGAACGGCTTTAGAGTCAAATCGCCTATCGATCTGCCAGAAGATAGGACGACGGAGTCAATTTTGTTATCCGCCCGAAGAAGTATTTCTATATAAATAGGGTAGGGGATATTAGACACTTCCCAAAAGAAACCCCCATGCTAAATAAAGCGCAAACAGCCATGAAAATGGGGTACATTCCAGGTTACCTCTTCAGCTTACTCATCATTCTTAAATTGACCTTTTCAGAAGAAAAAGGGAAAAAAGAAAGCCTCCGGGATCAGCGGCCCAGGGCCAAAAGGGCAAAATGGAAAAGGAATAAATCCGTGGATGGATGCCGCCGCAAACTTTTGGTGCTGCCCGTGCAGGACATTATGCTCCAAACTGATACCTCAGCTTTATGCCGGAATAACTATATTGACGAGTCAATGCTTCCAGAACGATAACTAAGGTTGTTCCAACAGAGCAATTCCTTCTGAAGAGGTCGCATGGAGTTAGTTATATAGAAAGCTTTTCGCTCTTGCAGGCCCGGCCGCTATCTTCGCGTCTTTTTTTTCCTTTTCTTTTGGAAGTGTCTTTTTGTCGCTGTAGTGTCCTCTGAAGTTTGCAATGTTTTCTGAAGTTCGGTTTGTTGCTTCAGGTCTGCCTCAGAAATAAAAATCCCCTCGCGAAGGAGGGGCAACTTTATAAGGCGTTGGATGATTAGTTTGGTCAGGATAAGGACGCCTTGGGTTTTTCAGGATCTGGACGTTTTTAAAAGGTACTACGGATAAAACGGGCTTTTTCTGGATAATGGCATCGGTCGGTTTAAACTTTGGATATTGTTTTTTGAAAGGCTTTCAGCAGTCATCGGATCGTTTGACAAGTCAAAGATACCGTCGTCCGGAAGGCTTTTTCGCCCCAAATCGGTGAATGCCGGACTTTTATAGATGGATACTCCTTCGGTAAATGGTGTTAAGAGTTTGGCAGCGCAGGGAAGTAAGCGAAAAGACTAACTCTGCCCGTGCGACTGGTAACGGGCAGAATCTACCTCTGCCCCGTTCCTTTATTATAGGCTGCCTCTATTGTAATCAAGGAGGTCCTATTTAAGGACAGATTTCTGTATTCTGACAATTCCTAAATTTGTTTTTCCATTACCCAAAAACTTTCAATGCAGTTGCAAGACTCTTCTTATAAGAAATGGCTTTCAGAAATCAAGCAGCGTATTCGCTCGGCTCAGATCAAGGCGGCTCTTAAAGTAAATGCCGAGTTGATTGGCCTGTATTGGGAGCTGGGAAAGGAAATTCTGGAGAAAGAAAAGGCTGCTGAATGGGGCGATAAACTGATCCCGCAATTAGCCAAGGACTTGATAACTGAGTTTCCAGAAATAAAGGGGTTTTCCAAGCGAAACTTGTTTTATGTCCGTCAGTTCGTTGCCTTTTATACGGCTGATCAGCAAATTGTGCAACAACTTGTTGCACAATTTGCTGATCCAAAGTTGCTGGATCACAATGGGTTTGTCTCACAGTCCGTGGAACAAAATAGTCAGGACGCTGTTCGCCAAATTCCGGAATTTCTTGCCCGGATTCCTTGGGGGCACCACCTGCAAATTATTACGAAGTGCAAAGGCGTTGAAGAAGCCCTGTTCTATGTGTCTAAAACCGCAGAACATGGCTGGAGCCGAAATGTGCTGGTTCACCAGGTCGAAAGCGACCTGTATCGTCGACAGGGTAAAGCCGTTACCAATTTCGGTCAAACCCTTCCCGCCCCGCAAAGCGACCTTGCCCGGGAACTCTTAAAAGACCCGTACAAGTTTGATT
>NZ_JBBBEI010000116.1:0-505 GCF_037132455.1 Huijunlia imazamoxiresistens | reverse complement strand
TAACTGGGGCTAAGTCGTAACAAGGTAGCCGTATCGGAAGGTGCGGCTGGAATACCTCCTTTTTAGAGCTTTTGGATGCTATGCCCAAAAGCTGTTGTTTTCCTTTCTTTTAATCTTATTCAAGTTCTTTACATTAAGTAAGTAACCCGATCAAAAGGGATCTACTCATCTAGATCCGTAGCTCAGCCTGGTTAGAGCACTACACTGATAATGTAGGGGTCACCAGTTCAAATCTGGTCGGGTCTACCATACAAAGCAGGGGGATTAGCTCAGCTGGCTAGAGCACTAGCTTTGCAAGCTAGGGGTCATCGGTTCGACTCCGATATCCTCCACTTAAAGTTCTTTACATAGATGTTTCCGTTCAGGCGGGTTAATTGGTTCAACTCCAGTTACATCACACAACGTTGTTGTAGCAATACAACAAACGTTCAGCTCTTTGACATATTGGGAAAGAAAGGCGTACACTGAACACGTACGCTGAAGAAAAACACGATCACATTTACTT
>NZ_JBBBEI010000115.1:0-558 GCF_037132455.1 Huijunlia imazamoxiresistens | reverse complement strand
TTTATGTCTCCTATAAAAAATAGTATATTATTACTATAACTTTCCTCCTCGGTCATATGAATTGTTACGGCTAACGTGAAAGGGCTTGCCGAAGGCCGGCCGGCCTTAATGAATGATTCAAGTTTAATGTCACCAGGCTTTTGGCAAGCCTATGTTATGGGCTGGGCATCTGTCTCCTGTCACGATATTCCAAGAAATGAGCGGAGGGTCGCGATCTGTCCGTCCACCAGGGCCGTTGGCAAAAGCCGGCGGAGGCTTTCTGTTGACCCCTTTTTAATTTCATAGCTGTCTCTTGGCCTGAAGTGGATCGAAGCGCGGAGGGCCGCAAACCTATAGGAAAGATATAAGCCTTGACCCTGCTGGAGATCGCCCTCAAAAAGCTAAGTAACTTCCCCTGTATCTGTCCCACAGAGGCAGGGCTCTGAAAGTACAAGCTGCCTCCACTTACCGGCAACTATTTAATAACTGGTTGCCTTGCCCATAACGGAAAAAGGCTTGCCGAAGGCCGGCCGGCCTTAATGAATGATTCGGGATTAATGTCACCAGGCTTTTGGCAAG
>NZ_JBBBEI010000114.1:0-578 GCF_037132455.1 Huijunlia imazamoxiresistens | reverse complement strand
ACGAACTTACCGAGCAGCGAAGAGGTAAAGTACCACTGGCCGACACGGGCCTGCTGGGCAGGGATCGTACCGAAGTTGATATTGGTCACACCCAGGTTTTTCGGTTGTCCCTGGAAGTTGGAGCCAATGATATTGAAGTTCACGGCCAGGCCTTTTTCGTTTTCCACGATTTTGGGCTGGGCCGAGGAAATGGTCATGTTCACGGCCGGACCAAAGCCCTGGTTTTCCACCATCACGGCCAGTTCCGCGGGCACCGAGGGTTCGATGTCGGGGCTGGTGAGGGCGTCGTCGCCGAGGATGTTGCGTTCCATAAAGTAATGGAGCATCAGGTTCGGGCTCGGGTTCACGGTCAGCGGCACGTTTGCCAGCGGCAGGCTCACCATCGCTTTGGCATAAGGATCCCAGTAGCGAACCGATCCGCCGAAGTTGTACACTTTGGGTTCGGTGGGGGCTGCACCCAGCTCGGGGATGAAGGTAAACTTCACGTTGCCTTTCTGCTGGGAAGCGAGCATACCGGTACCGGTCACATCGCCCAGGTTGGTCAGGCTCTTGGTATTGATCTGGAACAGGCCGTTGGA
>NZ_JBBBEI010000113.1:0-580 GCF_037132455.1 Huijunlia imazamoxiresistens | reverse complement strand
TCACTGCTTCCGGGAGGGAACAAGGAGTAAGAATAAGCATCGCTCCGGCCATTACTGCCCAATAATCATGCTATACCTCCGGCGGCAACCGGCGAACGGCACAGGCTGTAAAAGGAACGGTCAGCTTTGGGCTTTGAGCGGCAGGGCACCCTTTAACGGATCAAAAAAGCGGCGGACCGGCAGCAAAATATCCATATTCCTATAGGGTGACAGCTCAATGACAAGTTCTTGCCCTGTAAGGGCATAGTAGAGGTTTTGCAGCTGGTGCACATACACCGGTTGCAAAGGAAGTTTACAATCGTTGAGGAACCAGCCCCCGTCCTGGTTGTACCGTAACACCTGCGGTTCTTCGCGGTCGTTCCCCTGAAGGTTCTTATACCACCCGCCGGAACCAGGGCGAAAGCCGCAGATTTCCAGGAGTGGCGGGGTAAGATTTATGGGAAAACAATAGTTAGCCCAGGTAAAATAATATTCATCAATGGCGATCGGCATATATTCAAAGAAAGCTTTGCCGTTGGCATCCCTTCCGGTGACTTTTATTACCCAATTCCCCACACGCACATCTTTCGGATCTAACATA
>NZ_JBBBEI010000112.1:0-607 GCF_037132455.1 Huijunlia imazamoxiresistens | reverse complement strand
GATCTGTGTCAGCGGGAAATATAGGGTTAAGGCCTCATGCCTTATTCCCTAATCTTCCTCCTGCAGCCCACCTAACTCCTCTTCAATCTCCTCGATCGTTGGCAACTTTCCTTTAAGATCCTCCGGTATAGCCTGGGTGAGTTGGTATTCAGTAATGCCTATCGGCTTATTGATATCCCGAAGGGCGTATTCGGCCATGACCTTGTTGCGTTCTTTACAAATCAGGATACCGATGGAAGGATGATCGGAGGAATGCTTCAATACATCGTCCACCACATTCAGGTAGAAGTTCAGCTTGCCGGCGTATTCCGGTATAAACTTGCCCGTTTTCAGCTCAATGACCACAAAACACCGCAGCCGCAGGTGATAAAAAAGCAGGTCGAGGTAAAAGTCCTCCCCTCCCACTTCCAAATGATACTAACGGCCGACATAACTGAAACCGGCGCCCAGCTCCAGCAGGAACTTAGTAATATGCTGTACGAGGGAATTTTCGAGGTCTATCTCTTTATATTCTTCTCCCAGGTTCAGAAAATCAAACTTGTACGGGTCTTTTAAGAGTTCCCGGGCAAGGTCGCTTTGCGGGGCGGGAAGGGTTTGACCGAAATTG
>NZ_JBBBEI010000111.1:0-695 GCF_037132455.1 Huijunlia imazamoxiresistens | reverse complement strand
CCCCTGGTGCTGGGCTATATCATCGCCGGCTTCCTGGTCGGGCCTTACTTCAGCCTGCTGCCTACCGTGCGGGAGGCCGAGAACATCGGCATTTGGGCGGAGATCGGGGTTATCTTTTTATTGTTCAGCCTGGGCCTGGAGTTCAGCTTTAAAAAGCTGCTCAAGGTGGGCGGCTCCGCCTCCATCACCGCCCTGGTGGAAGTGGTCATCATGGTCTTCCTGGGCTTCGGCGTCGGAAAGGCCATGGGCTGGTCGGGCATGGACAGCCTGTTTCTGGGCGGCATCTTATCCATTTCCTCCACCACCATCATCATCCGGGCCTTCGAGGAACTGGGACTAAAAACCAAAAGCTTCGCCTCCCTGGTCTTTGGCGTGCTGATCGTGGAAGACCTGGTGGCCATCGTGCTGCTGGTGCTGCTGTCGACGCTGGCGGTGAGCCAGCAGTTTGCCGGCACCGAAATGCTGCTGTCCATCCTGAAGCTGATCTTCTTTTTGGCGATCTGGTTCCTGTCGGGCATTTTCTTTATTCCCACCCTGTTACGAAAAGCCAAGACGCTGATGAGCGATGAAATGCTGCTGGTGATCGCCATCGCCCTTTGCCTGGGCATGGTGGTGTTTGCCAATGCGGTGGGCTTTTCCCCGGCCCTGGGCGCCTTCATCATGGGCTCCATCCTGGCCGAGACCACCAAGGCCGA
>NZ_JBBBEI010000110.1:0-711 GCF_037132455.1 Huijunlia imazamoxiresistens | reverse complement strand
CTAACGTTCAGGGGCTTTGCGTCTGTGGCGGCATTCTGTGACCGGTCGCCCCGAAACTGTGGCCCAAAGTTGTTTTATTGCTGAAAATAAGAGTTAAAAGCCCGGCATTGTTTGTCAAGCCGGAACCGCGGCTGAACAGCGGGCCAAAGCCGAAGTTGCTTCCGTCACCCCGCCATGATGCAAAGCCGCATGTTAGCCGTTTTTAATCAATTGGTCAAACTTTTCTGCATTCTGCTTATCCTCAAAAGCTAAAATCATTTCATCATTAATCTTAAAATCTAAACTCCCGTCAGCCAAATCATATATTTCAGCAGCATAAAGAAACAATTCAGTAGACTTGAATTTAAAAGCTAACTTATAAGCATAGTTTTCTATCCCATAGAAGACATTGACATCAATAATTTCTGAATTCAATTTTCGAGATGGAAAGTTTTCGCCAATAAAACTTTCGGGTAGGGGGATTATCCAAAATGTATCAAATCCACCACTTGTCATTGCAGTATATATCCTATATAGCTTTTCTTCTGTCTTAACAATAACACTTAGGCAATATTTAAAATCAAAAGGAAAAGAGCTTAGATCAAAAGTCGGGTTTGGATCTAGATCAAAGATTATTTCTCTTACTATCCGACCTTTTATGTCTCCTATAAAAAATAGTATATTATTACTATAACTTTCCTCCTCGGTCATATGAATTGTTACGGCTAACGT
>NZ_JBBBEI010000011.1:0-209597 GCF_037132455.1 Huijunlia imazamoxiresistens | reverse complement strand
CCGAAGTGGTGCAGGGAAGTGAAAGAGTGTCGCTGAAGCTGCTGAAGCAAGGCAATTAATAACAGGATGTCCTCTATAACTACTACAGGACCGGCCGGAAGGCCGGTCCTTTTTTTTGTGCCCTGCCGTTGTTTTTTTTGGAAAAAATTTTGCTTTCGTTCGGTTTTTCCTGTTACTTTGTAATTCAAAGTACTTTTTATGGATGAGCGCAATCACCATCTGGAAGCCATAGACGATATCAAGAAGCTGATGCACCAGAGCAGCCGGTTCATCAGCCTGAGCGGGTGGAGCGGGGTGGCCGCCGGCCTTTGCGCCCTGGTGGGAGCCGCCTATACGGGCGGCCGCATCGAATGCTGGAAGCGGGGGGATTGCGCCTTTGGAACCATCCCGCCAGGATCGGAATCGGAAACCCTGCAATACACCCTGGTGCTCATTGCCCTGCTTACTTTTTTCCTGGCGTTTACCTCCGCCTTCTTTTTTACCTATGCCCGCAGCCGTAAGATCGGCCTGCCGCTCTGGGGCCATACTTCCCGGCGCGTGCTCGTGGCCGTGGCGGTGCCCATGATCGCCGGCGGCCTGCTGATCTGGCGCATGATGGACTTCGGCTTTTTCGGGCTGGTGGCGCCCGCCTGCCTGCTGTTCTACGGCCTGGCCCTGGTCAACGCCAGCAAGTTCACCCTGCCGGAGATTCGCTACCTGGGGTACTGCCAGCTGGTGCTGGGCATCATCAACCTGTGGGTCATCGGCTACGGGCTCTACTTCTGGGCCATGGGCTTTGGCGTGCTGCATATCGTGTACGGCATGGTGATGTGGAATAAGTACGAACGAAACCAAGAAGGAGGGGCCTGATATGAACAATCCCATTTCCGGCTTGAACAAGATTTTTGACAGCCGCATCCGGCTGGGCGTCATGAGCATCCTGATGGTGAATGAAGAAGTCGGCTACAACGACCTCAAACAAATGCTGGAGGTGACCGACGGCAACCTGGCCACCCACCTGGCCACCCTGGAGGATAACAAGTTCATCAAGGTGCACAAGGGCTTCATCGGCCGCAAAACCAGCACCACCTATTCCATTACCACGGCGGGGCAGAAGGCCTTTACCCAGCACATCGAGGCGCTGGAACAAATGATCCGGGGCGTGAAATGATTTTTTTTGCGCCAACACTTTGAAATTCAAAGTGCTTTTTAGATGAAGCATACGGCGCCAGGGTCGTCTCGCTTTTTCCTTTTCCCGGTATTGCATGAACGAAAAACGCCTATTTTTTTGCCCTTGAGCTTTGAAATTCAAAGTACTTTTTATTAAACCCTAAAACATTCATCATCAACAAACATTCATTATGGAAACCGGAACTATTTTAAAGACCGTATGGTTGAAAAGCAAACTGCTGGTAAAGGGACTGATCATCGGCGGGCTGGTATTGGTGCTGCTGATCCCTACTTTTTATGTGCAAAGCCTGATCGAGGAGCGGGAGCAGCGGCAGAAGGAAGCCGTGGCGGAAGTCAGCGGCAAGTGGGCGGCCGCCCAGATCATCACCGGCCCGGTGCTGGTGCTGCCCTACTGGCAGGACGCGCCCGATAGCGCCGCCAACGGCCGCACCAAACACTTCGCCTACTTCCTGCCCGATGAGCTGAAGGTAACCTCCACGCTGAGCCCCGTGGAAAAGCACCGCGGCATTTACAAGGTGATGCTGTACAATTCGGTCAATAAGCTGGCCGGCAGCTTCCGCAACCCCGACTTCCAGAAGCTGCGCCTGTCAGAAGGAGACATCCTCTGGAACGAGGCGTTCGTGAAAATGGACATTACCGATACCAAGGGCCTGAACGACGAGCTGATAGTCAACTGGAACAACCGGCCGTTGGCCCTGGCGCCCCAGATCAGCGCCGAAGGATCCGAAGGCCGCGGGCTGGCCGCTCCCCTGGGCCTTACCGGCGCCCGGGACCTGCAAAACGTTTCCTTTGAATCGGTTGTTAACCTCAGCGGCTCCCAGCAACTGCAGTTTACCCCCGTGGGCAAAAGCACCACCGTTTCCCTGGCCTCGGCCTGGCCCCATCCCAGCTTTACCGGCGACATCCTGCCGCAAACCTCCGACGTCAAAAGCAACGGCTTCTCCGCCTCCTGGAAAAGCCTGGCGCACAAGCGGCCCTTTCCCCAGCAGTGGAAGGATCATGCCTACGAACTGTCGCCGGCTGTCTCGTCGGCCGCTACCGCCCCGGCAGCCTCGGTGCGCAACGGGACCCTTTCTGCTGCCTCTTTTGGCGTGGACCTTTTCGTGCCGGTAAACGCGTATTCCAAAACCATGCGGTCGGTGAAGTATGCCGTACTCTGCATCCTGCTGACCTTTGCCGGCTTCTTTATCATCGAAACCACCCACGACAAATCCGTGCACCCCTTCCAGTACGGCCTGGTGGGCCTGGCCCTCGTCATGTTCTACACGCTTTTGTTATCCTTTTCGGAATATATCAGCTTCAACCTGTCGTACCTCATCGCCTCCATGGCTACCATCGGGCTGATCGCCTGGTTTGTGCGCAGCATCCTGTCCTCTGCGCACCTGGCCCTGCTGCTGTCGCTGGTGCTGGTGTTGATGTACACCTACGTCTTCACCATCCTGCAGCTCCAGGATTACGCCCTGCTGCTGGGAAGCGTCGGCCTGTTCCTGACCCTGGCGGTGATCATGCATTTCTCGCGCCGCATCCAGTGGTAAGCCGCGGTAAATTTATTGGTGCGGAAGGAGCGGCCAGGGCGGAAGAAAGAATAATTTACAGGCGTAAAAAGCAGCCGATGGACCGGAAACCGTTTTCCCTGAAAGAGCGTTTGTACAGTTTCAAATATGCCTGGGCGGGCATCCGGGCAGCCTTCCGCACCGATCACAACACCTGGGTTCATTTCGTCTTGACCGCAGCGGCCCTCTTCCTTGCCGTGGTGCTGCACATCAGCCGGGTGGAGTGGATGGTGCTGGTGCTGGTGGTGGCCCTGGTATGGATGGCCGAATTGTTCAACACCGCTTTGGAAAAAACCATGGATTTTATTTCCCGCGACTATCACCCCCAGATCAAGCTCGTAAAAGACCTGGCCGCTGCGGCGGTGCTCATTACCTCGATAGCCGCCGTCATCGTAGGAGGCCTGATTTTTATCCCGAAGCTGCTGTAGGAAAAAGTTTGAGGGTACCTCTTGCCTTAAAAAAAAGAGATGCCCCGAAAAGGCATCTCTTTCTATGTAGATGGGTGTAGTAGAAAAAACGTCTAAAAATCGAGGCCTAGGGCCAGGTAGGTCTTCGGCCGGCTGCCAAAGATGGTATTCATTTCCCATGCCACGTCGAAGCGGATGAAATATCCCAGCAGGGTGCTGCGGGCGCCAAAGCCGTAACCGCCGGCAAAGGGACCGATGCCGCCCGCCTTCAGGTTGACGGTGACCGTTCCATTCGTGTAAGGAACGCTGGGTCGGGATATTTTGTTGTACGTGCCGTTCCAGGCGGTACCCAGGTCAATGAACTGCACCAGTTGGAAGTTGCGCAGCAGGGCATTGTTGATGGGCCGGTTCATGAGAGTGCTGAATACCGGCATCCGCACTTCGCTGTTGATCACGACGTTGTTGTTGCCGTTGGCCACGTTTTGCTTAAAGCCCCTCAGGTTCACCGCCAGGGCCTGGTAGGCATAAACGGCGCGGGGATCGGGGCGGTTCGTCGGATCGAAATAGCGGTACGAGCCGTCGGACTTGGTGTTGCTGCCGAATTTCAGCCAGCCGTCCACGCCCCCGAGGTAGTAGATCACTTTCTGGTTGCCCCAGGAGAAGTCGGCCGCTCCGCGTACCGCCCAGATGACGTTGCGGTAGATGGGCAGGTAGTGGCGGGCGTCGATGCCGGCATTGAACAGGAACTTGCCATCCGTGCTCTTCACATCGCTGATCTGCGTAAACCAGTCGATATAGGTTTTCCAGCGCAGGCCGTTCCAGATGTTCTGGCTGGGGTTCAGCGTATTGTCGTGCACGTATTCCAGCGAGAACTGGCCGTAGGTCAGGGTGCGGTCGGGCTGTTTCAGGCCGTTTTGCAGCACGGCGTAGGCATTCTGGTTGACGTTGTCGTCGAAGAAAGAAACCGGCGTGAACACATCCTTGTCAAAGCGGGGGCCGACGGTCAGCCGCAGGCTGCGGATGCGGTCGATGGCCAGGTTCAGGCGGGCCAGGTAGTAGCTCGAATAGCGCTTCACCACGGGGAACACGCGGTTTTCGTCGGTGCTGCGGCCCATGCTGGTATCGATGCGGTCTTCGGTGCTGCTGCGGTAGTAGGTAAGGCCCCAGTCGAAGCGCTTGCGCAGGTTGGTGAATTCAAAGAGCACGTCGTTGTCGCGCAGGTTGGGGGCGATGCGGAAGCCGCCGGACACCTTGTAATCCTCGAACAGGTCGGCCGTGCCCACGCGGATCAGCCCGTTCAGGTCGTTGCCGTTGGCCGGGTCGATGGGACCGGCGCCGCCGCCATAGGGCTGGTATTTGTTCACCACGAAGACGGTGTTGTTCAGGCCGGCCACCACGTAGTCGTTAAAGAATTTCGGGGGGCGGTATTCGAACAGCTTGGCTCTTTTCAGCACGGGCCGGGGCAGGATATCTTCCGAAGGCGCCAGGTTGCCCGGCTGGGCGGGGCGGCTGGTGTCGCGGGGTTCGTTGCCGAATTCGGTCTGGAAAAAGTCTTCCTTGCGGGCCGTATCCACCTGCGGGGCGGCGGGCTCTTCGTACAGGTTGGCCTGGCTGCGGGCGACCTTGTCTTCCTGGATGATCTTCTTCATGTACTCGGTGGGCTTGGCGCTCACGTTGCGGCGGCGGAGGGTATTTTCATCCACCCGCAGGCGGTACAGGAATTTATACTCGCCCTGGCGGGTCACCTCGCTCACCAGCGAGTTGTCGCCGGCGGTGCGGGTTTCCAGCAGGCCGCTCTGGTAGTTGGTCAGCGGGAACACGTAGGCCGAGTCGGCGGTCACCGACACATAGCCGACGGAGTCGATGTCGGTCTTGTTCCATTCCACCAGCAGGCTGTCCACTTCCTTCAGGGGCGGGTTGCGCAGGATCTCGTCGCCGATGTACACCAGGGTGTCGAGGCCGGCGCGCTCGGTCTTGAAGAAGCCGGCGTAGCGGTTGTTGATGCCGTTTTCGTCGCCGACGAAGGTAAAGTGGTAGGTGTTGTACTGCGAGGGATAGCGGGCGTTGCCGAATTTCACGTTGGTCAGCTGCGACACCTGCTTGAAGTCCGACTTGTTCCAGTTATCTACCAGGAAGATGTTGTAGTGGGGGGAGGGGAGGGCCGTGTCGCTGTCCTTGGCGGTAGGGGAGGGGCGGTTGCTGGAGAACAGGATGCCCGTTTTGTTGGGGAACGACACAAAAGAAGCATCCAGGTCGTCGTACACGTCGTTGGTGACCTGCTCGGTCTGCATCCGTTCGATGTTGTATACGAAGATGTCGGTCTGCCCGCTTTTGACGGCGCTGAACAGCAGGGTGTTGGCGTTCAGCATGTATTTCATGTCCTGCACCTGGTCAAACTGGGTGAGTTCCTGTTTGGTCACTTTCACGCGGTTGAGCACGTCGTAGACGAACAGGTTCAGTTTTCCCTTGTCGTTGTACACCACGGCCAGGCGGGTGCCCTTGCCGTCCCAGGCCAGGATGGGGTAGTTGGGATTGACCTCGTTCTGGCGGGCGCGGGTGCCGAACTGCAGCAGCACCTTGCGGTTGGTAAAGTTTTCGTGCAGCACCACGCTGTATTTACCCTGCTTGAATTCCACCACGGCATAGGTAAAGCTGCGGGGGGTAGGGTTGGCGTTGAAGCGGATAAAGTCTTTTTTGCCGATCTCCTCGGTTACCGACAGCTGGCCCTTGGGCACGATGCGGCGGCCGCGGATGTCCTTGTAATAGAGCTGGGTTTCTTCTTCCATGAACTGGGCCAGCACTTCCTTGAATTTCATTTTGGCGATGCGCTGGGAGGCCTGGTTCAGGTTGCGGTAGATGCGGGCCAGGTACAGCATGTAGGTCGTTTTGTTTTTGCCGTACTTGTTGCCGAAGTAATACCAGAAGGCGTGGCCGGCGAGGTTGGGCTGCTTGTAGGCGAACTGGTAAAAGTTCTTGTATTCGCCGCTGAGCAGGGCCTGTTTCAGTTGGTCGTCCAGTTCGGTGCTCCAGTTTTCGGCGGCGTATTCGATGTAGCCCTCGGTGAGCCAGCGGGGCAGGTCCAGCAGGGCCTGGTTGGTCGCGAACTCGCCCAGGTCGTCGCCGAAGAGCATGTTCTGCACCAGCACCTGGGCGATGCCCTGGCGTACCTGGCGGCGGAGGTTGGCGTGGTTGGCGTCGAAGTACACCACCATTTTGTTGTTCACCAGCTTGGTGGTGCCGCCGGTGCTTTGCCAGTCGATGCCCAGGCCGATGTTGGACTGCTGCATCTCGTCGAAGTTGTTATAGACCACGATATTGGCCCGGCGTTGCAATCCGAATTCGACAAATTCTTCCAGGCTATGCAATTCGTTTTCCGCAATTTGCGTTACATATTTACCCAGTTCCAATCCGTCCTGGCTAAAATAGGTGTTGAAATTTTCCGATTGGTAGAACTTCCAGAAGAACTTCTGGTGCTGTACCCGGTTCTTGCCGAACTGGACGGCATTCACCTGAGCGTGAGCGGAAAAGCAGAAAGCAAGACAAGCCAGAGCGCCGATTGCCAGTCGTCCGAGATATTTATTCATAAAGCTTTGATAGTGTTTTGTGTAAGAAGGCTTCGAATTGGATTGTAAATTGCAATCTAAAATACGAAAAAGCCCACATGTTGAACGTTCAGTTATTTACCTTCAATCCGTTCCAAGAAAATACCTACATTCTCTACAACGAAGAAAGGAAGTGTTGTATTATAGACCCGGGCTGTTATTTTGCCTCGGAGGAAATGCAGCTCAAAGCCTTTGTGGAAGAACAGGGCCTGGAACCGGTGCTCCTGCTGAATACGCACTGTCACCTCGATCACATTGTCGGCAACCATTTTATTTCCAGGACCTACGGGTTACCGTTACACCTGCACCGCCAGGAGCAGCAACTGCTGGAGATGGGGCCGGTGCAAAGCCAGATGTGGCAGCTGCCTTTTCAGAACTACGACGGCGAGTTAAAATTCATTGAAGAAGGCGATCTATTGAAACTGGGTGCCGACAGCCTGCAGGTGCTGCTGGCGCCGGGGCATTCGCCCGGCCACGTGTGCTTCTACCACCAGGAAGGCCGGTTCCTGATCGGCGGCGACGTGCTCTTCAACGGCAGCGTCGGCCGCACCGACCTGCCCATGGGCGATTTCGCCACCCTGGAACAAAGCATCCGCACCCAACTCTACACCCTGCCGCCCGAAGTGACGGTTTACCCGGGACATGGCCCTTCTACCACTATAGGAGAGGAAATGCGAACCAACCCCTTTGTGAAAGGAATGGGTTAATTGGTTAATTGGGATATTAGGTATTCGGTAGAACATGCCTGGTTCCACTGCAATTTTACCTGTTCGACCTAATATCCCAATTAACCAATTAACCAATTCCTTTCGTCACGCGGTTTTCGGCGCAAAATATTTTCCTACCACCGGCAGGCGTTCGAATTCCTTTCGTTCCACGTTGACGATGAACAGGCCGAAGAGAGAGAGCAGCAGCAGCCCGAAAGCGCCGTCGGCCCACACGCCCAGCCCGATGCGGGAAAACAGGGTATAGCCCCCGTAAAGACCCACGCACAGCAGGATGTAGATCACCAGCTTTTTCCAGGGATACGGCACGGGGTAGTGCTTCTGGCCCCAGACATACGAGATCACCATCATGGTGCCGTAGCAGGCGAAGGTGGCCCAGGCGCAGGCCATGTAGCCGTAAACGGGAATGAAAAAGTAGTTGATCAGCAGTGTAATGACGGCCCCGACAACGGTGATCCAGGCGCCCGCCATCGTTTTGTTGGACAGCTTGTACCAGATGGACAGGTTGTAATAAATGCCCAGGAACATATTGGCCAGCAGCAGCACGGGCACCACCTTCAGGCCCTCCCAGAGCGCATGGTTCGAGATAAAGTATTTCCATCCGTCCAGGAACAGCGCCACCACCAGAAACATAAAGCAGATCGTGATCACGAAGAACTTCATCACCCGGGCATACGTACGTTGCGGTTGCTGCCCCTTTGCCTGCTTGAAGAAAAAGGGTTCGGCCCCCATGCGGAAGGCCTGTATGAACAGCGAGATGAGGATGGACAGCTTGTAGCAGGCGCTATACACGCCCACCTGGAAGTCGGCGGCCTCGGGAGTGGTGGCCGGCGTCCACCAGCGCAGCATGATGCGGTCGAAGGTTTCGTTGATCATGCCGGCAAAGCCCGCCAGGATCAGGGGAGAGGAATACAGGATAATGTCTTTCCAGAGTTTGGCGTTGAACTGCCAGCGGAACGAAAAGAATTCTTTGGACAGCAGCAAGAAGGTGATGCCTGCCTGCACCAGGTTGGCCAGGATGACGTAACCTACCTTGTTGTCGGGATTGTAAAAAACGCTCCAGAAACTATGCGGGTTTTCCTTCGCCAGCTTCGGGAAAACCGACAGCAGGAAAATGACGCAGCCGATATTGATGGCGATACCCGAAAGACGTACGATGGCAAACTTCAGGGGGCGGCCTTCGAAGCGCAATTTGGCAAAGGCCAGGGTAGAGAGTGCGTCGAGGGCAATGATATATGCGCTCCATTTAATGTATTCGGGATGTTCGCCGAGGCCCAGCAGGCTGGCCACGGGACCGCTGGCCAACACCAGCAGCCCGGTCAGCAGGATGGTGCTGCAGATCAGCGAGATGGTGGCCGTGTTGTACACCTGCTCCTGCTGCTCCTTGTTGGTGGAGTAGCGGAAATAGGCCGTTTCCAGTCCGTAGGTGAAAATGATATTTAAAAAGGGGATGGCGGCGTACACCAGGCTCATTTTTCCGTAGGCGGCGCCCGTGAGAACGGCCGTCAGGTAAGGGGTGAGCAAATAATTCAGGAAGCGGGCGGCAATGGAACTGGCGCCATACCACAGTGTTTGTCCGGCTAATTTTTTGATCTCGCTCAATGCTGCTTAGTTAAAGGGGGCAAAATTAGCGAGTTTACGAGTTTACGGGTTTACAAGTTTACGGGTTCCTGACGGGCGCAAGCAACTCGTAAACTCGTAAACTGTTTAAAGGTCGTGCGGCCGGAACTTTTTCCGTCCCGTCTTTGTTTCGGAGGAGCGTTTTTTGTGCTCCAGGCGGCGTTCTTTGGAGCCTTTGGAGGGTTTGGTGGCGATGCGCAGCTTTTTCTTTTTGAGGGCGCCGGTAATGAGTTCGTTGATTTTTTTGACCGCTTCCTCCTTGTTGGCCAGCTGGGTGCGGTGGGTCTGGGCTTTCACCACCAGCTGCCCGGAGGCGTTGATGCGGTTGGAAAGCTTTTCCGCCAGCAGCTCCTTCTGTTCGGCGCTGAGCAGGGCAGAGGCCGCCAGGTCGAAAAAGGCGATCACGGCGGTTTCCACCTTGTTCACGTTCTGCCCGCCTTTGCCGCCGCTGCGGGTGGTCTGCAGCTTTATTTCCGAAGAAAAATCCATCATAGGTGCGAAGTTAAGCCCGTTTGTAGTTTGTGGTTGGTAAACTGCAAACGGGCTTAACTTCGCTGCCCGGAACCACAAACCGTATATTCATGAAGGCTGTCATTCAACGTGTATCCCGGGCCAGCGTGACCATTGACGGAAACGTCAACGGGGAAATCGGGCAGGGGCTGCTGGTGCTGCTGGGCATCGAGGATGCCGACAACGGGGAAGATATTACCTGGCTGAGCAACAAGATCGTGAACCTGCGCATTTTCAACGACGAGGCGGGCGTCATGAACCGGTCGGTGAAGGAAGCCGGCGGCGGCATCCTGCTGGTCAGCCAGTTTACCCTGCACGCCAGCACCAAAAAAGGCAACCGTCCCAGCTATATCAGGGCCAGCAAGCCCGAGGTGGCCGTTCCGCTCTACGAGAAAATGATCCGGCAACTGGAGCAGGACCATGGACAGCCGCCGGCCACCGGCATCTTCGGGGCCGACATGAAAGTGGAGCTCCTCAACGACGGCCCGGTAACTATTGTTATAGACACAAAGAATAAGGAATAAGTGAAAAAAGATATTGAAACCCGGGCCGACCTGGAATCGGTGCTCCGGGCATTTTATGAAAGCGTGTTTGGCGACGACCTGATCCGCCATTTCTTTATCGAGGTCATTCCCCTGGACCTGGAGCACCACATTCCCGTGATCGCCGACTTTTGGGAGTCGGTGGTGCTGGGCACCCACGGCTACCGCCGCAACGTGATGGACATCCACCAGCACATCAGCCGGCTGTCGCCGGTGCAAAAGGTGCACCTCGACCGCTGGGTGCAGCTGTTCACGGCCACGGTCAGTGATTTTTTCGAAGGGCCCAACGCCGAACGCATGAAGCAGCGGGCCGCCTCCATCGCCACCCTCATGGATATCCGGATCAACCATCCCAATCCCTTAAAACACGGCAAAACCGAATAATAAAAAATATGACGCTCCAGGAAGCACAGCAAAAAGTAGACGAGTGGATCCACACCACCGGCGTCCGATATTTCAGCGAACTGACCAATATGGCCATCCTGACCGAGGAGGTAGGAGAGGTGGCCCGCCTGATGAGCCGTATGTACGGCGACCAGTCTTTTAAGGAAAGTGACCAGAACAAAGCCCTGTCCGACGAGCTGGCCGACGTGCTGTGGGTAGTGCTGTGCATCGCCAACCAAACCGGAGTAAACCTGACCGAGGCCCTTCAGAAAAACTTTGAAAAGAAAACCATCCGCGACGCCGACCGCCACCAGCAGAACGAGAAACTAAAATAACCTTTCCATAATCCGGACCGAACGGGGCGACAACTGTACTCCTAACCCAGGAACTTAGGAACTCACGAACCGAACTTTGGAACGCTGGAACTTTGGAACGCTGGAACTTTTGAGTTACTTGGAACTGTTCTTGTATAAACGTCCCAAAAGATCGGATATGAAAAAGGTAACTTTTAAAGGTCTTTGGGAAGTGTTGAAGGCTTCGTTCTCCGGATTTTCAGATGATAAGGTCACCAAGTTAAGCGCCTCGCTGGCGTATTACACCATATTTTCCCTCGGTCCCCTGCTTATTGTCATTATTTTTTTGTGCAGCATCTTTTTCGGCCGCGAGGCCGTGGAGGGTACCATCTACTTCCAGATGGAAAGCTTCGTGGGCAAGGATGCCGCCCTGCAAATGCAGCAGATCATTAAAAATGCCGCTGTGGCCGGCAAGGGGATGGTGGCGGCCACCATTGGCTTTGTTACCCTGCTGATCGGTGCCACTACGGTGTTTGCCGAGATCCAGGATTCCATCAACTCCATCTGGGGCCTGAAGCCCAAGCCCAAGACCGGCTGGATCAAGCTGCTCATGAACCGGCTACTGTCCTTTTCGGTTATCATCAGCCTGGGCTTCCTGCTGCTGGTGTCGCTGGCCCTTTCCGCTCTCATCGATGGGTTGATGCGGCGGCTGCAGATCATGTTCCCCGACGTGGCCGTGGTCTTCGTCTACATCGTCAACCTCCTGCTGACCTTCGGGGTGACCACCCTGTTGTTCGCCATCATCTTTAAGGTGCTGCCCGACGCCAAGATCAAATGGAAGGACGTGCTGGCCGGCGCTATCGCCACCAGCGTGCTGTTCATGATCGGGAAGCTGCTGATCTCCCTCTACATCAGCAAGGCCGAGGTAGGCAGCACCTACGGCACCGCCGGGTCGCTGGTGATCCTGCTGGTGTGGGTTTATTATTCTTCTATCATCCTGTACTTCGGGGCCGAGTTCACCAAGGCTTATGCACTGAAGTTCGGCTCGGAGATCTATCCCAACGACTACGCGGTGGTGACCCAGCAGGTGGAAGTGGAAAAAGGGAAAAAGAGCGTCCAGAAGGCGGAAAAGGAAGACCCCAACTCCCGTATCAAGCCGGCCTGACGGGGGCCGGCAGCTGTCTTAGCCCATCAGGAGCGTCAGAAAAATCTGGAAAAAATTTCGGTGCACAATTTATCTTCGCCGCACTATGGCAACAGACAGCAATAAGTTTCAGGCAATCATCTCGCATTGCAAAGAATACGGATATATCTTCCCCTCCAGCGAGATCTATGACGGTCTGGCGGCGGTTTACGATTACGGCCAGTGGGGCAGCGAACTGAAAAAGAACATTAAGGACTACTGGTGGAAAAGCATGACCCAGATGCAGGAAAACATCGTGGGTATCGACGCTGCCATTTTCATGCACCCCACCACCTGGAAGGCCAGCGGCCACGTGGACAACTTCAGCGACCCCATGATCGACAACAAGGACAGCAAAAAACGCTACCGGGTCGACCACCTGCTGGAGGCAAAGATCGAGGAACTGGAAAATGCCGGCCAGCCCGAGCAGGCCGAACTGTTGCAGAATCAAATGGATGCCCTGCTGGCGAACAGCGACTTCGACGGGCTGAAAACCCTGATCGAGTCGAATAAAATTGTTTGCGGTGTCAGCAAAACCGGTAACTGGACCGACGTGCGCCAGTTTAACCTGATGTTCTCCACCCAGATGGGCAGCGTGAGCGAAGACGCCAACGAGATCTACCTGCGCCCCGAAACCGCCCAGGGTATTTTCGTCAACTTCCTGAACGTGCAGAAGACCGGCCGCATGAAGATCCCCTTCGGCATCGCCCAGATCGGTAAGGCCTTCCGCAACGAGATCGTGGCCCGCCAGTTCATCTTCCGCATGCGCGAGTTCGAGCAGATGGAAATGCAGTTCTTTATCCGCCCTGGCACCCAGAAAGAGTGGTACGAGTTCTGGAAGGAAGAGCGCATTAAGTGGCATACCAGCCTCGGCATCCCCGCCGACCGCTACCGCTTCCACGACCACGTGAAGCTGGCCCACTACGCCGACGCCGCCTGCGATATCGAATACAACTTCCCCATCGGCTTCAAGGAGGTGGAAGGCATTCACTCCCGCACCGACTTCGACCTGCGCAACCACCAGGAGTACAGCCGTAAGAAAATGCAGTACTTCGACAGCGAGATCAACCAGAATTATATCCCCTACGTGATCGAAACCTCCATCGGCGTGGACCGTACCGTGATGATGGTGCTGAGCGAAGCCTACGAAGAGCAGGACCTGAGCACTGCCGAGAAAAAGGACAGTCGCGTGGTGCTGAAACTTCCGGCCCGCCTGGCTCCCGTGAAGCTGGCCATCCTGCCGCTGGTGAAGAAAGACGGCCTGCCCGATATCGCCCGCAGCATCATGAACGACTGCAAAGGTTCTTTCCGCTGCTTCTACGAAGAAAAAGACACCATCGGCAAACGCTACCGCCGCATGGATGCCATCGGTACGCCTTTCTGCATTACCATCGACCACCAGACCAAGGAAGACAACACGGTAACCATCCGCTACCGCGATACCATGCAGCAGGAACGCATCCCCGTGGAAAAGATCCGCGAGATCGTGCTGCAGGCAGTCCTGTAACTAAGGTTGGATCTACCCGCTTTTATAAACCTGGCAGGTTTTCAAAACCTGCCAGGTTTTTCCTCAATACCCCGAACTTCTTAAACACCTCTACACCATGAGAAAATATCTTGTTGCCGCATTGCTGTTCCTGAGCTGCCTGCCGGCTTTTGCCCAGGAAGTACCTGCTGCTGTGCCCGTTGCCACTGCTACGGCTGCACCGGTAGCCCGGACGGCTTTTTATGCCGAAGTGGGCGGCCCCGGCGTTTTGTTCTCGGCCAACATCGACCACCGCCTGAAAAATTCGCACGTAGGCTGGGGCGGACGCGCCGGCGTGGGCTTTATCACCGCCACCGAATACCACACCAATGAGTACCGTTCGGCTTCGGTGGTGACCATACCGCTGCAGGTGAACTATGTTTTCGGCAAGGCGGAGTCGCCGCACACTTTTGAGGCAGGCGCCGGCCTCACCTATATCGGCAAAAAGCTGGAGTTCCTCGATTTTTACGACGACCGGAGCACGCAGGTGCTGGGAACGTTTTGTTTCATGTACCGCCGCCAGCCCGTAAACGGCGGCTTTTCCTGGCGCGTGGGCTTTACGCCCCTGGTAGGCAAAGGCTACATCCAGCCCCTGGCCGCCGCCAGCGTCGGCTATTGCCTGTAAGCAAAACAAAAACAAGTTGGTGGCAAAGGCCCGGTAAGCAGTTACCGGGCCTTTGCCGTTTTTGCCTGTTTCCGTTTGTGGCGCTAATAACGATCTATGATTCATGGCATTTCCTACGTACATACAACTCGACCAGATGGATTGTGGCCCCACCTGTTTGCGGATGATCGCCCAACATTACGGGAAAAGCTTTTCACTGGAGACGCTGCGGGGGCTGAGCTCCGTTACCCGCGAGGGCGTATCGCTGCTGGGCATCAGCGAGGCCGCTGAAAAGATCGGCTTCAAAACCCTGTCGGCGGCCGTCAGCTTCGAACAACTGGATGAAGAGGTGCCGCTGCCCTGCATCCTGCACTGGAAAGGCAACCATTTCGTGGTGGTGCCCCCGCAAAAATATTCCGCCCGCAACCCCAATGCCCGGCTGCTGGTGGCCGACCCGGCCCATGGCCTGGTGAAGGTGGACCGGCAGACCTTCCTGCGCCACTGGGTCAGCCGCGACGGGCAGCAGGGGGTGGTGCTGCTGCTCGAGCCCACACCCCGCTTTTTCGAGCAGGAAGGCCAGCGGCCTTTCTCCGGCGGCTTCGGCTTTTTGTGGCGCTACCTGGCGCCGTATAAAAAATCAGTAGGGCAGTTGCTGCTGGGTGTATTGCTCAGCAGCCTGCTGGCATTGGTATTTCCCTTTCTCACCCAAAGCCTGGTCGACCAGGGCGTGAACCACCAGGACATGGACTTTATCCGCCTGGTGCTGATGGCGCAGCTGGCCCTCTTCCTCGGCAGCACGGCGGTAGAGCTGATCCGCGGCTGGATCCTGTTGCACATGAACGGCCGCATCCACGTCTCCATCCTTTCCGACTTCCTGCTGAAGCTGATGAAGCTGCCCATCCGCTTTTTCGACAGCAAAATGATCGGCGACCTGAACCAGCGCATCAACGACCACAGCCGCATCGAGCAGTTCCTGACCACCAGCACCCTCAATACCCTGTTTTCCTTTGTCAGCCTGGGCGTGTTTGCCGTGGTGCTGGGGATGTACAGCCCGTCCATCCTGTTGCTCTTCCTGGCAGGCAGCGCCCTGTCGGCGGGCTGGATCCTGCTTTTTTTGAAAAAGCGCAGGGAGCTGGATTACCAGCGGTTCCAGCAGCTGAGCGACAACCAGAACAGCCTCTACGAGCTGATCACCGGCATGCAGGAAATAAAGCTGAACAACTGCGAAACCTCCAAACGCTGGGGGTGGGAACGGATCCAGGCAAAGCTGTTCCGGCTCAACACCGGCAGCCTGGCCCTGGAACAGTACCAGCATGCCGGCAACCTGTTCTTCATACAACTAAAAAACATTCTTATTACCTATATGGCGGCCCGTGAAGTGGTGGCGGGACAGATGACGCTGGGCATGCTGCTGAGCATTAGCTACATCATCGGCCAGATGAACGGGCCGGTAGAACAGTTGCTGGGCTTTTGCAAGTCGGCCCAGGACGCGAAAATCGGCCTGGAACGCATGGGCGAGATCCACAACCGCGAGGAGGAAGAGGAGCTGGCCCACCCCGACGAGCCCGAAGCCCTGCACGGCCTCAATCCCTGCTGCTTTCCCCGCAACGAAGACCTGGTGCTGGAGCAGGTTTCCTTTCGCTACGCCGGCACCGGCGGCAATGTGCTGGAAAATCTTAATCTGACAATACCCGCCGGAAAAGTAACCGCCATCGTAGGATCGAGCGGCAGCGGGAAGACCACCCTGCTGAAGCTGCTGCTGCGCTTTTACGAGCCTGCAGCCGGCCGCATCCGCAAGGGAGGTGCCGACCTGTCCAGGCTGTCGCCCCGCTGGTGGCGGGGCCAGTGCGGCGTGGTGATGCAGGAAGGCTTTATTTTTTCCGCCTCCATTGCCCGCAACATCGCGGTGGACGACGAGCGCATCCACGAAGGCCGGCTGCAGCAGGCCGTGGAGGTCAGCAACAGCGACGGCTTTATCAACGACCTGCCGTCGGGCTACACCACCAAGATCGGCAATACGGGCACAGGGCTCAGCACCGGCCAAAAGCAGCGGATCCTCATTGCCCGGGCGGTGTATAAGGACCCGGCCTACCTGTTCTTCGATGAAGCCACCAGCGCCCTAGACGCCCAGAACGAAAAGGTGATCATGGAAAACCTCCGGCGCTTTTTCCGCGGCCGCACCGTGGTGGTGATCGCCCACCGGCTCAGCACCGTAAAAAATGCCGACCAGATCATCGTGCTGGAAAAGGGTAGGGTGGTGGAGACCGGCAACCACGAAAGCCTGACGCAGAAAAGAGGAAGGTATTTCGAGCTGGTCAAAAACCAATTGGAACTGGGAGGATAACCCCTTTTTACTGGATAATGAAGAACACAGGTTTGTTGCCAGGAACTTACGGGCCTGAAAAGTTTTTTACAACTATAAGACTGTCATGCCGAACGCAGTGAGGCATCCCCACGAGGCACGTAAAGCCTTTTTCAGATACAGGAAAGCCCGCTTTCGAATAGAAGCAGCTTTTTTCGCCCGAGGAGATGCCTCACTGCGTTCGGCATGACAGTCTTAAAGGTTGTCACCAGATTTATGATTGGTGCACAAACTAAAACTTCTTAATGTATCTTATTATGTCCCAACCAAATAACCATGCAGCCTTGCCCAGCGAAGCTCCGCTAAACGGCTACCCGGCAAACCCGCCGGTTTATGAACTGCACAGCAGCGAGGTGCAGGACATTATGGGCCGGATGCCGCACTGGCTGGTGCGGCGGGGCACGGCGCTGCTGTTCGGGGCCATGCTCCTGCTGCTGGCCGGGGCCTGGGCGATCCATTATCCCGATGTGCTCGTTACGCCTGTCAGCATCACGTCCGCCAACCCGCCGCTGAAAGTGGTGGCGGCATCGGGAGGGCGCCTCCAGGAAATTTTTGTACGCAACAACCAGCGGGTAGGAAAGGGCCAGGCCCTTTGCCTGTTGCAGAACGGCGCCCGCTACAACGATGTGGTGCTGGTGAAAGACCTGCTGTACCGGCTCGACACGGCCCTGGAGCTGGCGGCTTCCCTGGATGCGGTTGCCCTTCCAAAGCAGGTGCAGCTGGGCGAGCTGCAGGCGGGCTATGTGGACCTGTACCAGTCGCGGCACCAATACCGGTTCTTCCGGCGGAAAGATTTCCTGGCCCGCAAGGTGGGGCAACTACAGGCGCAACTGCATTACCAGGCGCAGCTGCGGCAAGAATTGCAGCAGAAAGAAGCGCTGCAGCGACAACAGTTAGCGCTGGAAAAGCAAAAGTACCGGGCCGATTCCACCCTGGTCCGGGACCGCATCATCGCCCCTCTGGAGTTTGACAACAGCAAAAAAGAGCTGATCAGCCGGCAGCTGACTGCCGATGAAACGAGGTCCGGGCTCCTGCACAACCAGGTGCAGCAGGTGGAGTATTTAAAGAACATCACCGAACTGCAGCAGCAACAGCTGCAGCAGGAAAACGACCTGCAACAGAAAGTGCGGGAAGCCGTCAAGCGCCTGCAGGGCCAGCTGGAGCTGTGGGAGCAGAAATACCTGCTGCGCAGCCCCGTGGAAGGGGTGGTGAGCTTTTTCCGGTTCTGGAAGGAAAACCAGTACGTAACGGCCGGCGAGGCGGTGCTGGTGGTGACCCCGCCCGTGCAGGGGTTCGTGGCCCGCTCGCCGCTGCCGCTGGGCGGGGCCGGCAAGGTGCAGGCCGGGCAGCCCGTGCTCATCAAGCTGGCGGCTTACCCCTTCCCGGAGTTCGGCCTGGTGCGGGGAAGGGTAAAAACCCTTTCCGCCGTGGCCCTGGATACCGCCTATGCACTAGAGGTGGAGCTGGTCAACGGGCTGATGACCACGACAGGCAGGCAATTGCCCCACCGGCCCGAACTGCAGGGGCGGGCCGAAATACTCACCACCGATAAACGGATCCTGGAACGCCTGTTTGAAAAATTATGGGCCGGCAAACGGTAATGTTTAGAACCTTTTTAATTAACCGTATAATTCCTGGTGGATGGATTTTTTATCGTAGCCCATAGCGGTGATGCGGGCTTTGGCCTCGTCGATCATGGCCTTCCAGCCGCAGAGGTAAAAATAGGCCGGTTGCCGTTGGGCGCACAATTCCTCGTAAACGGCATGTACGTAGCCCTGGCGGCCGTTCCATTTTTCACGGGACAAGGTGGGGATATAGGAAAACAGCTCCAGTTCCTGTGCCAGGCCGTGCAGCTCGTCGGGGTACAGCAGGTCGCGTTGTTCGCGGGTGCCGAAAACCAGGTACAGGTTGCGGTGCGGTACGGGGTGCCGTTTGAGGGTATGCAGCATGGAGCGGAACGGAGCGATGCCCGTGCCGGTGCAGATAAAGAACAGGTCGCGGTCGATCACTTCGGGCAGGGTGAACACGCCCTGGGGCCCCCGCAAGATCAGCTCGGAGCCTTCCCGCACCTCGTTGAACAGGTAGGTGGTGCCGGCGCCGCCCTCTGCCAGCACGATCAGCAGTTCGATGACGTTGGTGCCGTCGGGCCAGGAGGCAATGGAATAACTGCGCCACCGCTTGTTGGCCTTTTCGTGAATGGGGAGATCGAGGGTAACAAATTGCCCGGCTTGAAAAGAAAATGTGGAAACCTCCGGGACCTGGATCCAGAAGCGGCGGGTATTATAGGTTGCCTCTTCAATGCGGCGCACGACGCCTTTGAACCACGGTAGAGCTGCCATTCAATTATTTTTGGTAAAATACAAAATCGCAGGGAGGCGGTTCCTGAAAAAATTTCTATCAGGCTGATCTATTGGCACAATACTTGGGTATTAGTAACTCGAAAACAGTAAGAAACTACTCAAACATATTTTTTTGTCGGACGGTTTAGGCTAAAAGGACCAGCATTCTTGCTGGTCTTTTCTTTTTTGGGGCCCGCTAGGGCAGCGAGGCCCGGGAAAGCGACTGGAACGTTTTCACCGCCCGGGTATGCATTTTCCCGCCCTGGCGGTACACCACCACCAGCTGGTTTGCCTGCAACAGGGCCGCTGCGGGCCGGGCTTCCTTGCCTGGTATATAGTCTACAGGGTGGAGCTGTAACACGGCTTCCGCGGTAGCCGGCACCAGGAGGACCTTTTTTTCGCCTTCGTCCCCGGTGGCAAGTTCCACCGGCTTTTGCGCCACACTTTCCCATTTGATGCCGAAAGGTTCTCCCTCGATCCATAGGGCCACCGGGTACACCTTTACCCCCGCCGGGTGTGCCAGGTAAATAAAATAATTCGCCGCTTCCTTTCCGGAAGCAGGGGCTTCCTGGGCCGAACCCTCTTCCGGGATAGCCGGCCGTACGCCCGACGAAACGCCCTGCCGGTAGGCGTACAGTTTTACGGCGCTGTCCTGCGAAAAACAGGAGCCGTGTATCCAGAAACATAAAAGGAGCAACAGTTGCCATGCTTTCATATTTCCAAAACGAACAGAATGAAAAAAAGTTATGTGGATCAACGGGGATTGGCCTCAGGGATTTTCTGCCAGCTTTTTCAGGGCGCTTCCTGCTTCCGCCTGCCGGTGGTAGAAGAAGTAGCAGGCGGTCAGGGCCAGCCCGGTGATCCCTTCCAGGGCCACCGCTTCACGGGGCCCGAGGTAATGGGCCAGCCAACCGATCAGCAAGCTGCCCACGGGAATGATCCCCTGGTAAGCCATCACAAAATAACTGATGGCCCGGCCCCGCATATGGGGTTCGGAATGCACCTGTATATAGGTATTGATCGAAGAGGTAAACGCCATCATGCCGCTGCCGCCCAGGATCAGGGCGGCCAGGGCCAGCGGTAACGAGCTGACGGCCGACAGCCCGGCCACCCCGGTGGCGAACAGGGCACTGGCCAGCATCGTGGTCCGGATCAGCCGGTCGTGCCGCTTCAACTGGGCAAGGTACACGGCCCCGAACACCGATCCCAGGCCAATGGCGCTTTCAAAATAGCTGAAGGTCTGGGCGGTGCCTTGGAACAGGTCTTTGGCAAAAATGGGCAGCAGGGTGGCGAAGGGGATCACCAGCAGGCTGTTGACGCCCAGCAGCAGGATCAGGCCGCTGATATTCCGGTCCGAGGACACGTAGCGGAAGCCTTCCTTCAGTTCGGTCCAGATATCCTTGCCGGCAGCGGCTTTCACGCCGGTATTCAGCTGCATCAGCGACAGGCAGGCCAGCACGGGGATATAGCTGAAAAAATTGCTCAGGAAACAAACGTCCTCGCCCAGGGTGCTCAGCACGAAGCCGGCCAGGGCGGGCCCCGCCAGGCGGGCAAAATTGGTCATGGTGGAGTTCAGGGCAATGGCATTGGGCAGGTCTTCCTTCTGGTCCACCATCTCGATCATCAGCGACTGGCGGCAGGTGACGTCAAAGGCATTGATCACCCCTTGCACCAGGCTCAGGAAAACTATGGCGCCCATGTGGTACACCCGGAAATAAAGCAGGGTGGCCAGGGCACCCGCCTGCAGCATGGAGATCACCTGGGTTTTCACCAGTACCCGGAAGCGGTCGTGGCGGTCGATATAGCTGCCGGCATAGGGCGACAGCAGGAGGGAGGGGATGAGGCTGACAAAGCTGACGATTCCCAGCAACAGGGCCGAGCCCGTCAGGCGGTACACCAGCCAGCTTACGGCGGTTTTCTGCATCCAGGTGCCGAGTAGGGAAACGGACTGGCCAAAAAAGAAGAGTTTGAAGTTGCGGTATTTTAACGAGCGGAATACATTCATTTCGTGGATTAAAGACTTGCGGGTTGCTTGTAATATTTACCTGCTGCAAAGGTTGCCCGAAAGCCTAAATTTGCAAAACGGCATTTTTCTATAATTCCCATCGATAAAACCGATCAATGTATGGAGCTGCGGCAATTGCGTTATTTCCTCAAGGCGGGCGAGCTGCTGAATTTCACGGCGGCAGCCCGGGCGGTCAATATCAGCCAAAGTACCCTGTCGCAGCAGGTCCGCCAGTTGGAGGAAGAGCTGGGCACGCCCCTGTTTGACCGGGTGGGCAAGCGCGTCCTGCTGACCGAGGCCGGCCGGCAGTTTGCCGTTTATGCCCGTCAAACGGTCCGGAGCGCTTCCGATGGCCTGCAAATCCTGCGTGACCTGGCGGAGGTGAAGACCGGCGAGCTGGTGATCGGGGTCACCTACGCCCTGCACGACCTGATGACCGCTACGCTGGTGTCTTTTTCCACCACCTACCCGGGCATTATCGTAAAAGTGCTTTTCGGCACATCGGAGGAATTATTGGAAAAGCTAGAAACGGCCGAGCTGGATTTCCTGCTGACGTTCCAGGAAGAGGAATTGAAAGGAGATTTCACCGGGCAGTTGCTTTTTGAATCGCGGATGGCCCTGGTCGTTTCTGCCGCAGTGAGGGTCACCGACCGCAGCAGCCTTCCGCTGGCGGCGGTGCGCGACCTGCCGCTGGCCCTGCCGGTGACCGGCTACAATACGCGGCGCTTCCTGGACGAAGCCTTTGCCCGGGAAGGCATCCGGCCCCGCGTGCAGGTCGAGATCAACGACATCCCGACCCTTTTTGACCTGGTGCGGACCGGCCAGTTCCATACCATCCTCACCCTGGCCACCACCAACGGGCAGCACGGCATTAAGGCTATCCCCATCGAGGGGGCGGAAATGTACCGGAAGGCCTGGGTGGTATGGCTGAACAGCAGCTATCATAAAAAGGCCGCCACGCTCTTCTGCGCCCTGCTGCTCGAAAAGGCGGGCGCCGCTGCTGGCGCAGCTCCTTAAAAAACCAGGGGCCGCGGTAGGGTCCGCGGCCCCTGCCATCTTATTGCTTCACTACTTTCTGGGTAAACTTATACTTGCCGTCGTCGCTGATGATGGAGACGATGTACACACCGTAGGCGTAGGGCCGCATGTTGATGACGCCGCCCGTATAGCCGCGTTCCTCCTTCAGCAGCAGTTGTCCCTGCATGTTGAACAGCCGTACGTGCAGCTTCTGTACCGGCAGGTTGCCCGTTAAATACTGCACGCTGGTGCGGGTAACCGTGGGGCCGAAGCGGGTAATGAGTTCGCCCTCGGTCGAAGGCGTGGTGAACTTGCCCATATTGGCATAGAACAGACCGTTGCCGTGCGTGCCCACCAGCAGCACGTTATCGTCGGGGCGGTAAGCCAGCGACTGGATGACCGCGTAGTTCAGCAGGTTGCCGCCCTCGCGCAGCCAGACCGGCTGGTCGGCGGTGATGTTGGTGGTGCTGTACAGGCCCACGGACGTACCCACGTAATACTCGGGGAAGGAAGCGCCGGAAGTATCTTTCTTTACCACGATGGCGCAGCTGCGGATAGACGGCAGCTGCAGGTTGCCCTCCCGGTTGCGCCAGGTGGGGCTGGCCGACTTGGCATTGGTGGTATGCCAGATGCTGACGGCATTGGCGCTGTTGATGGTGTAGTTGGAAACCACGGCCACCAGCTCGTTGTCGTTCTCGGGGTTGACGGCGATATCCTGGACGTTGACCCCGGCCGGCATGCCGGAGGGGGTGATGTTGACGGGAACCGTGGAGGCGGCCGCGTTGCGGGGGTTGTCCAGCCGGAAGATCTTGCCGTTGGTGGTGCCGATGAACAGGGCGTGCTCCGCGGTATAGGTGCCCCGGGTAAAGGCCAGGGCCCGGATGGCCACGTCCCGGCCGCTTGTGGGGTTGTTGGGGTTGACCGCTTGCCGCACGCCGGTCAGCTCCGTCCAGTTGCTGTTGGTGACGGTAGCGGCGGAGGTGGTGCGGAACAGGCGGTTGAAGTTGACATAGTACAGCAGCTCGGTATTGTCGGGGTCGAGGCGGAAGTTGGTGACGAACTCGCCGTATTCGTCCACGGCGCCCACCCGGGCCGTGGTGAGGTTGGTGGGCCGGATGTCGACGTTGTTGCGGGAGGGCGAGATGCGGATGCGGCGGATGTTGCCGTATTGCGAGCCGCCGTAGACGAACTGGTCGCCGGTGCCGGGGTCGAGCCGCGAATAGCCCACGGCGCAGCCGTCGCCGCCGTAGAGGCGCACGTGGTTGTTGCTGTCCTGCACCGCGGTGCCGATCACCTGGGCTTTGTCCCGCAGCAGCACGCCGTTGTCCTGCGAACCGCCGGCAAAGTTGTAGCGGGCGGCGTCGGGGTCGATGGCCACGTAATAATATTGAAGGGTCTGGTAGTTGGGCAGCGGGCTCCACGACACGCTGGAGGCGGAAATATTGCTGGTGAGCCGGATGCCGCCGTCGTCGCCGCAGATGGCGGTATTGTTGTCGGCGGGGTTAAAGGTCAGGGAGTGGATGTCGGGGTGCCCGTTGGGGTAATAGTTATAGGTCATGTCGGTGGTGTAGCCGTTGATCCAGGCGGTGTTGCCGGTGCTGGCAAAGCCGTCGGAGGAGCGGTACAGGTTGGTGCCGCCGACAAAGACGGTATGGGGGTCGTTGGGCTTTACCTCCAGCAGCATGTTGTAGCCTGCCTGCAGCGCCAGGGGGTCCGAGCCGGCCAGGTTGCCCGGGAAGTTGGGCATGTTGGCCGAGCGGTTGATCCAGGTGTAGGAGTTGCCCGAAATGTTGAGCCGGTAGAAGTCGGCCTCGGGCTGCAGGAAGGGCGCGGAGCTGCTGAGTCCGTTTTCATACAGCACGTAACCGATGTTCTGGTCGGAAGGGGAGAGGGCGATCAGGATCCGCCGGGAGGCATTGTTGCTGGCGTTGCCCCGCCAGCCGGGGATGGAGTCCACGCCCAGCGTCTGTCCGCCGGCAATGCGCTGGAAGGAGCCGGTATTGCCGGTTTCGGATACCCACACGCCGCGGATGGTGTTTATAGGGTTGCCGCCGTTCACCGCCAGCAGCACCTTGCCCGAGTTCTGGATGGCCAGGTCCATTTGTCCCACCACCGCGGTGGACGAAACGGTGCTGCCGAAAACGGCGCGGAACGACTGCCCGCCGTCCGAGGAGCGGAAGAGCCGCTGGTGGGCGGCCACGTAGAGGTCGCCGTTGGCGGGGTTCACCTTTATTTTATGGATATAGTCGAAGGGATGGTCGAAGCTTTCCAGCACGTTGCCGGACAGCTTCGTGCCGTCGATGTCGGTAACATTGGTATGCGGCAGCTTCGTCCAGGTAACGCCGTTGTCGGTGGATTTCCACAGGCCGTTGCTTTTGTAGATGGCGCCCAGCTCGGAGGTGGAGTTGCCATAGGCCTCGCCGCCGCCGGCATACCAGGTGTCCTGGGAGCCGGGGCGGGGATCCTGCGCCAGGGCAGTAAAATTGTGGATGTCGTTTTCCGGCGATACCCTGGTCCAGTGCTGGCCGCCGTCGTCGGAGCGCATCATGCCGCCGCTGACGCAGCCGGCGATGATCACCCGGTTGCTGCCGCCGTTGAAGCGCAGGTCGTAGGTGAGCCCGCGGGTGCGGCCGCCGATGTTGTTGGGGCCGGCGGGATTGTAGCTGTTCATCACGGTGGTCTGGGCGGTGCGGCCGGCAGGGCTGAAGAGCTGACCTTTTTCGGGCAGGCCCAGGGCCAGCGTCCGCTCCTGGTCAAAAATGCCCCGGGGCACCTTGCCGGTCACCGGGTCTTTCAGCATGTCAAAATCGTAACGGGCCCGGGCCTCGGCATAAAGCGCCCGCTTTTCCATCTCCTCGTTTTCGCTTTCTTCCTCACCTTCTTCCCGTCCGAAAAATTCCTCAAATTTCCTTTCGGCTTTCTTTTCGTTCCGGACCACGAATACAGTGGCCAGGCCGGCCACCAGCAGGGCAGCCGGCAACCATCGGATTAGCTTTCTCTTCATCTCTTGTTAATGGGTTATGTGGTACAATTTAGGTAATCTAATTTTTTCTATTTCTCTCTTTCTCTCTTAGCTTAGTTTTGCAACGTCCATGAGTGTACAGAACCTGCTGGAAAAATATCAACAATCGCCCCGCCTTTTTTCCCTGGCGGACAGGCTCACTTTGTCCCAACCCGAAAATATCTTCGCGCGCAACCTCAGGGGCAGCAGCTCGCAGCTGGTGACGGCGGCGGTGTTCCTGCATCCTGCGTGCAGCCAGTTGAACCACCTGATCGTGTGCAACGATGCCGAGGATGCGGCCTATTTCCACAATACGCTGGAAAACCTGACCCAGGCCCTGAACATCTTTTATTTCCCTTCCTCCTTCAAGGTGCGGAAGAACTATCGCCTGCTCAATTCCTCGCACGTGATGCTGCGCACCGAAGCCCTTACCCGCTTTTCTTCCGGGCAGGGCAACAGGGTAGGGGTGCTGGTGACTTATCCCGAAGCGCTGTTTGAAAAAGTGGCGGTGCCCAAAGCCATTTCGGCTACCATCATCCAGATCAAGACCGGCGATGTGCTCGATACGGACGAGCTGTTTGAAAAGCTGGTGCAATACGGCTTCGAGCGCACCGACTTCGTGTACGAGCCGGGGCAGTTTGCCGTTCGCGGCGGCATTTTGGACATCTACTCCTTCGGCAATGAAAAGCCCTACCGCATCGAGCTGTTCGGCAACGACGTGGACTCCATCCGCATCATCGATCCCGAAACGCAGCTGAGCGAACGGCGCCTGCTGCAGGTCAGCATCATTCCCAACGTGGACACCCAGTTCGAGGACGAGGAAAAGGTATCGCTGCTGCAGTTCCTGCCCGAAAACACGGTGGTGTGGCTGCAGGACGAGGAGCTGGTGCGGGAACGGCTGCGCGCCGGTGCCGACGACCTCGAATGGTTTTTAAAGGACGACGCCTCCCGCCCCCCGGTCAAAAAGCACAAGGCGGCGGAAGACGAGGAGGACCGGATGGAAAAGAAAAACGTCGGCCCCGCTGATTTCATCAGTGCGGAGGACTTTGCCTCCGAAGTGGGGGAAAAGCACCGGGTGCATTTCGGCCATTTCAGCGGCGAGCTGCCCGACGGCAGTTTCGAGCTGGTGTTCAACACCCAGGAGCAGCCGGCCTTCAACCGCAAGTTCGACCTGCTGATCAAAGACCTGAAGGGCTGGGAAGCCCAAAAATTCGAGCTGAACCTCTTTGCCGAAAACCCCAAGCAGCTCGAACGCCTGTACAGCATCTTTTCCGACCTCAACGAAGAGATCACCTTCAACCCCATCGCCACCTCCATCCACGAAGGGTTTATCGACGAGGACATTAAGGTGTTGTGCTATACCGACCACCAGATCTTCCAGCGGTACCACAAATACAAGGTAAAACAGGCCTACAACAAGAGCAAGGCCCTGACCCTGCGGTCGCTGCGCGAGCTGCAGCCGGGCGACTACGTTACCCATATCGACCATGGGGTAGGGGTGTACAGCGGCCTGCAGAAGCTGGAAGTGAACGGCCGCCTGCAGGAAGCCGTCCGCATTATTTATAAGGACAGCGACATCCTCTACGTCAACATCAACTCGCTGCACAAGATCGCCAAGTACACCGGCAAGGAAGGCTCGGTGCCCAAGGTGAACAAGCTGGGCAGCGACGCCTGGGCCAAGCTGAAGGAAAAGACCAAGACCAAGGTGAAGGAGATCGCCTTCGACCTGATCAAGCTGTACGCCCAGCGCAAGGCCCAGACCGGCTTCCAGCACGCCCCCGACAACTACATGCAAACCGAACTGGAGGCTTCCTTTATTTACGAGGACACCCCCGACCAGAGCAAGGCCACCGTGGATGTGAAAAAGGACATGGAGTCGCCTTCCCCGATGGACCGCCTGGTATGCGGCGACGTGGGCTTCGGCAAAACCGAGATCGCCATCCGCGCCGCCTTCAAAACCTGCCTCGACGGCAAGCAGGCCGCCATCATGGTGCCCACCACCATCCTGGCCTTCCAGCACTACAAAACCTTCAAGGAGCGCCTGAAAGATTTTCCCGTGACGGTGGACTTCGTCAACCGCTTCAAGACGGCCAAAGAGAAAAAAGAAACCCTCCAGCGCCTGCAGGAGGGCAAAGTGGATATCATCGTGGGCACCCACGCCCTGCTGGGCAAAGAGGTGAAATTCAAAAACCTTGGCCTGCTGGTGGTGGACGAAGAACAGAAGTTCGGCGTGGCCCACAAGGAAAAGATCAAGACCCTGCGCACCAGCGTGGACTGCCTGACGCTGACCGCTACCCCCATTCCGCGGACGCTGCAGTTCAGCCTCATGGGCGCCCGCGACCTCTCCATCATCAATACGCCCCCGCCCAACCGGCAGCCTATCCAGACCGAGGTGCGCATCTACCAGGAAGACTTTGTCCGCGACGCCATTTATTTTGAAACGGAAAGGGGCGGGCAGGTGTTCTTCATCCACAACCGGGTGCACGGCCTGGGCGAGATGGCCGCCATCATCCGCGCCCTCTGCCCCGACCTGAGCATCGGCTTCGCCCACGGGCAGATGGAAGGCCACGAGCTGGAGGAACGCATCCTGGACTTTATCGACAAGCGCTACGACGTGCTGGTGTGTACCAATATCGTGGAAAGCGGTGTGGACATCCCCAACGTCAACACCATCATTATCAACAATGCCCACCAGTTTGGGCTGAGCGACCTGCACCAGCTGCGTGGCCGGGTAGGACGCAGCAACAAAAAGGCGTTTTGCTACCTGCTGGCGCCGCCGATGAGCACCCTGCCCAACGACTCGCGCAAGCGCCTGCAGACCCTGGAGCAGCACAGCGACCTGGGCAGCGGCTTCCAGATCGCCATGCGCGACCTCGACATCCGGGGCGCCGGCAACCTGCTGGGAGGCGAGCAAAGCGGCTTTATGGCCGAAATAGGCTTTGAAATGTACCAGAAGGTGCTCAACGAAGCCATCCGCGAGCTGAAACGGACCGATTTCAAAGACGTGTTCCAGGAAGAGATCTCCAAACAGGACGATTTTGTGCAGGACTGTACCATCGATACCGACCTGGAGATCCTCATCCCCGACAGCTACGTGGAAAACATCACGGAGCGCCTGTCGCTCTATTCCCGCCTGGACAATTGCGAAACCGAGGAGGAGCTGCTGCAGATGGAAGAGGAACTGAAGGACCGTTTCGGTTCCCTGCCCCCGGAAGTGCAGGACCTGTTCGTAACGGTTCGCTGCCGGCGGCTGGCCATCGACCTGGGATTCGAAAAGATGGCGCTGAAAGACGATACCCTTCGCTGTTACTTTATTAACCGCCCCGATTCACCCTATTTTGAATCGGCTACCTTCAATGCGATCCTGCAATACCTGCAGACCGGCACGAATATGGCACGCCTGAAGCAGGCGGGTAAAATGTTCATGGTGGTAGCGCAACCAGTGAAAACCATGCAGGAACTTTTTACTTTTTTAAAGCGCATGCACCTAAGTGCGGTCGGGGTAAAGCAAAAAGTATAAATAGGGAAAACTCCTTAATTATCATCCTTTTACAGTTTCCTAGGCATAGGATCAGCCAGCGGAAGGCAACTTTATATTAGCTTAGCGTCGATTTTCCAATATCCATTGTTACCAACCGCGAATCTGTTATCTAATTTGAATCTATAATTCAATTTCTATGAAACCTAAAACCTGCTATGGGGCACTTCGTGTGCTTACTATGCTCGTGCTCTTTTTTTATTCTTCGGCAAATGCCCAGAAAAGTGAGCGGAGCTTATTTTTAAAGAGCGGGAAGATCTCCCAGCCCGCCCCATTCTCCCAGGCTGTAGTCGACAGCTTCAATAAAAAGGCGTTCCGGAACAACAAAGCCTTCGCCATCCTCCAATTTGACCATTTCCTTACCGAAGCAGAAAAAAAAGAACTGGCCGACCAGGGAATCGACCTGTTGGACTACGTTCCCCAGTACGCTTATTCCGTCAGCATCCGCAAGCCGCTGACGTTTGGCCAGCTGAAAAAGCTGAAAGCCACCGCCATGCTGCAGCCCGCCCCGAAGCAAAAGCTGGACGCCTCCCTGGCTACCGGCAGCTATCCCATGGGAGCGGTAAAGGTTGCCGGGACCGTAGACGTCCTGGTTCGCTTCCCCAAATCTTATTCCGCTTCCGCCATTCGTTCGGCCTTAAAGGGGCTGAACGTGGAGCTGCGGTCCGACAAACTTTTTTCCTACCAGATTGCGGAGGTACGCCTCGCTTCCAGCCGCCTGGACGAATTGGCCGACCAGCCCTTCGTGGAATTCGTACAGCCGGTGCCGGCACCGGACCAGCCTTTAAATAACGTCAGCCGCCTGCTTTCGGGCGCCAACGTGCTGCAGGCTTCCGCGCTGAACGGCGGCAACGGCCTGACCGGCGAAGGCGTGGCCGTAGGTGTCGGCGATAACGCGGACGTACAAGGGCATTTAGACTTTAAAAACAGGCTGATCAACCGCAGTGGCGGCACCGTTACCACCCACGGCATTCATACTACGGGCACGGTAGGCGGAGCCGGCACCATGAACGAACTGCACAAAGGCTATGCGCCCAAAAGCACCATCGTCAGCCAGCTCTTTAACGCTATTTTCCTGAATGCCTCCACCTACGTCAAGGACTACGGTATGGTGGTAACCAACAACTCCTACGGTCCTTCGTCGAGCTGCTGGAACTTCGGGACCTACGATTTCTACTCTGCTGTGTTGGACGAGCAGGCTGCAGAGCTGCCCAGCCTGCAGCACGTGTTTGCCGCCGGCAACAACGGCGCCACTACCTGTGCGCCCTTCCCTATGGGTTTTAATACCATCATGGCTTCCTACCAGGCGGCCAAAAACGTTCTGTGCGTAGGGAATGTTATGGCCGATGGCAACCTGGCGGCCGGCTCCAGCAAAGGACCGGTTCAGGACGGTCGTATCAAGCCGGAAGTGACCGCCCTGGGATATGGCGTCGTTTCTACCGGTCCGTCGAACAACTATGTAGCCAGCAACGGCACCAGTATGGCGGCCCCGGCAGTAACGGGCGGCCTGGCCCTGCTGTACCAGCGCTACCGGCAGTTGAACGGCAACGCCGACCCCAAAAGCGCTCTGATGAAAGCCCTCATCTGCAACGGTGCCAGTGACAAAGGCAATCCCGGCCCCGATTACAGCTACGGTTTCGGTTCCCTGAACCTGGTGCGGAGCCTGAATATGCTGGAAAAAAAGCAGTATATAACCGGAAAGATCGCCCTGGGCGCTGCCCATAACCACAGCATCCAGGTGCCGGCCAACACCGCCCAGCTGAAGATCATGTTGTACTGGCACGACCCGGCTGCTTCCTCCCTGAGCAGTGCAGCCCTGGTAAACGACCTGGACCTGGAAGTAAAGAACCCGGGTGCGCAAACCTTCCTGCCTTTTGTGCTGGATCCGTCGCCTGCCGGCGTAACGGCGCCCGCCACCACCGGCCGCGACCGTTTGAACAATATCGAGCAGGTGGTCATTACCAATCCCCAGGCCGGCGCCTATTCCATTAATGTACTGGGAACGGCAATTACCCAAAACCCCTCCCAGGAGTATGTGATCGTTTACGATTTTGTTCCCAACACCCTGCAGCTGACCTACCCCCTGGGTGGTGAAGGCATTGTTCCGGGTGAGTCGATGCGCATGAACTGGGAATATTATGGCAATGATGCCCAGTCCTTTACCCTGCAATATTCCCTGAACGGCGGCACTTCCTGGACCGACATCAGTACCAGCGTTCCCGCCACTGCCCGCACTTTTGTATGGACCGCTCCTGCCACCCCGGGTGTTGCTATGATGCGGGTGTTGAAAAACGGTACGGAACTGGTTAGCACCAGCAAGCCGTTTGCGATCATTGGTATCCCCAACGTATTGGTGCAGGCGACCATGCAGTGTGACGGTTATATCAATCTTTCCTGGGGGGCCATAACCGGGGCTACCAATTATGAAGTATTCCTGTTCAGCGGAACGGAAATGGTTTCGGTAGCCAAGACGGCGACGCCTAACTATATTTTAAAGGGTTTTAACCGGGACAGCACCTATTACCTGAGCGTGCGCGCCGAAATCAATGGGCAGCCGGGCCGCAGGTCCGCTGCCGTTTCCCGGCAACCCAACTTCGGCAACTGCCCGGGGGCGATCTCGGATAATGATTTCCGCCTGAATGCCCTGCTGGCCCCCGCTTCGGGCCGGAAGTTCACTGCTTCGGAGCTCACCGCCGCCACCCCCATCAAAGTGGAAGTGCGCAACCTGGACAACGTTTCCATTGCCTCCACCCTGACCCTGAAGTATTCCATTGACAACGGGGCAACCTGGGTAACCGAAACGGTGAACGCTACCCTGGCCGCCCAGGCGGTTTACCCCTATACCTTTGCCACCAGGGCCAACCTGTCGGCCGTGGGCACGTACAACCTGGTAGCGGTGGTAAAAACCAGCAAGGCCGATACGTTTTCCGGCAACGATACCCTGCGTACCGTGATCCGCCACCTGCCCAACGAACCGATTGCCCTGCCCTTTACCGACGACCTGGAAAAAGGCGAAGAGAACACCTATGAAGGTGCTGCCACTGGCCTGGCAGGTTTGGACCGGTACGATTTTTCCCGGAAGACAACCTTAGGCCGCCTGCGCACCTTCGTGAACTCGGGCATGGCTTATTCCGGCAACAGGGACCTGACCCTGGACGTGAAAAAGGCCACTACCGGTGATAATACCAATGCGCTGATCGGCACCTTTAACCTGTCTAACTACCGGGCTGCCTCCCAGCAGGTGCGGGCCTCCTTCCGCTACATGGCCCACGGACAGAATGCCGTGGACAGCAACATGGTATGGATCCGCGGTAGCGAAACCCAGCCCTGGATCGCTATCTACGACCTGGGCGCCCTGCGCCCGGCTTCGGGTTTTTACCAGCTGTCCGATAATTTCGAACTGTCCGACTCGCTGCTAAAGTACGGGCAGGACTTTTCTTCCTCCTTCCAGATCAAATGGACCCAGAACGGTCTGAACCCGACCAACAGTCCCAGCGATCTGGCCGGCTTCAGCTTCGATGACATCCACTTCGAAGAGGTGCGCAGCGACCTGCAACTGGTCAGCATCGATGCGCCCGCTCCTTTCTTCTGCAAGGAGGGTGATGCCGCAACCCCCCAGGTAACCGTGGCCAACAGCAGCCGGACCCCGGTGACCAACGTGCCGGTGAAATACTCGGTGAACGGCGGTCCCTGGATTACCGAACACATCCCCTCGGTGCCCGCCAAGGCTTCCGTTTCCTTTGCCTTTGCCAAGGCCATCGCCCTGGACCAGTCCGGCGAGTACCGTTTGCAGGTGGTGGTGAGCGAACCCACCGACAACTACCACCCGAACGATACGCTGGAGACTTCATTCTTTGCGGCCAGCACCATCACCAGCTTCCCCTACCTGGAAAACTTCGAGAAGGGCAACGGCGGCTACTACACTACCGGCGTTTCCAGCTCGTGGGCGTACGGTACCCCGGTTTCCAGCCAGATCAACCGGGCGGCCAGCGGTGCCAAGGCCTGGAAAACCTCGCTTTCCGGCACCTACAATGCCGGCGAGCAATCGTACCTGTATTCGCCTTGCTTTAACCTGTCGGGCATGGCCCATCCCACGCTCAGCCTGAGCATCGCCCGCGAGCTGCAGGACTGCGGGTACGTCGAGTGCGACGTGGCCCGGGTAGAGTTTACCACCGACGGTGGCCAGCAATGGCAGCTCCTGTCCGACTGGTATGGTACCAGCCTCAACTGGTACACCCAGTATTTTGGCTGGTCCGACAGCAAACCCCGCTGGCATGCGGCTTCCGTTGAGCTGCCCAGCGGCATCGGGCAGGTGCAGTTCCGTTTTGTGCTGCAGTCCGATTACGCCACCGAATTTGAAGGCCTGGCTATTGACGATATCCATATTTATGATAATCTCCGCGGCATTTACGCTACGGCCACTACCTCCCAGTCGCCTGTGAACCGGACGGTTTCCGGTGGTGATCAATTCCTTCATTTCGAACGCGACGGCCAGGTGATCGCTTCCATCAATCCGCATAACCAGAACCTCGGAAGCACCAACGTACAGGTATACCTGAACGAGGGCGAGGTGCGGAACAACGGCCAGCAGTATTTCCACGACCGGAACATTACCATCAAGCCGGCCAACACCCAGCTGTCCGATTCCGTAACCGTGCGTTTCTATTTCACCGACCAGGAAGTGGAAAACCTGCGCAATGCCTACGGCTGCGACTCGTGCCCGCTGCCGGCCAGCGCCTACGAACTGGGCGTATCCGGTTACAATGACGCGACCGATGCCCTGGAGAACGGCTCGATCAGCGACAACCAGAGTGGCCAGTGGTCCTTCATCCCGGCTCAGGATCTGAAGCTGGTGCCTTACGACCAGGGTTATTATGCCGAATTCAACATGAAGTCCTCCTCGGAATTCTGGCTGACCGGCGGCAACCCTGCCAACGAACAGGAGGCCCGTTTAATGGCCCTGAGCGTGGCGAACAAATCCGCCGACGAGCTGGAAGTAGCCTGGTCGGTGGCCAGAAAGGAGAAGGTGAATCATTTCGAGGTGGAAGTGGCCAAAACCATCGCCGATGTGCGGGGCCAGCACTTCCTTCACATAGGTACGGTTGACAGCGAAGGCGGCGCCGACGTCCTGCAGCAGTTCAGCTTTACCGATTTCGAAAAGGATAAGACCGGCGCCCGTTACTACCGGTTGAAGATCGTAAACAACGACGGCTCCGTTCAGTATTCACCGGTGCGCTCGGTGGTGTTTTCCGCCCCCCTGGGAAGCCAGGTGTTTCCCAATCCTTCCTCGGGCCTGTTTTACTTTACCTGCCAGGCGAAGGAAGGCGAGACCCTTAGCGGGACCGTCAACGATGTGCTGGGCCGCCCGGTACACCACTTCACGGTCAAAGGAACCGGCTTTGGACAGAAAGTGTCCATCGACCTTTCGGACAACCGCTTTGCCCCGGGCCTGTATGTGCTGAAGGTGCAGGCAGGCGGCCAGGTGCAAACCTTCAAGCTCCATAAGCAGCATAAATAGGGTGCCTCCGGCTCCCGGCTCCTAAAGAAAAAGGGGCTGCTTCAGATCCTGAGGCAGCCCCTTTTTCAATTATATCTGGAAATTCGTTACCAGCCCTGTTTGGCAATACCTGCCTCGATAGCGGCCAGGGCTTTCTGCTCGTTGCAGAGGGTTGTAAGCTTGTTTCCCTTGCCGTCGTGTCCCTGCACCATGTAGGCACCTTTGGCGGTTTTAGTAATGACAGGTTCCTGGATGGGGACGTTCTTTTCTTTGGTCTTTACATTATAGGCGGTAAGCTGAATGTCTGCCATGTTGCTTAAAATTTAGGTTACTAATTCTTGAAACTACATCTTTTCGGCAAAATCAGGGCCAAAACTTTGCAGTAAGCCCCCTTGCGGAAGTCCAAAAGTCGGAAAGTCGGAAAGTCCGGAAGTATTACCCCGGAAATGGTTGCGTTTTTGCTGCCCGGAACAGGCTCCCCCTGGCGTAGGTCGTTTTCTGCCGCAGTTCAGGTCTTCGGGACTTTCCGAATCACCGGCTTTCGGGCTAAAAGTGGCATAAGATTTCCAGTACTTTAAAAAAAGAACTTATGAAAAGAGAAACTCCAGATAGCAGCCGCAGAGGTCCTCAGACCGAAGACCGTTCCTCCCGTACGAACCCCAGCCAGGGCTCCGGGCGCGCACCGGCACCGGAAGGCCGGATCACCGAAATAAAAAATGCCAATGCCGCCGGCCTGGGTGCCATCGGCAGGGAAGAAGGAAAGCTGGGAGATGCTGCCGGCAGAACGACAGAATTGGAAAACGAAGACATTTACTGAAAGCCAGCAGGCCGGCGCCCGTCGCCGGCCTGCTGCTGGAGCCCCCCTTCCGTCCGCAACCGACACCTCCTTCCTGACCCCTACCCGCCGGCACTGTTATGAAAAGGTTCCTGTTTTTCATTTGGCTCCTCCTTTTTGCCAAAACGGTCGCCGATGCCGTTGCCGTCCGGACGGACGAAACCCCCAATGACAACAACGTTTTTATCATTACCCTTGACGGCCTGCGGTGGCAGGAAGTATTTACCGGCGCCGATTCCCT
Source organism: Huijunlia imazamoxiresistens (assembly GCF_037132455.1). Lineage (NCBI taxonomy): Bacteria > Pseudomonadati > Bacteroidota > Chitinophagia > Chitinophagales > Chitinophagaceae > Huijunlia > Huijunlia imazamoxiresistens. The sequence continues at coordinate 174,644 of NZ_JBBBEI010000011.1, read as the reverse complement.
GCTGCTGCGGCGCAACCCCGGCGAAGCCGCCGCCCTCCGGCCCCTTTTCTGGGATGCCCGGCCCGAAAGGCGCCGGCAAAAGCTGATGCCTTTCTTCTGGAGCCGGATTGCCGCCCACGGCCTGCTGCTGGGCAACCGCCGCTACGGCAACCGGGTAGATGTGGCCAACCTGTATGCCCTTTCCTATCCCGGGTACAACGAGCTGTTTACCGGCCGCCCCGACCCGGCCATCTGGTCCAACGACCGCCTCCTCAATCAAAACGTGACGGTCCTGGAATACCTCAACGACAATGCCGCCCTGGCCGGCAAAGTGGCCGCCTTCACTTCCTGGAACCTCTTTCCCTATATCCTGAACAAAAAAAGGAGCGGCCTCTATATCGACGTAGCGCCCGGGCCCCGGCCGCTGGCCTCCCTGCTGCATTTGGGCGATTCGCTGCAGCGCAGCGCCTCGCCCGATCCTTCCGTTCGCAATGACTTTCTGACCTACAAGGCTGCCCGGGCCTATATCCTGGCCCACCGCCCCCGGGTAGTGCACTTGGGCCTGGGCGGCACCGACCTGTACGGCCACCTCAACCGCTATGGCGATTACCTGCGCCAGATCCGCCTGGCCGACAACATCATTCACTGGCTGTGGCAGCTGGTGGAATCTTCTTCTTTTTACCGGGGCCGCACCACCTTTATCATCACCACCGACCACGGCAGGGGAGGGGAGGCCCACAACTGGCACGAGCACGGGCTGTTGGTGAAAGGCTCTTCCCAGACCTGGATGGCGCTGCTGGGCAACGGCGTCCCGGCCCATGGCGAAATGCGCCGGCCCCTGCAGGTGTACCAGAAACAGGTGGCCGGCACCATCGGCTATTTCCTCCACCTTACTTCCTACAATTCCCTGGTCCTTCCGCTTTCCCTGCTGGCGCCTGTTCGTTGAATCACAGGCCGGGAAAAAGTTTTTCACCCGTGCGGAAGCGAAGGCCGTTCCGTTAATTTTGCTCCCAAAGAATACGAAGGGTTGCAAAATATACTGACCTATCCCATTGAATACCTGAAAGGGGTGGGGCCCCAGCGGGCCGACCTGCTCAAAAAGGAACTGGGCATCTTTACGTTCAACGACCTGCTGCACCACTTTCCCTACAGGCATATCGACAAGACCCGGATTGCGAAGATCGGGGAGCTGTCGCCTGCCACGGAGTTTGCGCAGGTGAAAGGCGTGCTGCTGGCGCACGAAACCACGGGGGAGAAGAGCACCAAACGACTGGTGGCCACCCTCCGCGACGACACGGGCATCATCGAGCTGACCTGGTTCAAGGGCCTCAACTGGGTGGAAAAGACGCTTCGCACGGGCGAGCAATACCTGGTGTTCGGCCGCCTGTCCTTTTTCATGGGCAAGGCCCAGATGGTGCACCCCGAAATAGAGACCGTTTCCCGCGAAGCCGCGCCTACCGCCAACTTCCTGGAGCCGGTTTATTCCACCACCGAAAAATTAAAAGCCCGTGCCCTGGGCAGCAAGCAGCTCATGCGGCTGGTGCAGGCGCTCCTGGAAGTGCTTACCCCCGCGGAGCTGCCCGAAAACCTGCCCGCCAACATCCTGCAAAAGCTGCGCATCGTATCGCGTTATGCCGCCTACCGGATGGTGCATTTCCCGCAGGATGCCGAACAATACAACCAGGCGGTGCGCCGCCTGAAATTCGAGGAGCTGTTCATTGCCCAGCTGCGCCTGGCCTTTGTCAAGGCCCAGCGCCACCGCTCTTCCAAAGGGGTGGTCTTTAACCGGGTGGGCGACTTGTTCCTGACCTTCTACCACCAGGCCCTGCCCTTTGAACTGACCGGGGCGCAAAAAAGGGTGGTCCGGGAAATCCGGGCCGACACCGCCACCGGCCACCAGATGAACCGCCTGCTGCAGGGCGACGTGGGCAGCGGCAAGACCATCGTGGCCCTGCTGTCGATGCTGCTGGCCATCGACAACGGCTACCAGTGCTGCCTGATGGCGCCGACCGAGATCCTGGCCCAGCAGCACTTCCAGTCGCTCAGCAGCCTGCTCCGGGACCTGCCCGTGGACGTACGGCTGCTGACCGGCTCTACCCGGGCGGCGGACCGCAAGCCCATCCTGGCCGGCCTGGCCGACGGCAGCCTCGGCATGGTGGTGGGCACCCATGCCCTGATCGAGGAGGTGGTGCAGTTCAAAAACCTGGGGCTGGCCGTCATCGACGAGCAGCACCGCTTTGGCGTGGCCCAGCGGGCCAGCCTCTGGAAAAAGGCGGCCGTTCCCCCGCACGTGCTGGTGATGACCGCCACGCCCATTCCCCGCACGCTGGCCATGACCGCTTACGGCGACCTGGACTATAGCGTCATGGACGAGCTGCCTCCGGGCCGGCAACCCATCACCACGGTGCACCGCTTCGACGTACAGCGCACCGCCGTGATGGACTTCATCAAATCGGAGATCGAAAAGGGGAGGCAGGCCTATATCATCTTCCCGCTGATCGAGGAAAGCGACAAGCTGGACTACGAAAGCCTCATGCGGGGGTACGAAAACGTCAAGGCCTTCTTCCCCGAGCCGAAGTACTGGATCAGCATGGTGCACGGGCGCCAGGCCCCCGAGGTCAAGGAAAACAACATGCAGCGCTTCGTGACCGGCGATACGCAGATCATGGTATCCACCACGGTGATCGAGGTGGGGGTAAATGTCCCGAACGCTTCGGTCATGGTCATTGAAAATGCGGAAAAGTTTGGACTTTCCCAGTTGCACCAGTTGCGGGGACGCGTCGGCCGGGGAGCGGAGAAAAGCTATTGTATCCTGCTGACCTCGCCCAAACTGAGTAACGACGGGCGGGAACGCATCAAAACGATGGTGGCCACCAGCAACGGTTTTGAAATAGCCGAAAAGGACCTGCAACTCCGCGGACCCGGTGATATCGAAGGAACAAAACAAAGCGGCGTATTAAACTTTCGCCTGTCCGATATTGTCAAAGACAAACCCATTCTGGAAGCGGCCCGCACCTATGCGGAGCAACTGGTGGATGCTGACCCCGGGCTGGAAACGGCCGAAAATTTGCCCCTGAAAAATTACCTGATCTCGCTGAAGGGTAAGACCGTGTGGAGTAAGATATCTTAACACTTCTCTTTAACAACACTTTTGTTATTTCAAGCGTTAAATTGTAAACAGTTTGAAAACCATCCGCCACATACTTACCCTCCTTGCCTGCATGGTGTTTACCGTCGGGCACGCTCAGGATTACAGCAATTTACAATTCATTGAAAATAAAGGCCAGTGGGACAGCCGCGTTCGCTACGCGGCCGAAGTGCCCGCCGGCGCCGTCTACATCCACCAGACCGGCTTTACCATTGTCCAGCATGATCCCGAAGACTGGCAGCGGGTGTGGGACATCGCCCAGGGCCACAGCGGCACCTCCCAGCCGGTACTGCCCGGCCGGATGATCGTAAAGTCGCACGCCTACGAGGTGAGCTTCGTGGACGCGGCCGCCAACCCGGTCATGGTTGCCGACAAACCCGTTTACAGCCACAACAACTATTTTATCGGCGACGACCCCTCCAAATGGGCCTCCGACTGCCAGCTGTTCCAGGGCATTACCGTTAAAGAACTCTATCCCGGGGTGGACCTGCGCTATTATTCCCAATCGGGGCGGATCAAGTACGACCTGATCGTGAAGCCCGGGGCCGATCCCTCCCGCATCGCCCTGCGCTACAAGGGGGTGGAAAACCTGCACGTGAAAAAAGGACAGCTCCAGATCCCCACCTCGGTAGGCCTCCTGAAGGAACTCTACCCGTACTCCTACCAGCAGGGGCCGCAGGGCCGCCAACAGGTGGGCTGCCAGTACAAGGTTTCGGGTAATACCGTTCGCTTCGATATAAAAAATTATATCCGCTCCTCCACCTTAGTCATCGATCCTACGCTGATCTTCTGCTCGTTCAGCGGCAGCACGGTGGATAACTGGGGCTTCACGGCCACCTACGGCCCCGACGGCTCGTTCTTCGGCGGCGGCATCGTTTTCGGTTCCGGCTTCCCGGTATCGCCGGGGGCGTTCCAGACCAATTTCGGCGGCGGGGGCGGCAACGATGCCAATATCGACATCGGCATCATCAAATTATCGCCCGACGGCTCGCGCCGGATCTATGCCACCTATATCGGCGGCGCCGGGGCCGAGCAGCCCCACAGCCTGGTGGTGGACGGCCAGGGCAACCTGGTGATCGCGGGCCGCACCAACTCGACTAATTATCCCACCAACGGCGCCGGGGTTATCGGCCCCGGCGGCGGGTACGATATCGTGGTGACCAAGCTGAACGCCTCGGGTACGGCACTGATCGGGTCGCGGCGCATCGGCGGCTCGGGCAATGACGGCGTGAACATCAACAACTCGCGCAGCGGCGCCAACTCGCTGCAGCGCAACTACGGCGACGACGGGCGCAGCGAGGTGATCCTCGACGGCGCCGGGAACGTTTACGTCGCCTCCTGCACCCAGTCGAAAGACCTGAAGGCCGAACATGGTTTCCTGAATTCCTTTGCCGGCGGCACCCAGGACGGGCTGCTGTTGAAACTGACTCCGAACCTGTCGTCGCTGACCTATGGCCTGCACATCGGGGGCAACGGCAACGACGCCAGCTATGTGCTGGCCCTTCATCCCTTCAATAATAATATTTATATCGGCGGCGGCACCGAAAGCAACAACCTGCCGGCCACTTCCGGCGCCCTGGCAGGCACCAACCAGGGCGGCATCGACGGCTTTGTGTCGATCCTCAGCAACGCCGGATCAATGCAGAAGACCACCTATATCGGAACCGGCGGCATGGACCAGGTGTACGGCGTACAGTTCGACAAGTACGGCTTTCCCTACGTGATGGGGCAGACCACGGGCAACTGGCCGATCCAGAATGCCACCTGGAGCCAGCCCGGCGGCAAGCAGTTCATCGCCAAGCTCCGCCCCGACCTGTCGGCTTATGTCTATTCCACCGCCTTCGGCTCCGGGGGCAACAATCCCAATATTTCGCCGGTAGCCTTCCTGGTCGACCGTTGCGAGAACGTGTACGTTTCGGGCTGGGGCGGCAGCGTCTCTTCCAACCCGGTTTATCCCTCTGCCGGCACCACGGGCCTGCCGGTAACCCCCGACGCCATCAAGGGCACCACCGACGGCAACGACTTTTACTTTTTTGTACTGAAAAAAGATGCGACGGCCCAGTTGTACGGCAGCTTCTTCGGCCAGAGCGGGGCGGCTACCGACCACGTGGACGGGGGCACCAGCCGGTTCGACCGCAACGGCGTTATCTACCAGGCCATCTGTGCCAACTGTAAGCAATTCGGCCCTTCCCAGTTCCCCACCACTCCCGGCGCCTGGAAGGAAACCAACCCTTCCTCGGGCTGTAACCTGGGCATGGTGAAAATCGCCATGGACTTTTCCGGGGTGCGGGCAGGCCCGCAATCGGCCATCGAGGGCGTGCCCCGCGATACGGCGGGCTGTGTTCCGCTGACGGTGACGTTCAGTGATACGGTGCGCAACGCCCTCCAGTATGAATGGGACTTCGGCGACGGCTCGCCGGCCCAGACCGTCAATTATCCCAACACGTCTATTTCCCATACCTATAATAACGTAGGGGTGTACCGGGTGCGGCTCATTGCCATCGATTCCACCACCTGCAACATCCGCGACACGGCTTACCTGAACATTCGGGCGGGCAACCTGAGGGCCGCTGTTGATTTTGCTTCCACCAAGATCAGCCAGTGCTCGGAAAGCGTTTTCCGCTACCGTTTCGACAACCTGTCGGTAGCGCCCCCCACCCGGCCGTTTACGGCTGCTTCCTTTGAATGGGACTTCGGCGACGGCTCGCCCCGGCAGCCGGCCGGCAACCAGAGCATCGAGCATACCTACCTGTCGGCCGGCACCTACAACGTGCAGCTGATCCTGGTGGATACGTCTTATTGCAACGCGCCCCAGACAGTGCAGAAAAGCCTGCGCATCGCGGTGAACGTGAAGGCCCAGTTCGAACTGCCGCCTACCGGCTGCGTGCCCCTGACCCTTACCCTCAACAACACCTCGCTGGCGGGCCAGAAGTTCTTCTGGGATTTTGGCGACGGCACCACCTCCACCGAGGAATACCCGACCCATACCTACCGCAACCCGGGCGCTTATACCATCCGCCTGCGGGTAGAGGATCCCACCACCTGTAACCTGGTGGATTCTACGCGGAATACCATTGTACTTTCAACCGGGCCGACGGCCGAGTTCAGCGCGGCCCCGCAGCCCCCGGTGGTGAATACGGCAATTGTGTTTACCAACCAGTCGTCTTCCGATGCCGTTCGGTTCGTATGGTCGTTCGGCGATGGTGACAGCCTGAGGGTCAATACCCTGCAGCCCGTTTCGCACGAGTATGAAGCTACCGGCCGGTACAACGCCTGCCTGATCGCCTACAATTCGGCGGGTTGTCCCGACACCACCTGTCATCCTGTGGAAGCGCTGGTGGATCCGGCCGTGGACGTGCCTACCGCCTTCACCCCGCTGAGCGGTGATGTGAACAGCAAGGTTTTTGTGCGGGGATTCGGGATTGCGAAGATGCACTTTGCCATCTGGAACCGCCTGGGCCAGAAAGTATTTGAAACCAATACGAAACAATCGGGTTGGGATGGTACCTTTAAGGGAGCGTTGCAGCCCATGGACGTTTATGCGTACACGTTGGAAGTGGAATTTATCGACGGTAAGAAAACTACCCGTAAAGGCGACATAACTTTAATCAGATAAAGGAGAGGAGGACGATCGCTATGCACAAAATAATCAACTACCTGATCGCTGCCGGCAGTCTGCTGGCGGCCACGGGCCTGAAGGCCCAGGACCTGCACTTTTCGCAGTTCTTCAATTCTCCTTTGTCCACCAACCCCGCCAACACGGGCTTTATTCCCGACGGCGACTACCGCCTCGGGATCAACTACCGCGACCAGTGGTCCTCGATCATGACGGTTCCGTATAAGACCATGAGCGCCTTCGGCGACGTGCAGCTGATGAAGGACCGCGACCGCACCGGCTGGCTGGGTACCGGCGCCCTGGTGCTGCGGGATGTGGCGGGCAGCGGCAACCTCACCTCCACGAAGGTGTACGGCTCGGTGGCTTACCACCAGATGCTGGCGTTCGGCAGCCTGGTGAGCCTGGGCTTTAACGTAGGCTATGCCAATAAACAGATCAACGTGGCCAACCTCAAGTTCCCCGACCAGTTCGACGGCCACTTTTTTGACAACAAGCTGCCCACCAGCGTGGTGCTGCAGCGCAACAACATCGGCTACCTCGACCTGCAGATGGGGGCGAACTATGCCTACTTCCCCAACGATAAGGTGTACCTCAATGCCGGCTTTTCAGCCCACCACTTCAACCGGCCGCGGGAATCGTTTTTCAGCTCCACGCTGGCCGATAACCGGGTGCCGGTGCGCTATATCGGCTTTCTCAACGGCAGCTTCATGCTCAACGACCAGTGGATCGTGAACCCGAACGCTTATTTCAGCATGCAGGCCAAAGCCTCCGAGCTGGTAGCCGGCGCCAATGCCCATTACAACCTGTCGGGCGACGGCCAGTACGAGCTGATCGCGGGCTTGTATTACCGCCATAAGGACGCCGTGATTCCTCAGGTAGGCTTCGGGTACAAGGACTACACCTTTACCTTCACCTACGACGCTACGATGTCCTCGCTGCGGAATTACAACAATACCCGGGGCGCTTTCGAGTTCTCGCTGATCAAGCAGGGCGTATTCGATCACTACAACGGCAACCGCCGCGAAACGATCTGCCCGTCCTTTAAGAGCCTGTAGGGTAGGAGCGTGGCCGCGCCCTTATCTTTGGCACCGCCATTTTCCCTCATTAAAAACATTCTTCTGTTCTATTGTATGAAAAAATTAGCGATCGCCTTTACACTGCTGCTGGCCTCCGTGGCATCCTTTGCCCAGGACCGGGAAGACCGGGAAGAAGACGGGAAAGGGTTCCAGCGCAACCGGCTGTTTGTCGGCGGCAACTTCGGGCTGAGTTTCGGCAGCTATACCTTCATCAATGTGTCGCCGCAGGTGGGCTATCATTTCACGGACCATTTTGCCGCCGGCGCCGGGGTCAACTTCCAGTATGCCGGGCTGAAGGAAGAAGATGGAAACGGCCGTACGGTCAGCAAAACCTCGCAGGGCGTGGCCGGCCTCAACGTGTTCGGCCGGGTATACCCCATCCGGCAGTTCATGTTCCAGGTCCAGCCCGAAGCCAACTACGTGTTTGGAAAGGACGTTCTTTATTATACCGACCCGCGGCAGGAGTACAAATTTTCGAAGATCGTTCCCAGCCTGCTGGCCGGGGGCGGGCTGGTGCTGCCTTCGGGCAGGGGCGCCATGATCGTATCGGTATTTTACGACGTGCTGCAGCGGCCCAACTCGCCCTATTTCAACAAGCCGATCTTCAACTTTACCTTCAACGCCGGCCTTTAATCCTGTAAAAAGGGCAGCAGGTCTGCCGGCTCCTGCAACACGGTCAGCTGCTCGTGCAGGCGACCATACAAAAAGCCCTCGTCTTCCAGGAACTGCAGGTGCTCCAGCAGGTGGCGGTAGAACCCCCCGCTATTGAGCAGGAACACTTTCTTGTCGTGGATGGCCAGCCCGTTCCATGTAAGGATCTCGAACAGTTCGTCCAGGGTGCCGAAGCCGCCGGGCAGGATGATGGCGGCGTCACAGAACTCGTACAGCTTCCGTTTGCGCTGGTGCATGTCTTCCACCACCAGCAGTTCGGTGATGGCATCGTGCTGGTGCTCCCGCTCCTGCAGCAAGGCGGGGATCACGCCCCGGACCGTGCCGCCACTTTCCATGCTGCTGTTGGCGGCGCAGCCCATGAGGCCGTTCTTGCCGCCGCCGAAGATCAGGGTCACGCCCTTTTCCGCCAGCAGCCGGCCCAGTTCCCTCGCGTGTTGGCAGTACACTTCATGTTTGCCGAATTTAGAGCCGCAGAAGATCGCCAAAGACTGTATTGTCGCCATTTTGTTAAGCGGGTTGGTGTGCGGCAAAGGAAAACAAATTGTTTTATCTTCAAAAAAATGGAGTTCTTTGCCCCAAAGGATTCATCAAAAAATAATCTATGTCAGGTGCGCTGTTGCTTTCTTTTGTGATCGGGTACTTTGTGCTGCTGCTGGTAGTGGCTTATTTCACTTCCCGCAATTCGAATAACGATTCGTTTTTCATCGGGAACAAAAAGTCCAACTGGATGCTGGTGGCCTTCGGCATGATCGGCACCTCTTTGAGCGGCGTCACCTTCGTGTCGGTACCCGGCACCGTGGGATCGGCGGCCTTTTCGTACTTCCAGGTGGTCATCGGCTACCTGCTCGGATATTTCGTGGTGGCCTTCGTGCTGCTGCCGCTCTACTACCGCCTCAACCTGACCTCCATTTACAACTACCTGCAGCACCGCTTCGGCATGGTGTCGTATAAGACCGGGGCGCTGTTCTTCATCATCTCCCGCACCCTGGGCGCCACCGCCCGCCTGTACCTGGTGATCAACGTCCTGCAACTGTTTATTTTAAAAGACCTCCATATCTCCTTCGGCCTGGCCACCTTCGTTATCCTGCTGCTGATCCTGTTATACACCTTCGAAGGAGGCGTAAAGACCATTGTGTATACCGACACCCTGCAAACCTCCTTCATGCTGCTGGGACTGGTGGTGTGCATCGGCTACATCATGAATAACATGGGGCACTCGACGGGTTCGGTGCTGCAGGAGCTGGGGCAGAACAACCTGACCCGCATCTTCAATACCGATAGCAACGCCCCGGGCTTTTTCCTCAAAAACATCATCGGCGGCATGTTCATCACCATCGGCATGACGGGCCTCGACCAGGAAATGATGCAGAAGAACATCAGCGTGAAAACGCTGAAGGACTCGCAAAAGAACATGATGACCTTCAGCGTGATCATGGTGCTGGTGAACTTCCTGTTCCTGTTCCTGGGCGGCATTTTATTCCTGTATGCAAAAGCCAGGAACATTACGGTACCCGGCGACGACCTGTTCCCCACCATCGCGCTGAACTACATGCCCGCCGCCATTTCCATCATCTTCATCATCGGGCTGATCTCGGCGCTGTTCCCTAGCGCCGACGGGGCGCTGACCGCCCTGACCTCTTCGTTCTGCATCGACCTGCTGGGCCTCAAACGCCGGCCCGACCTGACGGAAGCGGCCAAACGCAAAATCCGCCTGACCGTTCACTTCTCCTTTGCCTTTATCTTTTTCCTGATGGTCATGGGCTTCAAGCTGATGGACAACAAGTCCATTATCGACATCATCCTGAAGGTGGCCGGCTTTACCTACGGACCGCTGCTGGGGCTTTTCGCCTTCGGCATCCTTACCAAACGGGTGATCAACGACCGGCTGGCCCTGTACGTTTGCCTGCTGGCGCCCCTGCTGATCCTGGGTATCGATTTCCTGAACAACATCGACTGGTGGCAAAAACAGCTGAAGCTGGACGAGGGCTGGACCAGCGGGGTGCGCAGCTTTTCCACCTCGTTTTTCGGCGCCTTCAAGATCGGCTACGAGCTGCTGATCTACAACGGCCTGCTCACCTTTTTGGGCCTGCTGCTCATCTCCCGCAAGACCGATGCGGCAATTTCCCCCGTGGCTCCGGCTTCCAATTGATACTTTTGCGCATGGACCTGAAGGAAATGCTGCACCCCGAGCTGGCGGTGTACCTGGAAAAATATACCTCGCCCGAAGACGGGCTGCTGGCGGAGGTGGCACGCTATACACAGCAGCATCACCCGAAATGGCATATGATTAGCGGGCATCTACAGGGAAAGGTGCTGGAGATGATCAGTTGTATGCTGCGGCCCCGGCGCATTCTCGAAATCGGAACCTTTACCGGCTACAGCGCCCTGTGCCTCGCCAAGGGACTGGCCCCGGACGGCCGCCTGCACACTATCGAAGTGCGGGATGAGGACGCCCGGACCGCTAAAGGCTTCTTTGATAAATCGGTTTTTTCGGAGCAAATAATATTACATATCGGTGATGCGTTAGAAATAATCGGTGAAATGGAGGAAGAGTGGGACGTGGTTTTTATTGACGCCGACAAAGTAAATTATATAAATTATTTTAACCTTGTTTTTCCGAAGGTGCGGCAAAACGGTTTTATTTTAGCGGATAATGTGCTCTTTCACGGTCAGGTCCTGGACAAAGAGGTTAAGGGCAAGAACGCAAAAGCCATACAGGCTTTTAACGATTACCTGCTGACACGCCACGACGTGGAAAAGGTAATGGTGCCGTTACGCGATGGATTGTTCCTGATCCGAAAGGTATAAATGTATTTGCTGATTTTATTGAAACGACATCTTATGAAGCTCCTGCACACTGCACTCGCCTTATTTCTGTTTTTTGCCGGTAAGATTGCTCTTGCCCAGTCTCCTGCGCTCAAACAGAACATCGGCCCTTACATTGAACGGTACAAAGACCTGGCCATTGCCGAAATGAAGCGTACCGGCGTACCCGCGGCCATCACCCTGGCCCAGGGCATCCTCGAAACCGAGGCCGGCACCAGTTGGCTGGTCACCAACTCCAATAACCATTTCGGCATCAAGTGTAAAAGCACCTGGAAAGGGGAGTGGGTATCGCACGACGACGACGCCCGCGGCGAGTGTTTTCGCAAGTATCCTTCGCCCGAAGATTCCTACCGCGACCATTCGGACTTCCTGCGCTCCGGCGCCCGCTACGCCTTCCTGTTCAATTACGACCCGGCCGATTACGAATCCTGGTGCCACGGCCTGAAGAAGGCCGGCTATGCCACCAACCCCAAATATCCCCAGATCCTCATTAAATACATCCGCGAATACAACCTGCAGGATTACACCCTCATCGCCCTGGGACGCCAGCCCGAATCCAGGGAAGTGCTGGCCAAGGTAGCCCTGGCCCAGGATGCCCCCGCGCCGCCCCCGGCCGTGGCGACCACCACGCCCGCCGCCGCGGCTGCCGTGCCGGTGATCGAACCGATGCGCCCCGTTTACCCCGAAGGCGTTTTCCAGGTCAACGAAACCGACGTGGTGTTTGTACCCAAAGGCACTTCCTACCTCTCCATCGCCCAGCAATACCGGGTGCGGCTGTCGCGCCTGTTCGACTTCAACGACATGGCCGACGAGGAGTTCGCTGCCGAAGACCGCCTGGTGTACCTGCAACGCAAGCGCAAGACCGGCGCCCATGAGTTCCATACCGTGGCTACCGGCGAAGACCTGTACCAGATTGCCCAAATGGAAGGGATCCGCCTGGAGACCCTGCAGTCATACAACCATTTAAAGAACGGGATGAAGCCCCAGGTCGGCGAAGTGCTTTCCCTGCACCGGAAAGCCGAATCCATGCCCCGCCTGGTGCCTGCCGGCGCCCTGGTGGCCCAGGCTCCCCGTACGGCGGAGGTGGTTCCTGCCGACGCCATGGCGATGGCGGCTCCCGTCATCAATAAGCCTAGGGAAGTGGTGGCCGGGCCCAATGCCGGTACCGACAATACGGCCCTGTCCGGTGCTACCGGCGGTTACCTGGTGCACGTGGTACAGGCCAAAGAAACCGTTTACTCTATTTCCCGGAAGTATGCCGTAAGGGTGGACGATGTGTTGCGTTGGAACGGGCTGCACGGCAGCGCTACCCTGAAGGCCGGTCAGCAATTGCGTATCAAAAGAATGTGATGGCACAAATAACAGTACACGATAAAACGTTCCAGACCTTTTTAGCCGAAGAAGCCCTTCAGCAACGGATACAGGAGCTTGCCGCCGAAATCAACCGCGATTACGAGGGCAAGCGGGTCCTGTTCATCGCCATCCTGAATGGTTCCTTCATGTTTGCCTCCGACCTGTTCAAGCACCTGAACATCCCGGCAGAGGTCTGCTTTATCAAGCTGGCCTCCTACAAGGGCACCCGCTCTACCGGCCAGGTGATCACCGCTATTGGCCTGGACCATGACCTGTATGGCCGCGACGTGATCATCATCGAGGATATCGTGGATACGGGCAAAACCCTGAACCAGTTCCTGCCGCAGCTGGAGCACCAGAACCCCGCTTCCCTGAAGATCGTGGCCCTGCTGCATAAGCCCGAGGCCACCAAATTCCCGCTTACCATCGACTACACGGGCTTTTCCATCCCCGACAAATTCGTCGTGGGCTATGGCCTTGACTATGATGGACTGGGAAGGAATTTGAAAGAGATTTACCAATTGGTGTAATGGGAATTAGTTAATTGGGATATTGGTTAATTAGGAATTAGGAGGGAGCCTCCGGTATTCAAGGCCCAATTAACCAATTAACCAATATCCCAATTCCCCCGCTGAGGGGGTTTCCTTTTTCTGAAAATCGGTAGTATCTTTAGTTTCTGCAAGTAAACCCTTACTTTAAGGCCTACCATTTTGCCCCGGAAAACGCTTTATATAGTACTGCTTCTTTTGCTGCCCGCCCTTGTAAGGGCCCAGCAGTATTATGTGAGGGGCGAAGTGAAGGATGAAGCCGGCAACCCCCTGCCCAACGTCACCATCCTGCAGCACAGTACCGGTTACCTGTTCCGTTCCGGCATGGAGGGCACCTTTGGCCTCAATAGCCGCAAAAAAATAGACACCCTTACTTTTTCCCTCAAAGATTATTTCGTGCAAAAAGTGGTGGCCGATGCTACGGCCAACCTCAGTGTGATTCTAAAGAAAGATAACCGCTCGGCCCGCACATCGAGCTACAAGCTGTCCTCCCTGACCCAGGACCTGGCCCGTAATTTCCAGCAGCAATGGTTCAACGGCGACGAGACCTATGCCAGCATCGTGGAGAATCAATTTATCGAGGCGGCCGGTAACCCCTCCACCATGGTCACCCTGAACGTGGACCGGGCGGCCTACAGCAACATCCGGCGCTTTTTGAACACCCAGTCGCCGGTGCCGCCGGATGCCGTGCGGATTGAGGAAATGCTGAACTATTTCAACCTGAATTATACCGAGCCTGCAGGCGGCAAAGCCTTCGAGATCACTTCCACCCTTACCCACTGCCCCTGGAACGCCCTGAACGAATTGCTGCTGGTCAACATCCGCTCCCGGAAGATCGCCCTGGACAGCCTGCCGCCCACCCACCTGGTGTTCCTCATCGACGTGTCGGGTTCGATGGACATGCCCAACCGCCTGCCGCTGCTGAAAGCCGGCTTCCGCGGCCTGGTCAATAACCTGCGCGACAAGGATTCCGTTTCCATCGTAGTGTACGGCGGGTCGGTGGAGGTGGTGCTGCCCGCCACCGGCGGAGCGGAAAAGGAAAAGATCTTTACCGCTATCAACGGCATCCTGCCCGGAGGGTTCACCCCGGGCGAATCGGGCATTAAGATGGCCTATAAACTGGCCCGCGAACATTTTATCCGGGGCGGCAACAACCGGGTGATCCTGGCTACCGATGGCGACTTTAACGTGGGCCTCCAGAAGGAGACCGAACTGGAAGCACTCATCAAGGAGCAGAGCCGCACCGGGGTATACCTTACCTGCCTGGGCGTGGGTATGGGCAATTACAAGGATTCGAAGATCCAGGCGCTGGCGCAAAAGGGCAACGGCAACTTTGCCTACCTGGACAGCTATGCCGAGGCGGAAAAAGTGCTGATGAAAGAGTTCCTGCAAACCTTTTATACCGTAGCGGAGGACGCCTACCTGAACGTTCAGTTCAATCCCGCCAGCGTGCGCAAGTACCGCCTGATTGGTTTTGACAATAAAATGGGCGCTATAAAGGATACGCTGTCCGTGGTGGAAGGAGGAGTGATCGGGTCGGCTTACTCCATGCTGCTGGCCTTTGAGATCGAGCCGGCCGCGGCTACACCCGGCGCTGCCGCCCCAAAGCAGCCGGTGCTGTATGCGCTGAAATACCGCCTGCCGGGCCAGTCGAAAGTGTGGGAGGAAAAGGTGCAGCCCTCGCTGGGCGTGGTGCCCCTGGAGCAACTGGCGCCTTCGTACCGGTTTGCCACCGCCCTGATTCAGTTCGGCCTGCAGTTGCGCGAGTCGCGAATGGTAAGCGGCCTGAACTGGAATGCGATCGAGGACTGGGCCGAACGAACCGTAAATCCGTCCGAGCCGCTGCAGAAAGAATTCCTCTCCCTGGTGCAACAGGCGAAAGCCATTTATACGAAAAAGAAGAAAAAGAAAGACTGGCCGCTGGGAATTGGCAATAAGCAATAGGCAATTAGGAATTGGTTCATTGGGAATTGGGAGTGGCCGGCTGATAACCGATCGATACATTAATGCGAAAACGGCTGGCAGTTTATCGGGAGATAAATTGCCAGCCGTTTTCTATTTGCCTATTGTCAATTGGTTATTGCCTATTGACCTCAAGAGAACATCTCGCGCATTTTGTCGAAGAAGTTCTTTTGATTTTTATCGGGGTTGGGCTTGAAGTTGGACGAGTTGCTCAGCTTTTCGAGCATGGCCTTTTCGTCGGCATTCAGGTGCTGCGGGGTCCATACGTTGATATGTACCAGCTGGTCGCCTTTTTCGTAGCTGTTCACCGCGGGGAAGCCCTTGCCTTTCAGGCGGAAGATTTTTCCGCTTTGCGTGCCTGCCGGGATCTTGATCTTGGCGCGGCCGTCGATGGTGGGTACTTCCACGTTGGTGCCGAAGGCCGCTTCGGGGAACGAAATGTGCAGGTCGTACACCACGTTCAGGCCTTCGCGCTGGAGTTCCTTGTGCGGTTCTTCTTCGATCAGGATCACCAGGTCGCCCGGCATACCGCCGCGTTCGCCGGCATTGCCCCGGCCGCTGATGTTCAGCTGCATGCCTTCCTGTACGCCTGCGGGGATGTCGATGGTCACGGTTTCTTCGCCGTACACCCTTCCTTCGCCCTTGCAGGAGCCGCACTTGGCCGTTACGGTCGATCCTTCGCCGTTACAAGTCGGACAGGTGGTCACGGTCTGCATCTGGCCCAGGAAGGTGCTGGTGACCTTGCGCACCTGGCCGCTGCCGCCGCAGGTACCGCAGGTCTGGATGCTGCTTTTGTCCTTGGCGCCGCTGCCGCTGCAGGTGGTGCAGGACACGTATTTTTTCACCTTGATGTTCTTGGTCACACCTTTGGCGATCTCCTCGTAGGTAAGCTTCAGTTTGATGCGGAGGTTGCTGCCGCGGGTACCCCGGCTCCGGCCTCCCTGGCCGCCACGGCCGCGCTGGCCGCCGCCGCCGAAAAAGCTGCCGAAGATATCGTCGCCGAAAATGTCACCAAACTGGCTGAAGATATCTTCCATGTTAGGGCCGCCCTGCGGTCCGCGGCCGTTGCCGCTGACGCCGGCATGACCGAAACGGTCGTACTGGGCCCGCTTATCGGTGTCGCTCAGGATTTCATAGGCTTCGGCTGCCTCCTTGAATTTTTCTTCGGCAGCTTTATCGCCCGGGTTGCGGTCGGGGTGGAACTGCATGGCCACCTTGCGGTAAGCCTTTTTGATCTCGTCGGCCGCAGCGCCTTTGGAAACACCCAAAATTTCGTAGTAATCTCTCTTTGTCATACTTGCTTTACGGCCTTCCGGTGAGGAGGGCCTGCGGAACTCCCCGCCTCAGGCAGGGAGCACCAGGTTTATGATTTACATTATAGATTGCAGGGCAGGGAAATTTATTTACCCACCACCACTTTGGCGTAACGGATGATCTTGTCGTTGAGGTAATAGCCTTTCTGCACTTCGTCGATCACTTTTCCTTTCCAGTCCGGGCCGGCCTCGATCTCGGTAATGGCCTCGTGCTGGTCGACGTTAAATTCTTTGCCTTTGGCGTCAATAGGCTTCAGGCCCTTGCCCGTCAGTACATTGCGCAGCTTGGAAAATACCAGTTGCACGCCTTCCTTCACCTGTTGGATATCGTCGGCGGCTTCCAGTTGTTTCTGGGCCCGGTCGCAGTCGTCCAGCACATCCAGCAGGTCGGTGATCACCTCTTTGCCGGCGGTTTGTACCAGCTCGATCCGCTCCTTGGCGTTTCGGCGGCGGAAGTTATCGAATTCGGCTGCCTGGCGCAGGTATTTATCGTTCAGTTCATCCACTTTGGCTTTCAGCCCGGCTACCTGGGCATCTTCCTCCAGGACTTCGTTGAGGTTTTGGCTGCCGCTGCTGGTTTCTTCGCTGTTCACACCTTGGGCGCTTCCGTTTTCCGGCCCGTTTGGTTGGTTTTCGTGTAGGTCCTGTGTCTTCATATCAAACAAAAAATTGAATGCAAAGGTAGCGCTCAATAATATTGCCACGGCACCGCTAAAGGACAAAATGTCTTATACGGCTGTTAAATAGGCCAGAAGCGGCAAAGCCTTGTCATATTTTAATAAGTTTGCAGCCTTATTATGCAAAAAGTTCATTTAAAAAAGAAGATCGCCAACCGTATAGCGGGCGGCCATCCCTGGATCTTTGCCAACGAGGTAGACAAGGTGGAAGGCCAACCCGAACCCGGCAGTGTGGTGGAGGTCTATTTCCACGACGGAAAATTCGTGGGCAAAGGATATTTCAACGCCCAGTCGCAGATCATGGTGCGCCTGCTGACCCGGGATAAAAAGACCGTAGTCGACGCCGATTTCTTTTTACAGAAAATAAAGGATTGCTGGACCTACCGCCAGCAACTGGGCTATACAGAAAACTGCCGCCTTGTATTCGGCGAAGCCGACGGCCTGCCCCAGCTGATCATCGACAAGTTCAACGACTATTTCGTGCTGCAGACCCTGGCGCTGGGCATCGACCGCTGGAAGCCCGAGATCGTCCGGGCACTGCAAACGGTTTTCCAGCCTAAAGGCATCTACGAGCGCAACGACGTGCCGGTACGCGAGCTGGAAGGCCTGCCGCTGCAAAAGGGCTTTTTATCCGAACCCTTCGATACCAGGATTGTCATCAACGAAAACGGCCTGAAGTTTCACGTCGATATCGAGAACGGCCAGAAAACCGGCTACTTCCTGGACCAGCAGGACAACCGCACGGCCATCCGCAACATTGTAAAGGGCGCCGAGGTACTGGGAGCCTTTACCTATACCGGTACCTTCGAGCTGCATGCGGGCTTTTACGGCGCCAAGTCGGTATTGGGCCTCGACATCTCGGAGAATGCCGTGCAGCAGGCCAACCGCAACGCCGAGCTGAACGGCCTCGAAAAGATCTGCCGCTTCGAAACCGCCAATGCCTTTGACGTGCTGAAGCAATGGGGTAAGGACGGCCGCCAGTACGACGTGGTGATGCTGGACCCGCCGGCTTTTACCAAAAGCCGGGCAAACATCCAGAAAGCCATTACCGGCTATAAGGAGATCAATTTAAGGGGCATGAAGCTGGTGCGTCCCGGCGGCTTCCTGGTGACCTCTTCCTGTACCAACCTGGTGCAGCCCGACCTGTTCCTGCAGATCATTGAAATGGCGGCCAAGGATGCCCGCCGTACTATCCGGCAGGTGACCTTCCAGACCCAGTCGGCCGACCACCCCATCATCTGGGGCATGGAAAATACCCATTACCTCAAGTTCCTGATTGTGCAAGTACAGTAGGAGGGAAGGGACCAATCCATATTAGATGGGGCCAAAAGAAAAGCGGTCATTGGAGCTGAAGCTTGCCAATGACCGCTTTTTTTAATGACCCGTTTTTATATACAACAAATGAAATAGCACGTTAGTAGCGCGATACCTGGAACTTGCCGGATTCCAGCAGATTTTTCTTTTTGTCAAACAATTGATAAATGTAGAGGCCCTTGTTAAAAGTGCCCAGGTCTACGATGGTCTGCTCCCCAATATCATCCGCTTTATACATTAATTTCCCCAGAAAGTTATAAATGCGGATCGAATGGCCCGTTTCATGGTCCTTTTGAAAGCTGAAGGTGATTCTGGATACAGCCGGGTTGGGAAAGAACCGGAGCAGGGAAACCTTGGAAGGCGGAGCCGAAGCAGGCTGGGCTTGAGCCGGAGCCTGAACCTGGGCGTTTACCCCATCGTTCACCATCAGGAAAAAACTAAAAAATAATATAGGTAAAAGTTTCTTCAACGCTTTGGATGTCTTTTTTATTATTAGTAAGATAGTTTGTTTTTTCTACTATAACAAAGTTTTTGCCGAAAAACCGGCCCGGGCCAAAACAGTTTTAACGGCGCCCTAACTCCGTTAAAAACGGGGGTAGTTGGAGTAGTAGTTGGCCTCCCGGATAAAGCCGGTATAAGTGATGCCGGCTTCAAATCCGCCCCTTCCGCGGGTAGCGGTCTTGAGCCGGGAAATGTTGACATCGTAGCTGAACGAGAAGGAAACCGGGCGGTAATCCAGTTTGACCACCGGGATAAAGGCATCGTTCCAGCGCAGGAAGGCGCCGCCATGCAGCACGTACTGCGGATTATCCACCTCCTGGTTCAGCTTAATCCCGTAAAGCGCTCCCATTACTGCCTGCCGTGAGCCGCCCTGGACGGAGTAGTCGGCCTGCAGGTTCAGGTAGCCCGTTTCCTGTACGGCGAGCTTTACCCCCACAGAGCCCACCCATTTGGGATCCAGGGCCACCTTTTTATCGCGGAGAAAGGAGTTTTTCGGCTTGGTAAAGTGGTGGTAGGCCAGGCCCACCACCAGGTTGTTGTCGGGGTTTTCGTCCAGCTGGCCGCTGTAGCTCATGCCCACGGTTCCGTCAAAATAAGTGTATTGCGGCGTCAGCGTATTTTCTCCCAGGCCGCGCCCGTAGTATTGGCTTTCCGTGGTCACTTTCGACAGGTCCAGGCGGCGCTGCACCGGTCCGCCCATAAAGCCCAACGACAGGTAGCGGTTGGTTTCGGAGCTGAGCGATTTATGGTAGTTCAGGGCCGGCAGCACGTGCGAGGAGGTCCAGGCCACGGTTCCCGCCTGGTCGTGCAGCAGTTGCAGGCCCAGGGTAAGGAAGTCGTCGCTCTGGCCCACGGAGGTTTTGTATTCGCCGCTGGCCGCAAAGGTTTTATAGGCGGCCGTGGCCGAGTTCCACTGGTTGCGATAGAGCAGGCGGGCCCGCACGTCGCCGGTATAAAGGCCGGCCAGCGAGGGGTTGCGCAGCAGGGGCGTTTCGAAAAACTGTGAAAAGTGCAGGTCCTGCGCCCGTACGGAAGCGCTGGCCAGGAAGCCCAGGACCACCAGGCCCAGGTATTTCAGGTAGTTTGGTTGGAATATGTTGTTCATGTGATTATTGAATTAAAGCAACGTTGCCCGAGAATTGAATGATTTGTCCGTTATCGCAATAAGCTTCCAGTTGGTAAACGTACACGTCCGCTACCGGTGCACGGCCCTTATAGCGGCCGTCCCAGCCGGCAGAAGCGTCGGAGAGGGCGTACTCCCTTTTCTCAAACACCATTTCGCCCCAGCGGTTGAATACCCGGAACGACTTCACCCGGTCCACGCCGCGGCCCAGTACCCGGAACACATCGTTGCTGCCGTCGCCATTGGGCGAGAAGGTATTGGGCACAAAAACGTTGGCGTTCTGGCAAAACAGATGTACCTGCACTTCGCCGGTGTTTTTACAGCCATTGCTGTCCGTAACCGCTACCGAGTACTTGGTATCGTTGCCGATATTGCCAACGGTGGGCTGGGGACAATCGGTACAACTTAACGTACTGTTCGCCGGCAGCCACGAATAGGTGGCCATGCGGGACGAATAGGTGGCAGGGATCACGGTGGGGAAGCCGACGCGCATGGTGAGGTTGGCCGGCAGCGTAATGACCGGCAGGGAATGAATGGTCAGCGCCCTGGTGGCTTCCGTGCTGCAGCCGCTGCTGTTGGTGACCACCGCCCGCACGGTAAACTGGCCTGCCCGGACGAACTGTTGCCCGGCGGGATTCTGTACCGTGGCGGCATTGCCGTTGGGGAACACCCAGCTCCAGCGAACGGCGGAGGTGTCGGGACGCAACAGGTTGCCGGTATACTGTATCCTGCCGTTTTGGCAAACGGCGGAATCGCCATGGATTTCTACGACGGGGCGTTGCACCACGCTGATGGGGCCCTGGTTCAGCAGGGTGTCGGCGCAGCCGGCTTCCGTCCGGGCAATCAAGGATACGGAATAGCGGCCGGGGGCTGCATAGAAATGTTCCAGGCTGCTCTGGTCGGTAGGCAGGGTCTGGCCGTCACCAAAGTCCCAGAAATAACCGGCAAGCTTACCGGAGGTTTCCGTTTGGGCGGTCAGGCGCACCCGACCGCTGTCGCACAGCAGCTGCCGGTCAATTTCAAATTGGGTTTTGATGCCCAGCACCTCGATCGGGTCTTTCCCGGTAAGATACAGGGGGCAGGCCCGGTCGGTAAGGATGACGGCGGGCGTGAAGCTGCCGAAATCCGTATAGGTATAGGAGATCCGGTTGGCGGCCGTATCGGCCAGGATGTCGCCGTTGCCGAAGTCCCAGGTCAGCCGGGCCTTCATGCCGTCCAGGGCCTGGAACGTTACCGGCACCGGGTTACAGGCGCTCAGGTAGTTATAGGTGAAGGAACCCTCGGGGTCGCGCAGGGTCACTTGCCGGGTGGTATCGGCCGTACACCCGCCCGGGCTGGTTACCGTCAGCTTTACATTGTAGGTACGCCGCGACCGGTAGGTAATGACCGGGTTTCTTTGCTGGGTAGTGATGGTGTCCAGGTCCCAGGCCCATTTGTTGGCGTAGGTGGACTTGTCGGTGAACCGGGCCGTAAAGCTGGGGCAATAAGAAACCTCGCTGTTGACGGAAAAATCGGCTACCGGTTTTCCCACGTACACATAGGCCGGCCGCTCCAGTTCGGCTTCGCAGCCCTGGATGTCGCGCACTTTCAGTTTGACGGTGAAGAAGCCGGTGTCGGTATAGGCATAAGTCGGGCGCTGCAGGTCGGAGGTGCGGCCATCACCGAAGGTCCAGGTACTGGTATACGCACCGAGGTTGGAGCTGGACGTATTACTGAAGGCCAGCTCGGTGCCCGGGCAGGTTTCGCGGGTCACATTCCAGTTGGCCCGTACCACCGATGCCCGTACGCTTCGGAAAGTGGTGCTGTCCTTGCAGCCGGCGCCGTCCCGCACGACCAGCTTCACGTTAAACACGCCGGTCGTATCGTAGCGGTGCTGAACAGGTTGCGCGTTGGAATGCACTTCGGAGGTGCCGTCACCGAAGTCCCAGGTCCAGGAAACCGGAGCGCCGGGGTTCGAAGAGGGCGAATTGTCGGTAAACTTGGCGGTCAATCCTTTACAGCCCTGGAAATCGGCAGCAGTGAAGGCGGCTGTGGGGCCGTTGACCTGGATGAATTTCGATTTGGTAACCGTATCCTTACAGTTGGAGTTGTCCGTGGTAATCAGCATGACATCGTATACCTTGGCCGCTGTATAGGTATGGCTGTATTGGGCGGCGTTCGTCGGTTGGATCTTTCCATCTCCGAAATACCAGGTGTACGTTTTGACCTGTCCCTGGCTGGAAGCCTGGAAGGTAGTTTTAAAGCTTCTGCAGCCTTCCCGTTCGGTGGCTGTAAAGTCGAGTTTCGGATCCACGATGGTAATATCCTGGCTGGTGGTATACGAACAGGTCCCGTTGGTCAGCTTGAGCGTCACTTTCCAGGTACCGTAATTGGGAAAGGTGTGGGGGCGCGGGAGCCAGGTGGTTTCTACCGGGCTGCCGTCACTAAAGCTCCATTCCGCTTGCGATCCGAGCACCAGCGAACTATTGTTGAAGGTATAGGTGAGCCGCTTTCCATTGGTGACGATGCAAGCCGTCGAGGGCGTGGCGGTGAACCGGGCAATCGGGGCTTTGATGGTGACGACATTATCTCTTTTTACCGTGGTCGAGCAACCATTATTGATGGCGGTCAGGCTGACCTTCATCGGCCCGACATTGGTGAATTTATGCACCGGGTCTGTTTCCGTGGACGTTTGCCCGTCGCCAAACTCCCATAAGTAGCTGTCCGTAGGTTGGGACGACAGGTTCTTAAAAGTCACCGACTTTTCCGCACACACTTCCGTCTCCGAGGCGGAAAAATCGGCGGTAGGAACGGTTCCCGTTTTTACCGCATCATTAAAGGTTTTGGTTACGGTACAACCGGTGCTGCTGGTAATGGTCAGCCGCACTTCATAGGTTCCCTGCTGCTGGTAGACGTGTACGGGCAGCGAATCGGTGCTGCTGGCGCCGTCGCCAAAGTCCCAACGGTAAGTTTCCACGCTGTCCAAGGCGGTGATTTCGGGCTTAGGAGAAAAGCTGAAAGGTACACAGCCTTTCGCGGGAATTTCCCGGGCGGAAAGAATGGGGCGGGCGATGCGGATGTAATTGGTCTTCGTAAGGGTGTCGGCGCAGCCGGCAGTGCTGGTGCCGGTAAGGATAACCGTGAAGGAACCCTCCCGGGTATAAGTAACCTGCGGGTTCTTTTCGGTGGAGGTGGTGCCATTGCCGAACGACCACGAAAAGGCATTATCGGGCAAACCGGCAGACGTATTGCGGAAAGCGGCGGTGAAGGGCACTTTACAGTTAATGAGCTGGGGCGTTTCAAAGTTCAGCTGGGGCCGGGGCAGGACCGTAACGGTTTTGGTGATGCTGTCGGCGCAATAGCTGTACGTATTGACCAGTTTGACCGTATAGGTGCCCGGGTTGGCGAAATAAGGTGCGGCGTCACGGGTGGCAGCGGTGGTGCCATTGCTGAATCTCCAGACCGAGCTGAGGGGGGCAGGGGAGGAGTTGTTGAGCAGTTGCCCGTTGTTGCGTTCGCAAAGGGTGGGCACCGTGAAGTCGGTGGTGATGCCGCCGATGGTGATAAAAGTTTGTTTGCTGATGGAATCGATACATCCCAGGTTGTTCCGGGTGACCAGGGAAACCGTATAGGTCCCGTTTGCCTTGTAGATGTGGGCGGGTGCGATTTCGTTGGATTTTTCCCCGTCGCCAAAGTACCAGGTATAGGTGAGGGTGCCGCTGCCGGTGGAACTGTTGGCGAAGCTAACGGAAGCGGGGGCTTTACAGGCCGAAGGGCTGGAAGCCGTAAAGGCGGAAGCGGGAGGCGTGCCTACCGTAACCAGGCCTGACCGTACGGCGGTCTGGGAACAGCCTTTGTCGTTGGTGACCGTCAGCGAAACGGCATAGCTGTCCGGGTTGCGGTACGTAACGGAAGGATGTTGCAGGTCCGATTCGGTGCCGTCACCAAAGGCCCAGAGCCATTTGGTATTGCTGGTGCCGGCAGCGGCCGTGGACTGGTCGGTAAACTGCACCTGTACCGGCGCGCAGCCGGAGGCCTTGTCCACCGCGAACTGCACCTTGGGCACATCGTAAACGGTCACGAACGCCTGTTTGGTAACGGAGTTGCTGCCGTTGGCATTGGTGGCGGTCAGGCGCACGGTATAGGTGCCGGGGTTAAAGTAAGTGGCCGAAGGGCTTTGGCGGGTGGAGGTGGCGCCGTTGCCGAAATCCCAGGTCCAGGAAGTACTGTTGGACGATTGGTTTTGAAAGGTAACGACGACGGGAGAACAGCCGCTGGTGACATTAGCCGTGAAGTTGGCGACCGGGGCTTGCGCCAGGGCGGACGTGAAACTGCACAGAACAACGGACAATAGGGTCACGAATAACGTAAAAGATCTCACAGCAATTTAAATTTTGGGTATAACAGGTACTATATTTCGTTGGGGTATACGCCTACCCCTGCCCGCCGGCGGTCTGCCGGCGACTAAGTTCCTGACTAGCAAAGCTAAAGCTTTTCCAGCCTTATATGGCAAGTAGATTCGCTATGAGCCTGGGAAGCCTCGACAAAAGACTCGCTGCCGCGGTTGATCTTCCAGGCTCCGTTCAGCAGCACCAGCGGCCGTTGCGTGGTGGTGAACCGGGAGGTGATGGTTTGCGTTGCCTGGTCGCCGGTCCAGGTGCCCTCTGCTTCCGGGGTTCCATCTTTGAGGGCTTCCACCTTAAGGTTTCCCTGGAAGCGGAACCGGTAGGCGGAAAATTCCCGGGTGAGGGTGGAATCGCCCTTCTGAAACCTGCTGATCTTCCATTGGCCGGAAGTGACTACATCCAGTACGGCTTCTTCCTGGATGTTTTCCTTTATCTTTTTACAGCAGGTCAGGGAAAGCAGGAGCACTATTGCCGGCAGGTACCGCATAAGCATTCGGGTTTGCAGGTTGGTAAAGGAGCGCCCGGTTTTCCGCACGCTCTTCTACAAGTTAGTAAATCCCGGCATATTTGTCCAGCAGGTACTGGAGAAAATAGGCGCTGTTCAGTGTTTCCCCGGTCACTTCGCGGCAAAGCTCCTCGCTGTTCCGGATGCGGCCCTTGGCATGAACGCCGCTGCGCAGCCACTGGAGCAGGGACCGGGAATTGCCGGTTGCGATTTCCTGTTCGAGGTTCGGGAGGCTTTTTTGGGCCGCTGCATACAGCTGGGCGGCGTAAAAGCTTCCCAGGCTGTAGGTGGGGAAGTAGCCGAAGCTGCCGTGGCTCCAGTGCACGTCCTGCAGGCAGCCCCGCTTGTCGTCGGGCACCTGCACGTCCAGCAGCTTTTTGTACTGTTCGTTCCAGAAGGCCGGGAGGTCTTTGGCCGCCAGGGTGCCTTCGATCAGGCTTTTTTCCAGCTGGTAGCGGATGTACACATGGAAGTGGTAGGTGATCTCGTCGGCTTCCGTGCGGATCAGGGAGGGCTGCACCCGGTTGATGCCGCGGTAAAACTGTTCCAGGTCCACCTGGGCCAGCTGGCCGGGGAAGTATTGTTTCAGCTGGGGCAGGTAGTGCTGCCAGAAGGTGCGGCTGCGGCCCACGTTATTTTCCCAGAGCCGCGATTGCGACTCGTGGATGCTGTACGAGCAGGCTTCGCCCAGGGGCAGGCCGTACTGGTCTTCGGGCAGTCCCTGTTCGTACAGGCCGTGGCCCACTTCGTGGATGCAGCTCCAGGTCATGTTGCCCAGGTCGTTCTCGTCGATGCGGGTGGTGATGCGGACGTCGCCGGGGTTAAAGGAGGTACTGAAGGGGTGTTCGCTCACGTCCTGCCGGCCGGCGTCGAGGTTGAAGTTCAGCTCTTTGATCAGGTGCATGCCCCAGTCCCATTGCTGCTGCCGCGGGAAGTGCTGGAACAGGAAGGTGTCGTCTACCTGGGGCTTGGCGGCAATGCGGCCGGTCAGCTCCTTCAGGTCGGGAAGGATATGGCCGAAGGTGCGGTCGAGCAGTTCCACGGTGCAGCCCTTTTCGTATTCGTTCAGCAGGGCGTTGTAGGGGTGGTGCTCGTAGCCGAGGATGTCGGTTTCCTGCTTTTTCAGCTCCACCAGGGCGGTAAGGTCTTTTTCAAACAGGGCGAAGCTGTTGCCGCGGCGGGCTTCGATCCAGGCATGGTAGGTTTTGTTGACCTGTTCGCTCATTTGGCGCACAAAGGCCGAGGAATATTTTTTATTCCGGTTGTAGTCTTCCAGCGTCAGCTCGACGTTTCGTTTTTCGGGAAACGAAACGTCGTCCCGGTGGGCCAGTTCCTGCAGCAGGTCGCCGAGGCTGTCCTCGGTGAACAACTGGTGGGCCAGTTCGGACAGGGTGCTGATCTGCTGGCCGCGGAGGGCCGCTCCCTTGGGTGGCAGGTAGGTTTCCTGGTCCCATTGCAGCACGGCGTTGGCATTGCGCAGGTCGGCAATGCGCTGCAGGCGCAACTGGTAGCTTGCATATAATTCCCGGGTGTTTTTCATGCCGCAAATCTAGGCTTCGCCGGGGAATTAGTTAATTGGGAAATTAGTTAATTGGTTAATTCGTTAATTGGGGCCCTCCACTGGCAAGTACATATATTATTCTATAATCAGGGACTTCCCCCATTCCTAATATCCCAATTAACCAATTCCTTATTTCTTAAGCGGCAACTTCTTCACCATGCCCCCGCGGGTGTCCTTGATGCTTTGCATGACGATGAAGGCGTGGGGGTCGATGCGTTCCACTTCGGTGGTCAGCCGGTTGATCTCCAGGCGGGTGATGACGGTAAAGATGATGTCGGTGGCATGGGCCTCGCCCCGTTTGCCAAAGCCTTTTTTGCCCGAGTAAATGGTCAGGCCCCGGCCCATCTGGTTCTGGATCATGTCGCTGACCTGCTTGCTGCGGTTGGAAATGATGGTCACGCCGGTAAATTCCTCGATACCTTCCAGGATAAAGTCCACCGTTTTGGAAGCCGACAGGTAGGTAAGTACCGAATACATGGCTACTTCCATGCTCAGCAGAGAGGCGGCCACCGAAAAGATGATGATGTTGAGGATCAGGATAATATCGCCTACCGTCAGGCTGCTGCGGCGGTTGATGAAGATGGCCAGGATCTCGGTGCCGTCGATCACCGCACCGCCCCGGATAGCCAGGCCGATGCCCGCTCCCAGGAAAAAGCCGCCGAAGACCGATACCAGCAGCTTGTCATCGGTTACAATGGGGTAGGGGAGGACGAGGACCGCCACGGCCAGCAGCAGGATGGCCCCGATACTTTTCAGGGCGAATATCCGGCCGATCTGTTTATAGCCCAGCAGCACGAACGGCAGGTTGAGGGTGACGATCAGCAGCGACAGGGGAATAGTGGTTTCGTGGTTGACCAGCAGCGAGATACCGGTGACGCCCCCGTCGATAAAGCCGTTGGGCATTAAAAAACCTTTGAGACCGAAACCCGCCGACAGCACCCCCAGCAGCGTCATCATCAGGTCCTGCACTTCGTTGCGGATCCGGTGGCGCAGTTGCTTGGCCGCCCGCAGGCGCTGGATCTCTTCAATGTCCCGGATCCGTTCGGTATTGGCGTTCTGTACGATGTCGCTGATAATGGTATTGATCGGTTTCAAAAGCATGGCTGGTTTAGCGGGTACAATATATAAATTTACAACCATGAAAATTAACGAATTACTGGCAGCTATCGAGGCTTTTGCCGCCCCCGAACTGCAGGAAGAATACGATAATGCCGGCCTGATCACCGGAAACGGCAGTTGGAGCTGTACCGGCGTGCTCTGCACCCTGGACGTGACCCCGGAAGTGGTACAGGAAGCGGTGGACCGGGGTTGCAACCTCATCCTGGCGCACCACCCCATCGTTTTCCGGGGCCTGAAGCGGCTCAACGGCCGTAATTACGTAGAGCAGGTTGTGATCGCCGCCATCAAAAACGATATTGCCATCTACGCCGCCCACACCAACCTCGATAACGTGATCCTGGGCGTCAACGGGAAGATCGCCTCCCAGTTGAAGTTACAGGACATTACCATCCTGCAGCCCAAGGCCAAGGTGCTGCGCCGGCTCATCACCTTTGCACCGGTGGACAAGGCCGAAGAAGTGCGCCGGGCGGTGTTTGCCGCCGGGGCGGGGCATATCGGCCAGTACTCCGAGTGCAGCTTCAATACCGAGGGTACCGGCACCTTCAAAGCCGAAGCGGGTGCCGACCCCTACGTGGGCGAGGTGGGCCAACAGCACCAGGAAAAGGAAACCAAAATCGAGATCGTATTCCCCGCTTACCTGGAGGCGCAGGTGGTGAAGGCCCTGGTGGAGCACCATCCCTACGAGGAGGTGGCCTACGACGTTTTTGCCATGGAGAACGTGCACATGGGCATTGGCGCCGGTGTGATCGGCCGCCTGGAGCAGCCCCTGGAAGAAAAGGATTTTTTGCGATTTTTGAAAGATACCTTCCGGGTGGGCGCCATCCGGCACACGCCCCTGCGGGGACGGCCGGTCGAACGGGTGGCCGTCTGCGGCGGGGCCGGCTCCTTCCTGATCAGGCGGGCGCTGCAGCAGGGAGCGGATGTATTCGTGACCGCCGACGTCAAGTACCACGAGTTCTTCGACGCCGAGGGCCGGATGGTGATCGCCGACATCGGCCATTACGAAAGCGAGCAATTTACCGTAGACCTGCTCCGGGACCTTTTGCTGCAAAAATTTCCTACCTTTGCCGTCCTAAAATCCGGGGTGAACACGAATCCCATTCATTATTTTACCTAAATTGAGAAACGGGAGGGGCCGAAGTTCCAGGAACGCTGGAACTCAGGAACTCTGGAACTTTCTATCAAAAAAAATACAAACTAGAAACATCATATGGCGAACGTTAAAGAATTTTCGGTGGAAGAAAAGCTGACCGGCCTGGTCACCCTGCAAAAGATCGAATCGAAGCTGGATGAAATCAAGGTGCTGAAAGGCGAATTACCGATTGAAGTGGCCGACCTGGAAGACGAGATCCAGGGCCTGCATGCCCGCCAGCAACGGATTGAGGAGGAGATCAACGGCATTAACGAGTTCATCGAGCAAAAGCGCGAGGCCATCAAGGAAGCCCAGGCCCTGGTGAAGAAGTACGAGAAGCAGAGCGAGAACGTGAAGAACAACCGGGAGTTTGAAGCCATCAACAAGGAAATCGAAATGCAGCAGCTGGAAGTAAAGCTGTGCGAAAAACATATCAAGGACGCCAACGAAGAGATCGGCGAAAAAAGCGTGTTCCTGGAAAAGGCCAAAAAAGCCATTGCCACCAAGGAAGGCGTTCTGAACAGCAAGAAGGGCGAACTGGAAAAGATCATCGCCGCTACCGAAAAAGAGGAAACCCATTTTCATGAGCTGGCTGCCGAAGCCCGCGAAGGCGTGGACCCCCGCCTGCTGGCCAGCTACGACAAGATCCGCAACAACTTCCGCAACGGCCTGGCCGTGGTGCCGGTAGAGCGGGATGCCTGCGGCGGCTGCTTCTACTCCATTCCGCCCCAGAAGCAAAGCGAGATCAAGCAACGCAAAAAGATCATGGTGTGCGAAAACTGCGGCCGCATCCTGGTAGACGCGGACCTGACCGACTCCATCGAAGTGAAATAAGTTTTTTGTAAATATCAGATGAGCCCCCGTCCGCATCAGGCAGGACCGGGGCTTTTTTTTGCCCGCTCGGACGGCCCGATAAATCCGTTAAAACCGGCTTCTTTTTCCTGCCGGAACGGGGAATTGTTTTACTTTGTTGCCCGAATTATGTTGAGCAAGTTATCCATTCAGAATTATGCCATCATCAATGAGCTGGAGATCGGCTTTTCCTCTCATTTAAATATACTGACCGGGGAAACCGGCGCCGGGAAATCGATTATCCTGGGAGCGCTGGGCCTGATCCTGGGCCAGCGTGCCGATACCGCTTACCTGCTCAACCGTGAGCGCAAGTGCGTCATCGAAGGCGTTTTCAAAAACAGCGACGAGCAGGTCCTCAACTTCCTGAAAGCCAACGAGCTGGACGTGCTGGACGACCTGGTGGTGCGCCGCGAGATCGCTCCCAGCGGCAAGTCGCGGGCCTTTGTGAACGATACCCCCGTCAACCTGGGACAGCTGCAGCAGATCACCAGCCTGCTGGTGGACCTGCACCAGCAGTTCGACACCATCGAGCTGGGCGACAGCGACTTCCAGCGCGAAGTGCTCGACGCCTTGGCCGCCAACTTTCCCCTGCTGAAACAATACCGCGGCCTCTTCGATAAAGCCCAGGGGGCCAGGCGCCGCCTGGAGGACCTCAAAACCCGCAAGGCCCAGTTCGACAAGGAGTTCGACTACCACCAGTTCCAGTTCAACGAGCTGGACGAAGCCGGCTTTAAGGAAAACGAACTGGAGGAAACCGATACCGAGCTGAAGCTGCTGACCAATGCCGAGGGCATCAGGAACGCCCTGGCCAAAGCCTATTATGACCTGCAGGAAAGCGAGGAGCCCATCGTGCGCCACCTCAAGTCGCTGCTCAGCCCCCTGCAGCAGTATGCCTCCCTGCATCCCGAGCTGCCCGAAGTGGTGCAGCGCCTGGAGTCGGCCTATATCGAAATGCAGGACATTGCCGAAGAGCTCGACCGCATCCACGGCCATATCAGCTACGACCCCGCCACTATCGAGCGGATGAACGAGCGCCTGTCGCTGGGCTACCGCCTGCTGAAAAAGCACGGCGTCAAAACCACCGCCGAGCTGCTGCAGATCCGCAACGCCCTGGCCGAGAAGCTGGAAGCCGTGCTCAATATCGACGAAGAAATCGCCACTGCCGAGCGCCAGTATGCCGAAGGCGTGGCCGCCGCCGAAGCGATCGCCGTCCGGCTGTCCGCCGCCCGCAAGACCGTCATCGAGCCCCTGCAGGAAAAGGTGAACACCATGCTGCGGCAGGTGGGCATGCCCAACGCCCGCATCAAGGTGCAGGTGCGCCAGGTGGCCCTGAACGCTACCGGCTGCGACGAGGTGGAATTCCTCTTCGACGCCAACAAGAGCAACCAGTTCCAGCCCCTGCGCAAGGTAGCCAGCGGCGGTGAGCTGAGCCGCCTGATGCTGTGCATCAAGTCGCTGGTGGCCCAGTCCATCAACCTGCCCACCATGATCTTCGACGAGATCGATACCGGTATCTCGGGTGAGGCGGCTAAGCAGGTCGGCATCATCATGAAGGAGCTGGCCCGGGCCCGCCAGGTGATCTGCATCACCCACCAGCCCCAGATCGCCGGCAAGGCCGACACCCACTTCTTTGTGCACAAGTCCGTGAAAAACGACGTGGTGACCACCGGCGTACGCGTGCTCAATACCGACGAGCGCATCCTGGCCATCGCCCAGATGCTCAGCGGCGAAAAGCCGACGCCGGCCGCCCTGGAAAACGCCCGCGAAATGGTCATGGACTGACGGGGAGCCCCCTTCTCCATTCCCCCATCTCGTTCTCTCTTTTTCTCTTTTCTCTCTTTATTCTCTTAGCTATGAAGAATGACTATATCGAAAGCCTGCTGGAAGCGCTGGCTTTGTCCCCGGAAAACGTACCCCTGCGGCTGCACCTGGCCTCGCTGCTGCTGCAGCAGGGCAAGTACGAGGAAGCCGCCGAGCAGTACCAGACCGTCCTGGAAAAAAGCTATGGCAATACCCGGGCGCAACTGGGACTGGCCGAGAGCTATTTCCACCAGTCGAAATTCTCTACCGCCCTGATCATATACGAACAACTGGCCGGCAACCTGCCGCTCGACGACCAGGTCCGCTATATCAAATGCCTGATTAAGGAAGGAGCGTTGCAGCAGGCCCTGCACCTGTACCAGGAGCTGGTGGCCCTGAACCCCGGCTTCACCGACGAGGAGATCGACGGCCACCTGCGGCTGCCCTCGGCACCCGCCTGGATGCCCGAAGGCGAGGACGCGGACGGCCTGGGCGGCTTTTTCCTGCAAAAGCCCGATACCCGCTTTGCCGACGTGGGCGGCATGCAGCGCGTGAAGGAAGAAATTTCCCTCAAAATCATCCAGCCCCTCCAGAACCCCGACCTGTACAAGGCTTTTGGCAAAAAGATCGGCGGCGGCATCCTGCTGTACGGCCCCCCGGGCTGCGGCAAAACCTTTATTGCCCGCGCCACCGCCGGCGAGATCAACGCCAAATTCATCAACATCGGCCTGCACGATATCCTCGACATGTGGATGGGCAACAGCGAAAAGAACCTGCACGACATTTTCGAGCTGGCCCGCCAGAACGCCCCCTGCGTGCTGTTTTTCGACGAGGTGGACGCTATGGGCGCCAGCCGCAGCGACCTGCGCCAGTCGGGCATGCGCCACGTGATCAACCAGTTCCTGTCCGAGCTCGACGGCGTCGCCTCCGACAACGAAGGGGTGCTGATCCTGGCCGCCACCAATGCGCCCTGGAGCGTGGACCCGGCCTTCCGCCGGCCCGGCCGCTTCGACCGCATCCTGTTTGTGGAGCCGCCCGACCGCGAAGCCCGCGAAGAGATCCTGAAATCATTGCTGCAGGGAAAACCCGCCGAGGACGTGGACGCCGCCAAGGTGGCTGCCGCCACCGAGGGCTATTCCGGCGCCGACCTGAATGCCGTGATCGACATCGCCGTGGAAGACAAGCTGAAAGAATCCATGGCCAAGGGAAAGATCCAGCCGATCGGCACCAAGGACCTGCAAAAGGCGGCCAAGCAACACCGGCCCACCACCCAGGAATGGTTTGCCTCCGCCCGCAACTACGCCCTCTACGCCAACGAGTCGGGGCTGTACGACGACATTTTAAAGTACCTCAAAATCAAGAAGTAGTATGGTGGACGTTTCGCTTTTCCTGCAGCGGGCCGAACTGCTGCTCCAGCAGGGCCGCGTCAAGGATGCGGAGGTGGCCGTCAAACAGGCGCTCGCCCAGGAACCCAATAACGGCGACGCCCTCTGCCTGCTGGCCCGCTGCTGCTTCGGCGCCCAGCGCTACGACGAAGGCATCCTGCTGCTGCAGCAGGCCATTGCCCTGGACCCGGAGAACAGCTATTTCTATTACCTGCTGGGGTTTGCCCATTACCACCAGGGGCAACTGGGGCCTGCCAAGGAAGCCGGCGACATCGCCATTCAGCTGGCGCCCTACTGCGCCGAATACTACGGCATGTACGCTTTTTTCCTCCTGGAGGAAAAGGCTTTTGAACCGGCGCTGGCCAAAGCCGACGAAGGCCTGGCCCAGGACCCGGAAAACCTTACCTGCCTGAACGCCCGTTCGCGGGCGCTGAACAAGCTGCGGCGGACCGAGGCGGCCATCGAAACCATGCAGGAAGCCCTGGCCCAGGACCCCGACAACGAAATCACCCATGCCACCGTGGGCTGGAATTTTCTGGAAAAAGGAAAGCACCAGCTGGCCAACCAGCACTTCCTGGAGGCGCTGCGCATCAATCCTAACCAGGAAAGCTCCCGCCGGGGCCTGAAGGAATCGCTGAAATCGAAAGTGCCGCCTTACCGGTGGATGCTGCAATACAGCTTCTGGCTGAGCGACAAGGGAAAAAAGATGCAGACCTTCCTGCCCATCGCCCTGTACATCGTCTTTCGCATCCTGATCAACGTGTTTGAAAAATACGAGCACACCAATTCCCTGGCCTGGCTGCTGATGGGGGTGTATATCCTGCTGGTAGTGACTTCGTGGAGCATCAATTCCATCGCTAACTTTTTCCTGCTGTTCCACCCCGTGGGCAAGCACGCCCTTACCGCCTCGGAGCGCTGGTCGTCCCTGAGCGTGGTTACCGCCCTGGTGGCGGGCCTTACGGCTGTCGGCCTGTCCTTTACCGACCTGGCTGCCGGTACAGCCTATGGGTCTTCTTTATTCTTTGCCGGCCTGGTCAGCGTGTCGCTGGCGCTGCCCCTCGGCGAAATGGAATATCCCGTGCGCTGGGCGGGCAAAGGCTGGCGCGGCAAGGCCACCGTGGTCCTGGCCGTCCTGGGCCTGCTGACCCTGCTGGTGTACGCGGTGGCGCCGCTGCAGTATGGCCTGTTCGTGCTGTACGGCGTGTTATTTATCCTTTATAACTGGTCGGGACTTGCCCGTTAAGGAACAAACGCTTTTCTTTGCTGCCCCGGGCCGGGCTTTCCGTGCCCTGGGGAGGAACGGTTATTAACGATTATTTTTACCCATTTCAAAAAAACAATTTATGTCCAATAACATACTGCAAGGCAAGAAGGGAATCATTTTCGGTGCACTGGATGAAAAGTCCATCGCCTGGAAAACAGCGCTGAAGTGCCACGAGCAAGGAGCCCAGCTGGTGCTGACCAACGCCCCGGTAGCCCTGCGCATGGGAGAGATCAACAAGCTGGCCGAGGCCGTGCAGGCGCCCGTCATCGGTGCCGACGTAACGAACATGGAGGACCTGAAAAAGCTGTTCGAAGAAGCGCAAAAGCATTTCGGCGGCGGCATTGACTTCATCCTGCACTCCATCGGCATGAGCCTGAACGTACGCAAAGGCAAGCACTATACCGACCTGAACTACGACTGGAACCAGAAGACCCTGGATATTTCGGCCATGAGCCTGCACCGCGTGCTGCGGACCGCCTGGGATATGGACGCCCTGAATGAAGGCGGCAGCGTGGTGGCCCTGAGCTACATCGCCGCCCAGCGCGTATTTCCCGACTACAACGAGATGGCGGATGCCAAGGCCCTGCTGGAAAGCGTGGCCCGCAGCTTCGGCTACCACTACGGCGTACGCCGCAAAGTACGGGTGAACACCGTATCGCAATCGCCCACCCGCACCACTGCCGGCAGCGGCGTGAAAGGCTTTGACATGTTCATCGACTACGCCGAAAAAATGAGCCCCCTGGGCAACGCTTCGGCCGACGACTGCGCCAACTTCTGCATGCTGATGTTCTCCGACTTCACCCGCTACATTACGATGCAGAACCTTTTCCACGACGGC
This sequence comes from Huijunlia imazamoxiresistens, assembly GCF_037132455.1. Lineage (NCBI taxonomy): Bacteria > Pseudomonadati > Bacteroidota > Chitinophagia > Chitinophagales > Chitinophagaceae > Huijunlia > Huijunlia imazamoxiresistens. The sequence continues at coordinate 139,695 of NZ_JBBBEI010000011.1, read as the reverse complement.
GGCTTCAGCTTTACCGGCGTCAGCGAGGCCCTGGTACAGCAAATGGCGGAAGCAGTGAAGTAGGGATTGGTTAATTTGTTAATTGGGATATTTGGAGGGAAGCGTTTGTGAACCAGGGATATATCCTTTTATTCTACTTATTGGGCCCCGGCGGTTGCCGGGGCTTTTTTGTGTCCGCCTATTTAACGGAATCTGGTTTAATATTGCACCTCAAATCAACGTACCGCATGTCGAAAGTTATACTCATTACCGGCGCTTCCACGGGTCTGGGCGCTACCCTGGCCGGTTACCTGGCCGGCAAGGGCCATACCGTCTACGCCACTTCGCGCCATATCGAGCAGGGCTCGGCCGCTTATAATGTCCTGAATATGGATGTGGGCAGCGAGGAAAGCATCCGCCGGGCCGTGGAAACCATCGTGCAACGGCACGGGCGCATCGATGTGCTGATCAACAATGCCGGCCTGGGCATTGCCGGTCCCATTGAATCGGTGGCCGCCGCCGACGTGCAGCGGGTGTTCGACACCAACGTGCTGGGCGTGATCCGTACCAGCCAGGCCGTACTGCCCTCCATGCGGCAGCAGCGCAGCGGACTGATCATCAACATCAGCTCCATCGGTTCGGAAACCGGCCTGCCGTACCGCGGCGTGTACAGCGCCAGCAAGGCGGCCCTCGACCGCATCACCGAGGCCCTGCGCATCGAGCTGGCGCCTTTTGGGGTGCAGGCCTGCTACGTGCAGCCGGGCGGCATCCGCACCGACATCAACAAGAACCGCATTACCGCCCCCCTGGCCCAGGGCAATGTGTATAAGGAGAGCTTTGAACGGTGCTACCGCCTGGTCAACGACAGCGTGAGCGGCGGCATGGCCCCCGAAGCCTTCGGCCCGGTGGTGGAAAACATCATGGTAATGAAAAAAGTGCCCCGCTGCATCCGGGTAGGCAAGCCCCTGGAAAAGGTATCCGTGCTGCTGAAGCGCCTCCTGCCGGAATCGATCTATGAAAAGATGATTGCCAACCACTATAAAGTTTACGGGTAGGGGCGTTTTCCCCTGCATAAAAAAAGCCTTCACTTGCGTGGAGGCTTTTTGGGTTATTCTTTTTATTCCCGGAATGGGGTAACTGCTAGTATTCGTCTTCGTTAAAGAGGAAGTCTTCCTGCGAGGGATAGTCGGGCCAAATGTCTTCGATGCTTTCGTACACTTCGCCTTCGTCTTCCAGCTCCTGCAAATTTTCAACTACTTCAATAGGGGCGCCAGAACGGATGGAGTAGTCGATCAGTTCGTCCTTGGTTGCGGGCCAGGGGGCATCTTCCAGGTAGGAGGCTAATTCTAATGTCCAGAACATCTTATGTCGATTTTATTTAAGTAATGGGTTAATAAAAATTCAATTATAATTTTCGTGCCGGAAGAGACACGACACTCCTAATTTCCGCAAAAGTAGGGTTATTCGTCAATTTTCCAAATGCCTTCTGCGGCTCCCGGCATTGCGGTACCGTTTTGTTTATGGATATTTGATTTTTGGCAGAACCCATGGCAATATTATCAGCAAGAAACATTCATAAAAAGTACGGGGAGGTGGAAGTACTCAAAGGCGTGGACATAGACGTGCAGCCCGGGGAGATCGTCAGCATCGTCGGTTCTTCCGGGGCAGGCAAAAGCACCCTGCTCCACATTCTGGGAACCCTCGACAAGCCCGATGCCGGCGAAGTGGAATTGAGTCACCACAACATTACCCGCCTGTCGGGCAAGCGGCTGGCGGCCTTCCGTAACCGCAATATCGGCTTCGTGTTCCAGTTTCACCACCTGCTGCCGGAGTTTACGGCCCTGGAAAACGTGTGCATTCCCGGCTGGATCGGCTCGGCCCGCCGCACCCAGGTGCGGGAGCGGGCCGAAGAGCTGCTATCGATGCTGGGCCTCAGCCACCGCCTTGAAAACAAGCCGGCCGCCCTTTCCGGCGGCGAGCAGCAGCGCGTCGCCGTGGCCCGCGCCCTGATCAACAACCCCACCGTGGTCTTTGCCGACGAACCTACCGGTAACCTCGACTCGGCCAACGCCCGCGACCTGCACCAGCTTTTCTTCGACCTGCGCAATAAATTCAACCAAACCTTCCTCATCGTTACCCACAACGAAGAACTCGCCCACCAAAGCGACCGCATGCTGGTCATGAAGGATGGGAGAATGCATTCCTGAACGGAAAAGGTATTGGTTAATTGGTTAATTGGTTAATTCGGGGAGGTGGAACACGCTGCATGGAAGGGTGCGGGACCCTCTTCCCTGCAGGAAAACTGTTTCGACCTGAAACCCTAATATCCCAATTAACCAATTAACCAATTCCTACACCCGTGGTTTCCAGGGAATCTCCTCAACGCCCAGCTTTTGGGCCGTGTAGCGGGCCAGCACGAAGAGGTAGTCGCTCAGGCGGTTGAGGTAGATGATCACTTTGGGCTCCACGAACAGGTCGTGCTGCTGGAGGTTGACGGCCAGCCGTTCGGCGCGGCGGCAGACGCAGCGGCATACATGGAGGGAGGAAACCGTCACATGGCCGCCGGGCAGCAGGAAGGATTTCATGGGCGGCAGCTGGGCCGTCATTTCATCGATCTTTGTTTCCAGCAGGCGGATGTCGGTATCGTGCAGGTCGGGCAGCTTCATTTTCGGCTCCTTTTCCGCATCGCAGGCCAGCGCCGCGCCGATGGTGAACAGGCGGTCCTGGATGTCGCGCAGCTCGTTGGTGAATTCGGGGCTTTGGAGCTGGTCGTTGACCATGCCGATCCACGAATTCAATTCGTCCACCGTTCCGTAGGTTTCGATGCGCAGGTCGCTTTTGGGCACCTTGGTACCCCCGATCAGGGAGGTGGCCCCCTTGTCGCCCGTTTTCGTATAGATTTTTGTAGCCATGGGGGGAAAGTAAAGAAAAAGAGAGGAAAAAGCGCTATCGTCCCGGCGCGGGCTGGGGGACTTCCCGGACGCTGTCGGTTTCGATGACCCCGTCGCGCAGGCGGATGATGCGGCGGGCGTGGTGGGCGATGTCTTCTTCGTGGGTCACCAGCACCACGGTATTGCCCCCGGCATGGATCTGCCCGAAGATGTCCATGATCTCGTAGGAGGTTTTCGAGTCGAGGTTGCCGGTAGGTTCGTCGGCCAGGATGAGGGAAGGGTCGTTGACGAGGGCGCGGGCGATGGCCACGCGCTGGTTCTGGCCGCCGCTCATTTCGTTGGGGCGGTGGTGGCTGCGGTCCGACAGGCCTACCTGGTCCAGCACGTAGCGGGCTTTTTCGGTCCGCTGCTTTTTGGGAAGGCCGGCATACACCAGGGGCAGGGCCACGTTTTCGAGGGCCGTCAGCCGCGGCAGCAGGTTGAACTGCTGGAACACGAAGCCGATCTCCTGGTTGCGCACATCGGCCAGCTCGTTGTCCGTCATGTGGCTGACGTCGCTGCCATTGAGCACGTAACGGCCGTCGGTGGGGGTGTCGAGGCAGCCCAGGATGTTCATGAGGGTGCTTTTGCCGGAGCCGGAGGGTCCCATCAGGGCCACGTATTCGTTTTTGAAAATATCCAGGGAAATGCCTTTCAGCACTTCGATGACCTGCTTACCGAGGTAGTAGTTCTTGCGGATAGCTTCCAGATGAATAATGCCCTGCGTTTGCATGGAGGCGGCTTTGGTTGCTTATTTTTTAATCACCTTGGGCACCTGGAAATAGGCGGCATCGTGGCGGGGGGCGTTTTTCAGGGCCTCTTCACGGCCGATCATGTTGCCCACGGTGTCGGCACGCAGCACGTTCACCTCCTCGCTCATGTGCATCAGCGGCTCCACGCCGGTGGTGTCCAGCTCCTGCAGCTTGTCGATAAAGCCGATCATCTTCTGCAGGTCGCCCTTGATTTCCTCTTTTTCGGCTTCGCTGAACTGCAGCATCGACAGCTGCGCCAGCTTTTCTATAAGTGCGTCATCTACGAACATGCCGCAAAAGTAGGAATTTGAGGTGGTTTCAGCGGAGGGGTGCTTTCAGGCAATAAATAAATACTTTTATTTTACGCTAAATGGAAACAACAACCTTCTCGATCTCCAACGACAAAACCTTACTGGACATAGACCTGGTCTGGGATTATTTGAGCAACCGCTCGTATTGGGCCAGGGGCCGGAGCCGCGAAACGGTGGAGCGGTCCATTGCCAACTCGCTTTGCTTCGGGCTCTATGACGAACAAAAGCGGCAGGTGGGCTTTGCCCGGGTGGCGACCGACTACGCCGTTTTTGCCTGGCTGATGGACGTTTTTATTCTCGAAGACTACCGGGGCCAGGGCCTGGGCAAGCTCCTGATGCAGGAAATTTTTAGCCACCCGGAACTGCAGGAGGTAAAGCGCTGGGGCCTCGGCACCCTGGACGCCCACGGCCTGTACCAACAGTTTGGCTTCCGCCCGCTCTCGCAGCCCGAGCGGATGATGGAGCGGGTGCGTTAACCCCTTGTGGGAAAGTCCATGACGGTAATTTGCCCGTTTCAAGGACCTTTGACCAAAACACCGCACATGGAGGATCTTATAGCGGCCCGGACGCAAATGGCCCTGTCCCTGGGTTTTCACATCATCTTTTCCTGCATCGGCATGACCATGCCCATTCTCATGGCCTTTGCCGAATGGAAATGGCTGCGCACCAACAAGCAAGTGTATATCGATGTCGCCAAGGCCTGGTCGAAGGGCGTGGCCATCTTCTTTGCCGTGGGCGCCGTGTCGGGCACGGTGCTGTCGTTCGAGCTGGGACTGCTGTTCCCCGAGTTCATGAAACATGCCGGCCCCATTATCGGGATGCCTTTTTCGTGGGAGGGAACCGCCTTCTTCGTCGAGGCCATCGCCCTGGGCGTGTTCCTGTACGGCTGGAACCGCCTGAACAAATGGGTGCACTGGATCTCGGGCGCCGTGGTCAGCTTTTCGGGGGTGCTGTCGGGCATCTTCGTGGTGTCGGCCAACGCCTGGATGAACAGCCCCGCCGGCTTTGACTGGCAGAACGGCGGGGCAAAGAATATCGACCCGGTAGCGGCCATGTTCAACGAGGCCTGGCTGTCGCAGGCCCTGCACATGACGCTGGCGGCCTTCGTGGCCACCTCCTTTGCGGTGGCCGGCGTGCATGCTTTCCTGCTGATCAAAAACCGCAAAAACGAATTCCACCGTACCGCCACCCGCATCGCCCTGGCCTTTGGTGCCGTAGCCGCCCTGCTGCAGCCCCTGAGCGGCGACTTTTCCGCCAAGGACATCGCCAAAAGGCAGCCGGCCAAGCTGGCGGCGGCCGAAGCCCTGTTCCATACCAGCCGGCCCGCCTCGCTGGTGATCGGCGGCCTGCCCAACGAAAAGGAACAGCGGGTGGATTATGCCGTGCACCTGCCCGGCCTTTTGAGCTTCCTGGCCCATGGCGATTTTAAAGCCGAAGTAACGGGGCTGGATAAATTTCCCAAAGAAGAGCGGCCGCCCGTGCTGATCACCCACCTGGCCTTCCAGGTGATGGTGGGCTGCGGCTCTTTGCTGGCGCTGGCCGGCCTGCTGTACCTGCTCTTCAGCCTGCAGCGCTGGCGCCACCTGCTGGAGAAAAAATGGTGGCTGGTGTTCATTGCCCTGATGACCCCCCTGGGCTTCCTGGCCGTAGAGGCGGGCTGGACCGTTACCGAGGTGGGCCGCCAACCCTGGATCATCTACGGCGTCATGAAAACCAAGGACGCCGTTTCGTCCATGCCCGGCCTGCAGTATTCACTCTACACCATCATCGTGGTGTACCTGCTGCTGACCCTGTTTTTGTTCTGGCTCATGCGCCGCCAGATCGCCACCGTGGAAACCCTGTACCCTTCGGCCCGTAACACAAACTCCTAAACCATGCTCATTATCATCATCGCCATACTGGCCGTAGCCTTTATCCTCTACACCCTGCTGGGCGGCGCCGACTTCGGCGCCGGCATCGTGGAAACCTTTGCCGGAAGGAAAGGAGAGAAGCTTATTTCCAAAGCCATCGCCCCCGTATGGGAGGCCAACCACGTCTGGCTGATCCTGGCCATCGTGATCATCTTCACCGGCTTTCCGCAGGTGTATGCCGCCATCAGCGTGGCGCTGCACATCCCGCTGATGGTGGTGCTGATCGGCATCGTGCTCCGGGGCTCCTTCTTTACCTTCCGCCATTACGACGTCACCCACGACAAATCGCACAAATACTATACGGCCCTCTTCCAGGTATCGAGCTTCCTGACGCCCGTTTTCCTGGGCATCACCCTCGGCGCCATGATCTATGGCGACATTACCCTCAGCAATACCGGCTCGTTCCACGAGCGCTTCATCCAGCCCTGGTTCAACCCGTTTTGCTTCAGCGTGGGCCTGTTTTCCACCTTCCTGTTTGGTTACATAGCAGCGGTATTCCTGGTCGGCGAGGCTACCTATCCCATCGAGCAGCAGCGGTACGTGCGGCTGTCGAAGCTGTTTTTTGCGCTCACCTTCGCCATGGGCGTGCTGGTGTTCATTGCCGCGGAGGTCGGCGACCACCACCTGGTCAAAAGCTTTTTCCGCTCGGGCATCAGCATTACCGCTTTCAGCCTGGTAACGCTGTTCATTCCCGTCATTTTCTATTTGTTTCACCACCCCAATACGGCCTACCTGCGGGCGGCCATCAGCGTGCAGGTAGTGTTGATCATGGTGGGCTGGTTCGCAATCCAGTTTCCCATCCTGGTGTACGAGAAGAACGGCAACCACCTGACCTTCTACAATACGGCGGCGCCCGAGGCCACCCAGTACCAGTTGCTCATCGCCCTGTTCGTGGGCCTGCTGCTGGTGATCCCTTCGTTTTATTTCCTGTTCAAGGTGTTCAAGCAGCGTCCGGACAACGGGCAAAAGGAAAAGGCGTAAAAAGGCCTTATTTTCACGCCATGGTACACGCCAACGAATTACGCATAGGAAACAAGCTGTGGCTTTGCCGGCACGACGGTTCGGAGCCGGTGGCCGCAACGGTTGCAGGCCTGCAGGCCGCGGACGGAAAGCTGCTGGTGCAGACCGAAGAGCACGCGCCGGCCGACGTGTCAAAAGACTTCCGGCCCATCCACCTGACGGAGGCGCACCTGGAGGGCTGCGGCTTCAAGCGCGACGAGATCGAATACATCGGCCCGCTCTGGCACCTGCACCCGGTGCAGATCCTCGACGAGGACGGGCTGTGGCTGGTGAACGACAAGCTGCGCAAGCGCCTGAAGCTGCACAGCCTGCACCAGTTGCAAAACCTGTTCTTTGCCTTAACGGGCAAGGAGCTGGAAGTGACCCGGTTATAAAAGTTATAAAAAAAGCCCGGGCAAGCAGGGCTTACCCGGGCGGGATAACCGGGGCGCGGACCTTTCCGCCCCGGTTTTTTTCGATTACACCTAATCATCTTCCTCAGCATCCTCCGTCTCGAACTGCTCAAACTGCAGTTCCAGGGTGTCGTCGAAAGTATCGTAGTCGAAGTCAAGACCATACTTTCCAATGGCATACACAAAGGCATAATTCAGGTCGTACAGGTCGTTCTGGGTCAGCCAGTCCTCCTCGGTCGCCAGCAAGATCCATTCGTACCAATTGGCGCCGTTTTCATCCTGCCGGATCTTGTTCAGGCCCTCGCGGGGAATTTCGAAACGGCTGAACCCTTTGCCTTTCCAGGCGATCCCTTCTTCCGTTATTGTCCAGTTTCCAAACAGCATAAGATGGTTATTTAGCATTAATACTTTGTATGTAAACAACTGTGCCAGCAAGCCTTTAGGGGGATAATTGTATTTGGGCGGAGGGTAAATAAATATTGAATTTCAGGATGGGGGAGGACAGTTGCCGGCAAATTCATCAGCTTATTCCCCATTTCTTTCCGGCAATTAGGGGAAAAAAGAGCACCATATGCTCAACAATATGTCCCCAATTACAACTTTTCTTCATTTATCTACGCTGCCGGTACTTACAAATATTTTTTAATTTCTTCCAGGGTGTTCGTGAACGCTGTTTGGGTCTTAATGTCGCGCTGCCAGGCAAGGCCCCGTTCCACCAGGTCGATCTCTTTTTTAATGGTAGCGCCCGGAAGGCCCTCTTCCCGCCCCAGGATGAACACGGTGTCCGAGAGGGCGGTGGCCGTAGCGATGTCGTGCGACACGATCACCAGCGTCTTCCATTCGTCGGAGAGCGACACTTGCCGCAACAGGTCCGTTACCTTATCCAGCACACAGACGTCGAGGCCCGAAAAGGGCTCGTCGAGCAGCAGGAAGTCCGACCCTTTCAACAGTTGCTGGATGATGCTGGCCCGCTGGCGCTGCCCGCCCGACAGTTGTTGGGGGTACTGCTGCAGGTGGGCCGCCAGCCCGAAGTCGGCGGCGTATTTTTCGACCGCTTCCTTTTCCGTTCCTTTCAGCTGCGGGTTCATGCGGGCGGCCAGCAGCAGCGACTGGTGCAGGGTGCGCCAGGGAAAGAGGTAATAGTTCTGAAAGATCACGCCCATGTCGCCGGCTTTTACGGGGCGGCCGTCCTGCAGGCGGATGGTGCCGGTGCTGGGCGCCTGCAGGCCAGAGAGCAGCTTGAACAACTGGGTCTTGCCTACCCCCGAGCGGCCGATGAGCGATACGACCTGCCCCTGCTGCAGGCCGGGGCGGGTAATGTTGTGGAGGCGCAGGTTGATGTCGCGCAAGATGAGGCGGGTGCCGTAGCGGAGGCTGACGTCTTGGGCCTCCAGCAGCAATTCGGCTTTGGTATGTGGGGTCATGCGTTGGAGGTTTGCAGTTTGGTGTACGGGAACAGCCAGTGACGGAGGGTCCCCAGCAGGAAGTCGAGGATCAGGCCGGTGGAAAAGATCACCAGCTGGAGGGCCAGCACCTGGGTGAGGTCGTTGTAGCGGTTATACTTGATCAGCAGGGTGCCGATGCCGCCTTCGCTCATGCTCAGGCCTTCCACCAGGGTGATCATCAGCCAGGCGATGGCGAAGTTCTGGCGCAGGATCTCCAGCACCTGGTCGGCCTTGCCCACAACGATCACTTCGCAGAGGGTTTGCCAGCGGTTATACCCCAGCGTTTGACAGAGTTCGTATTCCTGCCGGTCGGCCTGTACGATCACCGCCAGGAAGGAGGTCAGGAAAAAGGGCACGATGCCGAACACCAGCAGCGACAGCTTCAGCTGGCCGCCGTCCTTGGTGAGCAGCGTAAAAATGAAAATGAGGCCGGTAAGGGTCAGGTAGCGGCATTTGACCAGGAACTGGGCCAGTCCCCGGAAGAAGGGCACCACCGACAGGTAGGCAAAGGCCAGGGTGATCACCAGCGAATAGCCCATGGCCCGCAGGGTGAGTCCCAGGCTGATGAGCAGATGGTCGAACAGCAGGGGCGTGGTCAGCAGGTGCAAAAAGGCGCCAGCCACCCTGCCCGGCCGCGGGATCAGGCCATCGGAGGCGGTTTGCCAGAACAGCAGCGCCAGCACCGCCTGTACCACCAGCAGCAGCAAGAAAGTTTGCCGGCTGACCCGGCCAAAGGGTTGAAAGGTTTGCTTCATTTTTTGAAAAGGATTTTTGCGGTTCCGGGAAGAAAGCAGGAGGGGAAGGGCTCCCCCTCCCTTTTTCATACTTCCGGTTACTCACCCAGCACGATCTCCACGCGGCGGTTCTTACGGCGGCCCCCCTCGGAGTCATTGGAGGCTACCGGCTGCGCAGCGCCCAGGCCTTTCACCTCCATTCGTTGTTCCTTCAGGCCTTTCTGCTGCAGGTAGGCCCCAACGGCCGCGGCCCGCTTTTGGGACAGGGGCCGGTTCACGTCATCGGAGCCCTGGTTGTCGGTATGGCCGTACACGCCCAGCTTCAGGCCCTCGGCTACCACGGCCGACTGGAAGATCTCGTTCAGCAGGGGATAAGAGGCCGGCCGGATCACGGCCGAACCGGTTTCGAACTCGATGCTGTAGGACCTCGAGGAAACCTTCGAGCGGATCTCCCCGGCATAGGTGGCTTCCAGGGCCTTGCCTTCCATCAGCTCGGGGTGGTTGGAGAGCACGGAAAACAGGAAGGACTTGTCCACCGCTTTTTCATACGGCAGGAAGGAGGGCATCAGGGCCGGGTACATTTTCACCATCAGGCTGCCGAAGGTGTTGTACACGGCTTTGTAGCGGTCTACCTTGTCGGCGCCCAGGCCGTAGGTATTGGCCATGTCGGCCAGGTTGAACACGGCCGACCCGCCCAGCGTGACTTTCAGGCCGCGGAGGTCGGTCTCCTCCACGCCGTTAAAGTATTTCAGCCAGTATTCGGGTGTTTGCTCGCCGTACACCTCGGCGCTCACCTGGGCGGCAAAGGCCTTGGCTTCGTTGAACGAGCGCACCTGGTCGCCGGCCTGGGCCAGGGCGATGATCATGTTCTCCACGTCGGTGCGGTGGTCGTACGCCCACTTTTTGATGGCGATGGTCTGGTTGGGCATCTGGGCCGCATACTGGCGGGTGCTGGCCAGGGTCACCAGTCCGCCCTTACGGGTGGCCACGTTCACGTCGCCGGGCGTCCAGGTGGCCACACCGTCCACGCCCACGATGGTATCGCGGCCGGTGGTGCGGCCGTTCTGCACCACCCTTCTTTTTTCCGTGTAGCCCGTAATGTACTTGTTGGGGGCGTCCAGGAAGTCGCTGGCGGCGACCAGGTTGATGGCCTCGGCGTCGTACGTGGTTTCATCGGGGTTCACCTTCAGCCCGTTGTCGCCGGCCCATTTCAGCAGAATGTTGATGTCGCCGTCGCGCAGCACGCCGGCCACGCATTTGCCCACCGCATGATGAGGGTCGGCCTTCCACGAAGGGGGCGCCATCACCTGGTCTTCGCCGTACGATTTACCGTGGGACAGGGGCAGGATGATGGGCTGGTATTCGGGGCCCAGGGGTTCCAGCTCTTTTGCCAGCGCCGTCATAAAGGCCGGCATGCCGTCGCCCATGAAGGTGATGAGCACGCCCGGGGTGGCCCCATTCTTCTTGTAATCGGAAGCGAATTTCACCAGGTCGGCCATCTGCTGGTTACAGTCGTCCTGGCGGAGGTAGGTCACGTCCAGGCGGGCCTTGTCGAAGAGGGAGCCCTGGGTGGTGCGGCGGCCGCCGTTGGCATACATGCCCGAGAACTGGCTGTTCCAGGCCATGCGTTCCCAGGTGATGACCGTACCACCATTCGCCGCAGGCGAAGAGCCGGGCAGCTCCAGCTGCACGGCCTTGCCGCTCAGGGAGGCCTCCGGTGCATCGGGCAGGGCCACACGCCCCACTTCCAGCGATGCGCCCACTTCTTTCGGACGGTTCTGGTACCAGCGTACGCCGGTTATACCCGCTGTCACTACAGCGGCAATGATCAGTAATTTACCCGCAGGTTTTAATTTAATAGCCATTTTATGTGGTTTTAGGTTGTTTATGGAATAAGGAATTGGTTAATTGGTTCATTGGTTAATTAGGAATGGGGGAACAGCGGTAGCCGAAGGAACGCGTAAACGCGTAAACCCGTAAACGCGTAAACTTTACTCGAGCAGTCCCCGGTGCCGGTCATTCACCCGCACATCGTTCAGCCGGCCGGCGTGCTGGTTGTTTTTCAGCGACTGGTCGGAATAGTTGTAGTGCGGGTTGAAGTCGTAGTGGTTGATCAGTTCCATGGCCTGGGCCGATTGGGCGCGGTCTTCCAGGACGCGGTCGTCCAGGAAGCGGGAGGTGACGTCGATGGCCGATTTGATGTGGCCCACCTTTTCGCCGATCTGTTGTTTCAGGAGGGCGAGGGCTTTTTCGGCGTCGCGGTTCAGGTCGTCATCACCCCGGAAGGCTTTCATGGCGCTGCTCACGGCCGACAGGCCGGTGGTGACCGAGTAGTACAGGTCCTTTTTGGCTTCCAGGTCCATTTTGGCGTCTTCCAGCAGGAGGCCGCTTTCCTCGTAAGCCATTTCGGCAAAGGAGATCAGCTTGTTCAGGTCGCCGACGATGGGCGTTACGTTGTCGATGTATTCGCGGCAGCGCAGCACGTTGTTGGCATAAAGGTCTTTTTGACGGGCGTTGCCGCCTTCCGCCTGCAGGATCTTTACCTTCTGGATGTTCAGGGACAGCTCTTTTTCCTTTTGTTGCAGCTTATCCATCAGCTCGCTTTGCTTGCCCTTCAGGCGGCCGGCCTGTTTGTACAGGGTATTGCGGTCCTCGTAGCCCTGGTCGATCCGGGCCTGCAGGATGTTGAAGGGGTTCAGCTCGATGGCCAGTCCGATGGTATAGTTGGCCAGGAATTCGGAAAAGTATTTAATGGCCCTCCAGAACTTTTTGCTGGTGACGATCATCAGCAGGGCGCCGAGAAGGATACCGCCGATCACCAGGTTGATGAGGGTCCAGGTAACGCTGACCAGCCAGGGCAGCACATAGATGGTAAAGCCATAGGCCAGGCCGGCCGCCAGGGACAGGCCGACGACAGCGGTAGCAATGTTTTTGGGTTCCGAAAACCAGCCCGTGGTTTTCGTTGTATGAATCGTCTCGTTCATGATTGATTTGTTTTTTTAGATGGTGCGCTAAACAGGGAAAAACAGAAAGTTGCGGGCAGCAGGAGGCGTTCCGTCAATAGCCGGCGGCGGACCGCCCCCGGCTATTGCGTGTTTGCCTATTGCCTATTGCTTATTGCCTATTCTCCTGCTATATGTTGCCGGATTTTCTGAAGGTCTTGTTCGATGCGGCTTTGGATGCGGTGGAGTTCCGCCGTATAGGCGGCGGAGCTGGCGGCCAGCTTTTCCTCGCTTTCACGGATCTCGTTGTTCAGCGCTGCCAGCTGCTGGTGCAGCACGGTAATCTCCTGGGACAGTTGCTCAATGCGGCGGCCTTTGGCCTCGATCTCCGCCTTTTTCTGGAAAACCTTTTCCTGCTGGGCGGTATCCAGCGTGGCCTGGAAGGTGGCGGCATCGCCCTGGAGCAGTTGCAGGTAGGCATCCGCGCTGGAGAGCAGTTGCTGCCGGTTGAGGCCCTGCACGTTCAGGCCGGCGAAGGCGGCGGCGTACCGTGCTTTTTCGTCGGGTACGGCGCCCAGGGCGTCGATCATTTTCGCAAACTCGAAATAGTCCGGCCCGGGCGTGTTGGCTTCTTGCAGCAGCTTTTCAAAGTGCTCCCGGAACCGGGTGTCTGCTGCGGAAGGGGAATGGGCAGGGGTGCCTGCGGAGGGAGGCTCTTCGGATGGGGGCACGGGGTTGTCGTGCTCCGTTACTTCCACGAAAGCCGAAAGGATCTTTTTGCCGATGCTGGTCATGGTTTTGATTTTAGGGATGACAAAAAAAGGGTTGCTATGCCGGTGGTTACCGCATTAGAGGAACAGGCCGCCGGGAACCAACTCGAAGTCCTGCTTCTTTTGGTGTCCCCGGGGCTGGGGTTTTTGCACTTTTTGAGGGCCTGGTTTTTTGCGCAGGGCAAAATGCGGCGGCACTGCCCAGAGGGCAATAGCGGTCACCACGGCCATCAATGATCGTGTGGTCATGTGACGAACGTTGAGGTCCTTGGGTAAAAAAATACGAAACAGGGAATAAGGGTTCAGCACCCGCTACGGGCGTGAACAGGAAAGGGGCCGAAGCCTTTTATGGCGTACTTAGCGACGGGAGATGATTTCCGGTGGTTTTACCCTTTGACGGTAGCGGGCAAATCGAAATTCCAGAAATGAGTTCATGTTACGTGGAGATGACTCCTGTTTGGTTTGAAGACATAAAGATAGGCCGGCGTTAACATTTTGTTGGCAGCCATCCGGCACCAATGGCATTTTTCCTTTCACAAGTGGTAAAGGACCCTTTATGAGCGGTAAAAAAAGGGGGTAAAGGCAAAAACGGGCGGTTCAACGGTGAAGCCCGGCAGGAAAACCTCTCCCCCTTACCCGTTTAAGCGGTGGCTACGGCGGCAGCTGCTCCCTTCTGTTCTTTCGGGCGTTGTACCAGGTAGTACCAGGCCAGGATCAGCAGGCCGGCGACAAAGGGAACGAGGGCCATGTGCTTGCCTTCCAGGCCGTGCCAGACGGGAACTTCGTCGAAATGGAAAAATTCCGAAAGCATCCAGTACGAGTTGGCGCTGATCCACAGGGTGATGGCCAGGTTGTGGGCCAGCTCGGACTTAATGTCGCGGGTGCGCCAGGCAATAAGGATGGCGATGATCAGCGTGGGGAAGATCATGACAATCCCCAGGGGTTTCCAGATCATGCACCAGGCGACATCTTTCAGCAGCCAGAAAAGGATGTGCAGGTTTTCCATTCTCCGGTAGCTGGCCGGAATGGCGTAAACGTCTTCGTTTTGCATGTAGTTAATATAAGTGTTTTGGTTTTATTTTTTTCGAATGTACGCCGGGTCGGACAGGATCCGGTGAAAGCGGTCGATGGAAGCTTCTTTGGTGATGTCGGCGCCGGAAAGCAGGTGCTGCACCAGCTGGTGGGCGAAGAAGGGCGAGAGCGACGTGCCCTTGGTACCCATGCCGTTCAGGATGCCCACGTTGCCCCAGCGGGGATGGAAGCCCACGAACGGCCGCCGCTCCAGGGTGGAGGGACGCAGCGCGGCTTTGTGGTCGACAATACGGTAAGGAACTTTCAGCCAGCCGTCGAGGTAATTTTTGGTGGCCTCCCGGAAGGCGGGGGTGGGACCGGGCTCGGTGTACTTCCACTGGAAGGAGGAGCCCACCCAGAAGGTGTGTTGCCGGGAAAGCGGCACGATGGTCATGCTCTTTTTGAAAATGTGCTCGTTGGTCAGGTCTTCCGATTCGATGATCAGGGCTTCACCCTTGCTGGGCGAGAACGGCAGGTTCTGGAACCAGGGATAGTTCATGGAGGCGTTGCCGTCGCAGAAGATGATCTTTTCGGCCCGGATGTCCTTGTAGGTGATGGTATTGGCGTGCACCTCCAGCAGGTCGTTGCTGAAGGATTCGTCCAGCAGCAGGCGCTTTTCTTTGAGGTACTGTCGCCAGCTGCCGGTAAGGGCATGGAGGTCGGTGGTGTAGGCGGGCTTGATCTGGCCGCAGCCGTATTCCTGGTGCAGGTAGCGGTTGAAGTGGTTCTGGTCGGGATAGGAGTGCAGGTAGGTATCGTTCTCGGTGATGCGGGTGGCGAAGGCGTCGCGCATCTGTGCGTTCGGGAAGATGTCGATGATGTCTTTGCGGAACAGGAACTTGCGGTCCAGGAAGGTTTCCATGTCGGAATAGGCCTGTACGGCAAAGGGCAGGATGGTGTCGATCATCCAGGTGGTGACGAATTTCCGGCCGGTGACGGGGTTCATCACGCCGGCCGCCACCCCGGTCGGCGACCCGGGGTTTTCCTGGTCGATGACCAAAAAGCTTTTCCCCGCCTTGTGCAGGAACCACGACAGCATGGTGCCGCTAATGCCCTGTCCGATAATGAGTATTTCTGTTTGCATAGGCAACAGGGCGCAAGTTAGCACCGCTGGCCGGCAAATGAGCATTTATCCTAAAAAAGCACCCAACCTCGGAGAAGTTGGGTGCTGGGGAATATAGGTAGTAACGGGGGCTTACTCGCTCTTTTGGGGCGCCACCTTTATCCGTACCCCTTCGCTGTGGGCCGAAAATTCCGGGGCGTACAGGCACTGGATGGAGGTAACGCCGTTGCTGAAGTCGCCGGAATGGGTCACGAACAGGGGGTATTCGAACACATAGGTGCCTTTACGCAGGTACGAAAAGAAAAAGTTCGTGCTGGCGTCCTTAGTGGTTTCGTAATAGCCCAGGCCTCCCTGCCATTTGTAGTGGCTCAGGACGTTCACCGGCTCCAGAGCCGAAGCCCGCATGTCTTTCATGTGCACGTATTCGAAGTCGCGGTCGGCCCGCAGCTCGATCCGGACCTTGATCTTGTCGCCCACCTGCAGGTTGCTTCCTTCTTCCACCGGCGTCAGCACGGGACCGCGGTCGGTGTTCTTTTCCACGAACAGTTTTTTGGACAGCTGCAGCGGGGTGGCGGCGAAGGTGATCTTGTCCAGGTTTTCAAAATACTGCCAGTACACGGCGCCCCAGGTGGGCCCATTGGCGGACTGCTGCACCGTTACCGAGATGGCGCCCATTTCGGGCTTTACAAAGGCCCCTTCGATTTGCTTTTTAAAATAGCCGGTGCCCGCTTCGCTTTTTTGTTCCGTGCTGGAGAGCGAGGTGTTGCCCAGCCGGATGGTGACCCGGGGTTCGGCCGTGAACCAGTTCTGACCCCGGAGGAGCAGGGCGTAGCAGGCGTCGGCCGTGGCCTTGGTGGTGCGCCAGTTGGTGGTCTGCTTGTTTTTGAGCAGCCAGGTGCGCAGGTCGTCCACGGCGGCGGTATCGCGGCCCGCTTCGCTGAAGGCTTCGATCAGCAGCGCCTGCGTTTCTATGGGTGCCTGCCACCAGAAGGGACTGCGTCCGAAACCGCTTTCCTTCCAGTAGCGGCCCATTTCTTCGCTGGTAACGGAGGTTTCCTTCAGCGACTTCAGGATAGCCGCCGGCGTTTGCCCATCGCCGGTACGGTGCAGCGCCAGGGCGGTCATGCCCTGCTGGAAGGGGTTGCCCTTCATCCAGAACTGCTGCGCCTGTTTGCGGTAGAAGTTATAGGCCACCTGCGCCTGTTGGGGTACCCCCACGGTGGGGAAAAAGCTGCGCCCGTACAGGTACTGCACCTGCAGGTAGTCCACCTGTTGCTTTGTCCGGTCGGCTTTCGATTTCAGGAGGCGGTTGTAATCCTCGGTGATGCGGCGGTCGAGGTACGCCAGGCCTTTCTGGGCCATGGTGGTCAGGGCGTCTTCCTGTTCGCCGGAGATGCCGCCCAGTTTTTTCAGCCGCCCGATGCCGGTAACGATGTACTGGGTGATGTAGCGGTCGTCGGGGCCGCCGGGGAACCATACAAAGCCGCCGTTCTCGCTTTGCAGGGCTTTCAGCTTTTGCAGGTTGGCCGCCAGTTCGCTGCCGCTGCGGGTAAGGTCGAAGAGCAGGGCGATGTTTTTCTTTTGCTGCTCCTCGGTCTTTGCCTGCAGCACCCAGGGCGTTTCCTGCAGCAGCACCGATTTCAGCTCTTCGTTCTTTTGCAGGTTCGACAGCAGGGCCGCCGTGTCGGCGGTCTTCCATTTTTCAAAGACCTGTTGGATGCGGGGCGAGGCGTTGGCGATTTTAACGGCCAGGGCGTTGGCGTAATACCGGTTCCATACCTGCTCCGAACAGTCGTAGGGATATTCCATCAGGTAGGGGAGGGCCTGCACGGCATACCAGGCGGGGTTGGAAGTATACTCCACCGACAGGGCGTGGTGCTGCAGGGTTTCGCTGCTGCCGGAGGCCTTCAGCTTGTCGAAGGAGAAGGTTTTGGTGCCGCTGCCCCTAACCGGCAGGGGTAGGGTTTCGGTCACCAGCATTTTATTGGTCAGCACCGGCAGGGCGGCCTCTTCGCCGTCGCTGAAGTTGCCGGCTTTGGCCACGATGCGCCACACCAGGGCTTTGTTGAAGCCGAAGGGTACTTCCAGGGGGAAGGTCACCACGTCGCTGCTGCCGGCAGCCACGGTAAAGTACTGGTTGGGAAACACGTTGTGGAACCAGCCGTCCACGGGCTGGTTGGTGGTGGCGTCGAGCAGCTGCAGGGCGGCCTGGCCGGTCAGTTCCTTCGCGGACAGGTTCACGATCTTGGCACTCAGTTCCAGGCGGTCGCCTTCCCGAAGGAAGCGGGGCGTGTTGGGCTGCACCATCAGTTCCTTCTGGGTAACCACATCCTTTTGCGCAAAGCCGAAGGCCAGGTCTTTGGTATGCGCCAGCGCCTGTAGTTTCCAGCGGGTGAGGGCTTCGGGCATTGTAAAGGAAAAGCTGATGTTGCCGTCCTTGTCGGTATGCAGGTCGGGGAAGAAAAAGGCCGTTTCGTTGAAGTTTTTCCGGGGCGCCACAGCGGGCGGGGCGGAAGGGCCTTCTTTCCTGCCTGCTGCGGTTGCCGTGGTATCGGCTGCCGATTGCTTTTCTTCATCCCTGATCTCCGCGTACGCTACTGCATTAGCCATGGCGTCCTGGGCGACCACAGGAGGAGCAGGCGCTACGCCGGCCACGCGTCCCTGCAGGGCGGCTTCGGGTTTGGCATTGAGCCTTCTAAGGTCGTAGGAGCCGCTCCCAAGTCTTTCCAGGTTCAGCTGCAGCATGTCATAATCTTTCCGGAACTCTTTGTTGCCGGTTTGTTCGTCTTGCTTTTGTTCGGAGGCAACGGCGATAAAATTCTGCCGGCCGTTCCAGGCCCGGGGGCCGGCAAAGGTGGGCCAGATGCCGGGCCGTTGCCAGCCGTGGGGTTTGAACTGGTCCAGCGACGCATCGTACATACCTGCCAGCAGTTCGGCGGCCGCTTTTTCGCCTTTGGGACCGCTGATCTTCACGCTCCATTTTTCGGCGCTGCCGGGCAGGGTCTTTTCCCGAAAACTGCTCCATTCGATGGCCAGCTCCTTGTTGGTCCAGGGAACCTCCACCACCTGCTGCACCTGGTATAAGCGGTTGTCCTTTACAAAGAAGAACGAAACGCCGAAGCCCCCCCGGTCGGCTTCCGTCACGGGGAACACAAAGGTTTTTTTCTCCCGGTCCAGCCGCAGCACCTCCAGGGTAGCCAGGCTGTCGTAGCTGCTTTTCGCCTTTTGCTGCAGCAGGAAAACGTCGGTGGCCGACGTGCCCAGCTGCACGGTGGCGCTTTTCCCAGGTTCCACAGGCAGGCGGTCGTTGCCGCTCCAGAAGTAAGCCGGGGCGGGCAGCCGGCCGGCTTTCGGATCGTACAGCTCCACGAAACGCAGGTCTTTTATCGCCTGCCCGTCTTTGTCTTTGGTAATGATTTCCACGGCATAAAAGCCTGCTGCTAATTTCCTGTTGTCTATTTCCCATTGCCCATTGCTCCGGGTGGAGTCGCTCTTTACCAGAACTTTCTCCCCACGTTGCCAGTTTCGGAAATCCTTTTCGTTGCGGTACTCGTCGTGCGGGAAATGCCGGATGAATTCTTCCTTGTTCAGCACAAACTGGTCGGGCTCCTCCCAGAGGCGTTCGCGGATGAGTCGGTTCTCAGGCTGCAGTTTCGTGAAGGAAACCGTTACCTGGGCCGGCTGGAAGGTGCCGGCCATGTTCTGGGTGCGGATATCAAGGCCTTTCAGCGAATCCAGCGGTACCCTTTCGTCCAGGCGAACCAGCAGCACCAGCGATTTGTAGCCGGCCGAAACCAGTTGTTCCCCGCTGCGGGTCTCGCCGTTGATGTCGGTCACGTCGGCATAGATGCGGTAATCGAAAACGGGATCCAGCTTTTTATCGAGCGTGCGGTCGGGGATGGCGTTGAAGGCAAGCGTAAACCGGCCCTGGGCATCGGTGAGGGTTTCGCCATGGGCGATCTCCAGCTCCTCGGAAGGCGGCGGCCAGATCCGGTACGACCAGAAGTAAATAAAGCGGGGCTGGCGTACTACGCGGTAGGTGACCCTGGCGCCTTCCACCAGGTTGCCGGCATAGGCTTTGGCGGTACCCCTGACCGTGATGCTGTCGGCTACTCTGTAGCTGCTCTTCATGGTATCGAAGTCCACGTAGAACTTCGGGCGCTTGTATTCCTCCACCGAGAACCAGGCGGCTTCCCTTCCTTCCGTTTCATAAATGCGGAACTCGCCGTTCAATACGTTTTGCGGCAGGGTGAACTTTCCGGAAAAGGAACCGTATTCCGAGGCGGTCACCTTCAGGGAGTCCACCACTTCGTTGTTGGCATTGGCCAGGAAGACGCGGGTGGCATAGCCGGCGGCGATGCTGTTGCCGTCCTTAGAAGGGGTTACGGCAACGCCCTTGAAGAACACGGTCTGGCCCGGGCGGTACAGCGAGCGGTCGGTAAAAAAGAAGATAGAGGGCGCCGCCTTTTTTTGCGGGGCGCGGGGGCCATAGTAGGGGATATAATCGTAGGAGGCTTCCTTCAGGTTCAGCCGGTCGCCGTTGTGGCGGATGTCCAGGTGATACGGGGCCGCCCGCTCGTCTTTCTTACTCTCTATCTCGAAAAAGCCCTTTTTGTCGGCCGTGTAGGAACCGAATTCGGCCAGGACGTTCTTGCGGGCCGGGTAATCGTATTTCTGGACAAAAGCCTTTACTGAGGCGCCCTGCAGCGGCTGCCCGCTTTCGCGGTGCAGCACGAAAAAGCGGTTGCCCTGCTGTATATAACTGATGGTGGAGACAAAGAACCCCTGGGCGCCCAGGGTGTTTTTCTGCTTTTGGAACCGGCCGTTCATCGATGCCAGCAGCACGTACTCGCCGGCGGGCAGGGCATCCACTTTTATTTCCACGGCATGCTCCTGCAGGTCGCCGGTGGGGGGAAGGCTTTGCTGCCACGAGCGGAGGGGAGCGGCGGCCAGCAACTGGTCCCACAGCTTTTCATCGTAGCCGTTGAACCCTTCGGGCGCCAGGTCGCCCCGCTTCAGCAGCCGGAAGTGGAGGGTGGCTGCATTGCGGTAGCGCACCCGTGCCCGGAACGGCTGCCCCGGAAGGTTCACTTTTTCCACCTCAAAGGCAAAGGAGGGCCGGTTGATCTCCTGCAGCAGGTTCCAGGCGTTGGCCCAGCCTATGCTTTTGACGGCGCTGTCCCGCACCACTTTTTCCAGGATTTCTTTGGCCCGCAGGCGTTCGAAGCGGTAGGTGGTATCCTTTAGCGGGTGGTAGCCGGCAGCCCGGGTCTGGTACAGGTCGGCCAGCAGGTAGGCGGCCTGGGCCGCCGAAGGGTTGCCGGGATAGGTACGGGAGAGGTGTTGCAATGCCTCCTCGTACAGTTCCACCTTGTTTTCCAGCACCGCGTTGAACCGTACAAACAGCAGGCGGTCGATGTCGACGTCGATCAGGGCGTCGGGTTTGGGATCATTCAAGTGAAAGGCGATCAGCTGCTGGTAGATCCGCAGGGCCTTGTGCTTCAGGGACAGGGAGTCGTTTGTGGTAAAGGCATGCTGCACGAACCGGGCGGCGGGAGCAAAGGCTTCGGGCTGGCTGATCTCGAAGGCATAGGCCGGTTTGGACAGGTCGCGTTCGTCGTTTTTAAAATACTCCAGGGCGCGGTGGGCCAGCAGGTCGAACAGGGTAGGGCGCAGGGACCGGGTATTTCCTTTGGCGATGAGGGCGTCGAAAGGCGCCAGCTTCGTGGCCTGCAGCAGCGAAGGGTTGGATAGCGATAAGAGGTAGTGCTCGCTGATCTTTTTGTGAAAATCATCGGCGGTCCAGGTGGCGGGGTCGGCCTTGTCGAAGCCGGCGGTATTGGTGCGGTTGTAGAGTTGCCAGCGGTGTCGCTGGAAGTACTGCCAGTAGTGGCCGGCCAGCATGCTGTGCAGGATAGCGGCTGCCCCCCCGCTTGCGCTGCGGAGCTCCTGCTCCACCTCGCCCAGGGCAACCCGTTCGTTGTTTTCGCGGTTGGCCTGTTGCAGGCCGATCATATACACCAGTGATTTGATGACCTGGGCGTCCTGCTTTTCCGTTTTGGCCCGGGCATAGATCTTTTTCACTTCTTCCAGGGCCGATTGCGGCAGGTTTTTCCGTTGCAGCAGGTCGTCTACTTTTTTCCATTCCTGCTCGTAATTTTTCGGGGCCTGGCCAAAGCATTGGTACAGGGCGCCCAGCAGGCACAGCAGGGTCAGCGACAGCAGTGGTATCCGTTTCATGTTATAATTATGCTTAGTGATGGAGATGCGAAGTACGGAAATATGGATGCACCGGGGAACGGAATTGCATAAAGGGCCCCTGCGGGGCCTTTAACGATTGTTTACATTTTTGCCGGTAAACCAGGCTCCTCCGTCCCCTTCTGACAAAAAGGAGGATTTAAAAAATCATGAAAAGCATCTTTACCGTTTTAGCGGGTGTGCTGATGAACGCATCCGTATTCGCTGCCGGCCTGGCCGGCGATGTGCGCATCTCTTTATCGGGCAGCAACGACTACGCCGTGGTGATCGACGGCAGGTCGCTACCGGGTACCAATAACCGCATTTACCTGAACGACGTCCGGCCCGGCCGCCACTCCATTGAAGTGTACCGGCTGAAGAAGAACAACAAGCGCGAGAACCGGCCGGTGTACTCCAGCAACTTCGTGCTGCGCCCCCAGTACGACATGAACATCCTGGTGGACCGCAACGGCAACGTACGCTTCGACGAGGACCGGGACAATAATAACAATCGCCGCAACGATCGCAACGACCGCAATGACCGGGATTGGAAAGACCGCGATAACCGGGATTGGAAGGACAGCGATAATCGCGACTGGAAGAACCGTGACCGCGATGATGACGACCGCTACGACCGCAACCGCGATTGGGACCGTGACCGGGATGGAAAAGACAGCGACCGTTATGACCGCAATGACCGCTACGGCCGCAATGACCGTTATGGAAACAACGACCGCTATGGCAACGACAACCGGTATGAGAGCAACAATACCAGCCGTGCCCTGAGCGATGCGGACTTCAGCCAGCTGCTTGCCGGCATCCGCAAGCAGATATTCAATAGACCAGGCACGGCCCGCAACGCGGTAGAGAACAATTACCTGTACGTGCGCCAGCTGCAGCAGGTGCTGGAGCTCTTTTCTTCGGACGCCGACCGCCTGGACCTGGCCAAAAGAGCCTATGCCCGGAGCGTGGAGCAGCGCAACTACAGCCAGATCTACGGCCTGCTGTCGGCGCAGTCGCGCACCGAGCTGGAACAGTATATTAATGGGATCCGGAAGTAGAATGCCGGTACTAAAATGAAAACGGCCTCCCCGCCAAAGCGGGAGGCCGTTCCTTATTTATGTGTACTCCGGTACGAGCTTATTTTTTGAGTACGGAGGCCATGGTCTTGCCAATGTCGGCCGGGCTGGAAACCACGTGGATGCCGCATTCTTCCATGATCTTCATTTTGGCGGCGGCAGTATCTTCCGCACCGCCTACGATGGCACCGGCATGACCCATGCGGCGGCCGGGAGGAGCGGTCTGGCCGGCGATGAAGCCCACAACGGGTTTCTTGTTGCCGGTTTCCTTGATCCAGCGGGCAGCTTCTGCTTCCATGCCGCCACCGATCTCGCCGATCATGACGATGGCGTCGGTATTCTCGTCATTCATGAACAGTTCCACGGCTTCGCGGGTAGTGGTGCCGATGATGGGGTCGCCACCGATACCAACGGCGGTGGAGATGCCCAGGCCGGCTTTGGCCACCTGGTCGGCAGCTTCATAGGTGAGGGTACCCGATTTGGATACGATGCCTACGCGGCCTTTCTTGAATACAAAACCCGGCATGATGCCCACTTTGCATTCGTCGGCAGTGATGACGCCCGGGCAGTTGGGGCCGATCAGCCTTGTGTTTTTGCCCTGGAGGAAGTTTTTCACTTTCACCATGTCCTGAACCGGAATGCCTTCGGTAATGCACACCACCAGTTCCACGCCTGCGTCGGCAGCTTCCATAACCGCGTCGGCCGCAAAGGCCGGCGGAACGAAAATGATGGACACATTGGCACCGGTTTCCTGTACGCATTCCGCTACGGTGTTGAACACGCGACGGTCCAGGTGGGTGCTGCCGCCTTTGCCCGGCGTTACGCCGCCCACCACGTTGGTTCCGTACTCAATCATCTGCGAAGCATGGAAGGTGCCTTCGGTTCCGGTAAAACCCTGTACTAAGACTTTAGAGTTTTTATTGACAAGAATACTCATAACAAAATTTAAAGTTGCGCAAAAGTAAGGATTTCGGAATTCGCTGGTCGTTTTTTACCCCATATCCTTTGTTTTCGCCCCAAAGCTGCGCCCCAAAAGGACTTTATGGGGAAGACAACGGTAGGCAATGGTTGTATTATAAAAATAACATTTTTGTAACGGGGCCGGTTTTTTTCGCAGGTAAATTCCCTTACGCACATACAAAATGCCGTTTTAACCCTTTTGTGCCCAGCGTTATGTTATATTAAAGAAAATAAATAAAAAGCTGCGAATACATGGGTTTGTTTTATTTTTAGAGCTTATAATCATAATCAAACGAAATGAAGGTAGATACCGTACAACTTTTTGAAAGGAAGAGAGATCAGCTGCTGGAAACCTGGATGAACAACCAGTTGGCCAGTGAATCGCTGCGGGATGATTTGATCAGCAATGACGACCTGCGGTCCCAGTCGGAAGAATTGCTGGATACCTTTTTAAGTAGCCTTAATGAAAATAACCTGACCCAGGCGCAGTCTTCGGACTTCGACCCCGTCCTGGAAATTTTATCCGGCATCTCCATCTCCCGGGCACGCCAGGGTTTTTCACCCCGCGAAACCGGCCATTATATTTTCAGCCTGCGCGATGCCTTCCTGGACGTGCTGCAGGACGAGATCCAAAACGATCCCCAGCGCCTCTACGAGATCAGCCGGCAGATCACCAAACTCGTCGACAGCTTCAGTTCGGTAACCTTCGAAACTTTTATTAAAGGCCGCGAGGAAGTGATCCTGCGCCAGACCGATGAGATCAGCGAGATCTCCACCCCCGTGATCCGCGTATGGGACGGCATCGTGGCCCTGCCCATCATCGGCACGCTGGACAGCGCCCGCACCCAGGTGGTGATGGAAAACCTGCTGCAGCAGATCGTGGATACCGGCAGCAGCATCGCCATCCTCGATATCTCGGGCGTGCCGGCCGTGGATTCGCTGGTGGCCCAGCACCTCATTAAAACCGTCAGCGCCACCCGCCTGATGGGCGCCGAATGCATCATCAGCGGCATCCGCCCTGAAATTGCCCAGACCGTCGTGCACCTGGGTATCGACCTTTCCCGGATCGTTACCAAGGCTACCCTGGCCAGCGCCCTGCGCCATGCGTACTCCATGCTGCAACTGGAGGTAAAAAAGGTTCAAAAAGAAAAATCGAGTTTATAGGAAATGGATCGTATTCCCATATTGAAAATGGGCAAGTTTTTGCTGGTAACCATACAGGTAGACATGTATGACCGCCTTGCCCTGAATTTAGAATCGGACCTGGTACAGGCTATCAGCAATTCCGGCGCCCGGGGCGTTTTGATCGATATCTCCGCTTTGTCCATCGTAGACTCTTTCATGGGCCGCATCCTGGGCAACATCGGCAGCATGGCCCGCATCATGGATGCGGAAACCGTGGTGGTGGGCATGCAGCCCGCCATTGCCATTACCCTGGTAGAGCTGGGCCTGGAGCTGAAAGGAGTATATACCGCCCTGAACGTAGAAAGGGGCATGCAACTGCTCAAGGATATCATTGGCCCCGAGGCTGAAACCACCGAGGATGATTATAGTACTGAATAAAGATACCATGGCTATTCTAAAGGAGCAGGACGTCGTTGTCTTTCGCAACCGCATCAAGGAGTACGCCACCCGTATCGGCATGGGACTGGTCAACCAGACCAAGCTGATCACGGCGGCCAGCGAACTGGTGCGCAACATGCTCCGCTATGCCAGTGGCGGCGCCACCGTCATCGAGGTGGTGAGCAAGGGCCGGGAAAACGGTATCCGCCTGGTGTTCCAGGACAAAGGACCCGGCATCCCCGACCTGGCCCTGGCCATGAAGGACGGCTTTTCCACCGGCAAAAGCCTGGGCCTGGGCCTGCCGGGGGCCAAGCGGCTGGTGAGTGAGTTCGATATCAAAAGTACCGTAGGAAAAGGCACCACCGTTACCATAATCAAGTGGAAGAATGGTTAATAACAAACAGTATTGTTTTGATGCACTGGACAGGAGTTATTATTCGCTGATAAAAAAAGAGATCCATGCACTGGCAGCAGGGGCGGGATTTGCCGGCCAGCGGCTGGCGGAAGTGGACCTGGTCGTGGCGGAAATACTGTCGAACCTGGGAAAATATACCAGGGGCGGACAGTTGCTGGTAAAGCTGGTGGAAAAGGACGCGCTGCCGGGCCTGGAGATCATCAGCGTGGACCAGGGACCGGGCATGAGCGATGTGCCTAAAATGCAGTCCGACGGCTATTCCTCCAAAAATACGCTGGGGCACGGCCTGGGATCCATCAAGCGCCTGTCCGACCAGTTCCATATCTATTCCCAGAACGGCTGGGGCACTATCCTGCTGTCGCGGATCTTTAAGGAGCACCTGCCCGCTGTTTCCGGGCCGCAGCTCTACGATATCCATTCCACCGTTTGTCCCAAACCGGGCGAAACGCATTGCGGCGACGGCTTTTATTATAAGGTCACCAAGGACTACCTCAAAGTGATGCTGGGGGACGGCCTGGGACATGGGCCCGAGGCCGAAATCGCCGTAGAGGCGGCCATCAATGCCTTCAAAATCTGTCCCGAGAACAGCCCGGTGGAAATGATCCGGTTCATGGACCGGGCGGTCAAGAAAACAAGGGGCCTGGTGGCCTCCGTGGGGGTGTTCGATTTCAAGGAGCAGCTGTGGCGCCTGTGCGGCGTGGGCAATATATCGGTAAGGATGCACGAAGGCATCCGGGTGAAAAACCACCTGGCCTACAACGGCATCATCGGCCTGAACATTCCAAAGACCATGAATGACCAGACCATTCCCTATGAAAGAAACCAGTACCTGGTAATGTGCAGCGACGGCATCAAGTCGAAATGGGACGTGACCAAATGGCCCGGGATCTTCCGGTGCGACCTTTCTGTGCTGACCGCCGCTGTATTTAAAGATTTTGCCCGGGGTACCGACGACCTATCCGTAGCAGTATGTAAAGTAAATCCTTAAAGATGCAGGAAATTGTACGTGTCACCTTAGAAAATGAGATGGACCTGGTGCTCGCGCACCGAAGGTCGATGAAGCTGGCCGAGCTGACCGGCATGTCCCTGTCGGCACAAACAACTTTTGCCACCGCAGTCTCGGAAGTGTCGCGGATCACCATAGAAAACGGGAAGAACGGCTGCCTGGTGCTGGGCATCAGCAGCAACCGCAAACAGGAAAAGTACCTCGTGGCCGCCCTCAAAGACGAAGGCGGCGGGGTCAATAAGGCTAACGTGGGACTGGACTATGCCAAAAAGCTGGCGAATAAATTCAATATCTCCAAAACCGAAACGGTCACCTTTATCGAGCTGTATTTCGCCCTGCCCGCGCAGCAACGCATCGATGCGGCAACGATCGAGGTCTGGAAAGAGCAGTTCGGGGACGACCGGCCGGTTTCGCCCTACGACGAGATCAAGCGCAAGAACGAACAGCTCCGCGACCTCGCCCAGAAGCTGCAGGAAAGCGAAAGCAAGTACAAGACCCTCACCAATTCGCTGCCCCTGATCATCTTTACCCTCGACAAGGAAGGAAAGATCGCTTTTGTCAATGAATGGACTTCCCAGTATACCGGCGTTAAGTTCGAAGAGGCGCAAAAGGAGGACTGGAGGGAGGTGCTGCACGAGGCGGACCGCGCCGCCTTTGCCTTGTTGCTCAACGACCAGGTAACCGGCGGCACTTTCAGTGTCAAGACCCAATGCCGGCTGCGGCAGGCCGACACCCAGGAGTACCTCTGGCACCTGGTGTCCATTACCCCCTTGCGGGACGAAAATGGCGCTCCCTACCAGTGGATCGGCTACGCAGTGGACATCCACGCCCAGAAGGTGTACGAGGAGACCTTGCAGGACAACCGCGAGCTGAAACGGCTGAAGCTGCAGCTCGAGGAAAGCAAATGGCAGCTGGAGCAGCACGTGCGCGAGCTGAACCGCAGCAATTTCGACCTGCAGCAGTTTGCCTTTATCGCCTCGCACGACCTGCAGGAGCCGGTGCGCAAAGTGGCCTATTACAGCGACATGCTGGGCAGTAAGTACGGCGACGCCCTGGACGACAAAGGACGCGGCTACCTGCAAAGCCTGCAGCTGGCGTCCTTCCGGATGCGTACCCTCATCAACGATGTGCTGTCCTTTTCGCAGGTGAGCCGCGATTCCCTCAATTTTGAGCCGGTCAACCTCCGCGAGGTGGTGAGCCAGGTGGTGACCGACTTCGAGCTGTCCGTAGCGGAAAAAGGCGCCGACATCCGCGTGGAAGCCCTGCCGAAAGTGGAGGCCGACAAGGCCATGATGGCGCAGGTGTTTGGAAACCTCATCAGTAATTCGCTCAAGTACGGCAAGGAAGGGGAGCCGCCCCAGATCTCGATCACCTCCGAAATTTCGGGCAACAACGCCCTGATCACGGTCAACGACAACGGCATCGGCTTCGACGGCAAGTATGCCGTCAACATGTTCAACCTGTTCCAGCGCCTGCACTCCCGTGACCGCTACGAAGGTACCGGGCTGGGCCTGGCCATCTGCCGCAAGATCGTGGAGCTGCACCATGGCACTATAACGGCAGAGGGTGCGCCCGATAAAGGCGCCTCCTTCACCATTTCTTTACCTTTAAAACAAGCCTTTTCATAATACCATGAACGCGTACAAACAAATTCTCCTGGCAGACGATGACTGCGAGGACCGGGACATGATCGTGGATGCCTTTGGCGAGATCGGCGTGACCAATACCATTGCGTGCGCGGAGGATGGCGAAGGCGTGATCAAGTACCTGGAGAACTGCCAGGCCGAAAGCCTTCCGAACCTGATCATCCTGGACCTGAACATGCCGAAAATGAATGGCACCCAGACCCTCCGCTACCTCAAAATGGACGAGCGGTACAAGCATATTACCGTGGTCATTTATTCCACCTCCATCAATCCCATCGAGAAGGAGGCCTGCCTGGACCTGGGCGCCCATTCCTATATGACCAAGCCGGTCCTGTACAGAGAATCCATCGAAACGGTGCAGCTGTTCAAGAGCCTGTGCCAGGCGTAGGATGTCGGATTTCGGATTTCGGATCCCCTTGATAGGCGTATTAGTCTTCTATTAGAGAAGTTGTCCTAAATCGCAAAATAATTAAATAAAATGGCCCCCGGGTTTCGGGGGCTTTCTGCATTGTAGTGCGTTATCTGTTATCAAGGGATTCGAAATCCGACATCCGAAATCCCCTAGTTGGGAATAATGCTCACCGGCAGCACTACCTCCCATAGTCCCTGCCGGCTGGGGCGGGCCCGGTCGGTGTCCAGCAGGCGGCTGTAGCGCAGGCCGATGGTCAGGGGCAGCTGGTTCCACCATTTGGTATCGAAGAACAGCTCGGAGCCGGTACTGAGCAGGTTAAAACTCCGGGTTTTGGCGTTGTTGTAGGCCCGGGTGTAATCGAAAAAGAGGTTGGCCCGCACCCGCTGGAAATACAGGATGCCGCCAAAGCCCCAGTCGGGGTAAAACAGGGGCAGGTGGTAGTTGGCCGAAGCCCGCCACATCAGCGAAGAATCGAAGTTGGCATACCCGCGGGAATGGGCAAAACGGTTGGAGAACAGGGTGTTGGCCGTATCGGACTGCTGCACCGAGCCCGTCAGCACCAGGCTGTGGTTGCCGAAGGAGGGCAGGAACACCTGGGCGTTGCCGATCAGCTGGTAGCCCTGCTGGTCCAGGCGGTGCCGGTAATCGGCCGTAAGGCGGTAGCCCAGTTTGGGAAAAATATGCTGCACCGCCCGGGGCAGCTGCTGGGTAAAGTTGACCGAATGGTGCAGGTAGGTGTACGACTGGCTCAGGAAATCGGATAAAGCCGGCGGCAGCGCCTTTTGCGTTTCCTGCAGGGGCGCCTGCTGGCCGAAGATCCCATTCTGGCCAACGGTCAGCAGCTTGTAGGTTTTGCCTTCGGTAAAGTTCAGCGGCAGGTAATAGCCGCCCCTCAGCTCAGATTGCCGCAGTTGCACGGGGATGTTGCTGATGGCGTTCGTGCTGGCGTTGCGTACCCGCAGGTTCGTATGCCGGTTGAAGGTATGTTCTACCCCGGCGGTCAGCACCGGGAAAAAGCCCGAATAAGCGGTGCTGAAACCCACCCCGCTCGACCGCTCGTTCTGATTGTAGCGGTAAAACAGGGTGTTGGTAAAGGTGTTCAGCACGTTGTTGCTGTACAGGCTGAAGGTGAACTCGGGGTCTTCGTAATACGGCCGCCAGCTGTGGATGTTCACCAGGCCGGTTCCCTTTTTATAAGCGGTTACCGGGAATTCCCGGGCCGGCGTGGCCAGGATGCTGCGGGCATCGGCCACGGGGTAGGCGGGGGGCTGTTCCGCCAGGCGGTCCAGGGTCACTTCCTGCCACAGCAGCCGGTCGGTGGCGGCGGTGCGCAGCTGCAGGCCGTCGGCGGTGAATTCCGACCAGGCCGCTTTATTCCCCTCCACGTTTCCATAATAATTGCCGGTCTGGCCCCGGGTCAGCCGGAACACCTTTTTGTCCTCCAGGCGCAGGGCGTACAGGTCGTCGTTGCCGTCGAAGGAGGCGGTAAAATAAACCGTGTTGTCCTCCACCGAGGGGTAACCTACCGTATAATAGGAGTAGGGCGTCAGCAGTTCGGTGCGCCCGTCCGTAATGCCCATCCGGGCAAGGGCCACGGTGCCGTCGGGCCGGCGGATGCCCAACACCAGGTGGTCTTCGTCCAGGAACCGGGGATGGAGATAATAGGAAGCGGCACCGCCGGCAATGTTGTGGGCCACGTTGCCGGTTTCGCTGTCCAGGATATGGAGCTCGGTTTGGGTGGAGTCGTTGATGGCAACCGCCGCCAGGCTTTTGCCGGAAGGGGAGAGGTCGGGCGTGAAATAGCGTTTTTTATGCGTCAGCCTTCTTTCTTTTTTGGTGGCGATATCCAGCAGGTAAATGTCGCTGAAGTCGGTCAGGCCCCAGCGAACGTTGACGTCGAGGGCGGTGTAGGCGATGGTGCCGCGGCGGTAGGTGAACCAGTCATCGCGGCTGAGGTTGCGCAGCCGGATGCGGTGTTCGCCGGTTTTGTCTTTCAGGTAAAAGGCCGCCAGGCGGTTGTAGCCTTCCTTTACATACACCAGCGAGTCGGTGCCGGCCGGTTTTGGAAAATGGTAATTGGTAACGGTGGCGGCCTTGCCGGCGGGCTGGGGTTTGATCCCTTGTTGGTCGCTCTGCAGGGCGGCGGCTGCAAACTGGCGGTACGACTGGCCGGAATGCCGGCGGATGGCCTGGCGGAAGGGGTACACCAGTCCCCGGAAGGCGCTGGCGT
This sequence comes from Huijunlia imazamoxiresistens, assembly GCF_037132455.1. Taxonomy (NCBI): domain Bacteria; kingdom Pseudomonadati; phylum Bacteroidota; class Chitinophagia; order Chitinophagales; family Chitinophagaceae; genus Huijunlia; species Huijunlia imazamoxiresistens. Next base: position 108,828 of record NZ_JBBBEI010000011.1, on the reverse strand, counting down.
CGCGGGTGACCTTGCCCCAGAAGTCCGGGCCCTGGGTGCGGTAGCCGTAATTGGCCAGCAGGTAACCAAATTGGTAGTGGTTGGGCACGTAATCCTTCAGCGAGCCGTTCAGCAGCTTCATCAGGGGGTAGTGGCGGTCGTCGCGCCACAGGCTGCGGTAGCCGCTCAGGAAGTAGGGCTGCCGTCCGCGGCCCTGGGGGGTCAGCGCCGTTTCGGAATGCACGGCATCGCCTTCGAAGAACCAGTCGGGAACGGTCAGGGCGTTGGCCAGGGCCTGTCCTTCCTGTCCCAGCGCCAGGCGGAAGACCTTCGACAGGCCGCGGTTAAAGTTGTTGTATTGCTGCACATGGCGGTATTCGTGTACGGCCAGGTGCTGGTACCAGGGGAGCAGGCCCGACTCGAAGGTATTGGTGGGCGGGACCAGGTAATATTCGCTCCGGAAAGGGGCCAGGCCTACGTAGCCGTTGGCCAGGGTGGTATTGCGGTGCAGCACGATGTTGATCTTGCGGAGGCGGTTGCCCAGGGCGTTGGGCTGTTCGGCCGCCATTTGGTGCACCAGGGTGGCGATCTGCCTGGCCTGGGGCTCGGTGGCCCCTTCGAAGATCAGCCGGGCGGTATCGGTATGGATCTGCCGCCAGTTGGTGGAAGGGGGAAAGCCCCCGAATTGCTGCGCGAAAACCGGTTTAAAGCCGATGCTTACAAGCACGAGAAGGAACAGTCGTTGCATGCTGAGAGTTTACGAGTTTACAAGTTTACGGGTTTACGAGTTAACGTTCCGGAGTTCAGTTCCTGAGTTCCTGGGTTCCTGAGTTCCTGGGTTCAGTTGAATTGTTTATAAGTTCACGGATTGTTTTTGGGACGTGGTTCTAAGTTCCGGGTTTATCGTTTACCGTTAATAGTTGTGCCGTCCCTAATTCCCAATGAACCAATTCACCAATTCCCACCTTCCCATCCCTTTGCCTTTTGCCATTATTATAGTTACTTCGCTGTTGATGATCAAAAAGATTGATTGGTATATACTGAAAAAGTTCTTTACCACTTTTATATTTTGCATGCTCCTGTTTACGGCCATTGCCGTGGCGGTGGACAGCAGTGAGAAAACGGATGATTTCGTAAAAACGGGCCTGAGCAGCTACCAGATCTTCACCCAGTACTACATGGGTTTTATTCCTTATATCTGGGGGTTGCTGTACCCGCTTTTTGTGTTTATCGCCGTGATCTTTTTTACCAGCAAGATGGCCCTGCGCTCGGAGGTCATTGCCATCCTGGCCAGCGGCACCACCTACAACCGGTGGCTGCGGCCGTATGTCATCGGCGGGCTGGTGTTTGCCCTGGGGCTGTGGCTGGCCAACCGGTACTGGATCCCGAAGGCAAACGAGATCCGGGGAACCTTCCAGGCTACCTATTTCGACAAGGGCAGCCCCGGGACCTATGGCGGCAGCAGCTCTTCGTTTTATATGCGGGTAGATGCCAACACGTATGTGGGAATAAAATACTATGACACCAGTTCAAAGTCGGCCAGCAGTTTTTTCCTGGAACGGGTCAAAAACAACCGGATGGTATACAACCTGCGGGCGGAGCGGATGCAGTGGGACACCGCCAAAAAGAACTGGGCCCTGATCAATGTGTTGGAGCGGAAGATCGACAGCATGCACGAAACCGTTCGGCAACTGCCGCAAATGAACATGAACCTGAACTTTCTGCCGAAAGATTTAAGAAAAGATGAATATTTAAAAGATAAGCTGACGACTCCCGAGCTGGCATCGTTTATCCGCATGGAAGAAATCCGGGGGACGGAGGGCTTGAACACGCTGAAAGTGGAGATGCACCGCCGCTCGGCCACGCCGGCCAGCGTGCTGCTGCTGACCCTGATCGGGGCCATCGTCGCCGGCCGCAAAACCCGGGGCGGCAGCGGGCTGCATCTGGCCATCGGCATCATTATCGCCGCCGTGTTCATCCTGTCGGACCGCTTCTCTACCGTGTTTTCCATCAAGGGCAACCTGCCGCCGCTGCTGGCGGCCTGGATCCCGAACGTGGTCTTCGGGCTGGTGGCCTACCGCTTGTACCGGAAAGCGGCCAAATAGGGTGAATTAAAAATGGATATATGTATCATATTTTTTGAAACCCGGCCGTCATTCAATACATTAGCGCCTCCAAAAACCCCTTTCATCGTATTGATAAAAATTTTAACATGGATTATATAAAGGAAAGGTTTAAAACAAAAGCCGATGAGCTTTCAGTCGAAATTAAAGATCTCCTGAAAGAGCATGGTAGCAAGAAAATCGGGGAAGTCCAGTTGTCGCAGGTATACCAGGGTATGCGCGGCATGACCGGGCTTGTTTCCGAAACATCGCTCCTGGATGCGCAGGAAGGTATCCGTTTCCGCGGCTACTCCATCCCTGAACTGCAGGACAAGTTACCCAAGGCGGAAGGCGGTACCGAACCTTTGCCGGAAGGCTTGTTTTACCTGATGCTGGTAGGCGAACTGCCCACGGCCGAGGATGTACAGCACCTCACCAGCCTGTGGCAGCGCAGGAGCCACGTGCCCAACCACGTGTTTGCTGCGATCGAATCCCTGCCGGCAACCACCCACCCCATGACCCAGTTTGTAGTGGCCATCATGGCGCTGCAGACCGAAAGCAATTTTGCCCGCCGCTATGCTGCCGGCATGAGCAAAAAAGACTACTGGGATGCCGTGTTCGATGATTCCATGGACCTGATTGCCCGCCTGCCCCGCGTGGCGGCCTATATCTACCGCCGCAAGTACAAGAACGGCGAGCACATCCAGCCCAACGGCCTGCTCGACTGGGCCGGCAACTTCGCCCACATGCTGGGATACGAAAGCCCCGGTTTCCAGGAGCTGATGCGCCTGTACATGACCATCCATGCCGACCACGAAGGCGGCAACGTTTCGGCCCATACCACCCACCTGGTAGGCTCGGCCCTGAGCGATCCTTACCTGAGCTTTGCTGCCGGCATGAACGGCCTGGCAGGTCCCCTGCACGGCCTGGCCAACCAGGAAGTGATCAAGTGGATCTTTGAAATGCGGGAAGAACTGAACACCGAGCTGCCCACCAAGGAGCAGATCGCCGAATACGTGAAGAAGACCCTGAGCCAGGGTAAGGTGGTGCCGGGTTACGGCCATGCCGTCCTGCGCAAGACCGACCCCCGCTTTTCCGCCCAGATGGAGTTTGGCAAAAACCACATGCCCGAAGACCCGCTGGTGCAGACCGTGTGGAATATCTACGAGGCGGTGCCCCCGATCCTGCAGTCGCTTGGAAAGATCAAGAACCCCTGGCCCAACGTAGATGCGCACAGCGGCGCCCTGTTGGTGCACTATGGCATGGTGGAATATGAATTTTACACCGTATTGTTCGGCGTAAGCCGCGCCCTGGGCGTACTGGCCAGCCTGTGCTGGGATCGTGCCCTGGGACTGCCCCTGGAGCGTCCCAAGTCGGTTACTACCGACCTGGTGAAATCCTGGCTGAAAGGCGAAGGCGAGATCTGGGGCGACTAGCCCCTCCCGGCCTCCCCCGGTGGGGGAGGAGATGGGGCACCGCCTGAAGCTTTCCGCGCCTACTTTATGGCCGAAATACTATAAAAGAAAAAAGCACGCAACGAAAGTTGGGTGCTTTTTTCTTTTGGGGAATATTAGGGGAATAGGCGAAGGGCAGCCTACGCAAAAAAGTCGGAGGGCTCGCCAACACCCCCTCCACCGGAGGGGGCAGGGGGAGGCTTAAAAGAAGTTATCCAGCGCCTTAAGGCTGATGGGCTTTTCCCAGATGGTCAGCTTCGCCCCGTCCAGTTCGGAGGTCATAATGGGGCGGAAAGCGCTGATCAGGTGGAACTGGATGTTGGGGTGCTTGTGGAACATTTCCGGCAGCTTGTCCCATCCCAGCCCATCGGGCAGGTTGTAGTCGATAAAGAGGTAGTCGGGTACGACCTGGTTCAGCCGGCTCATGCCGTCCGACAGGGTATGGGCTATATAGACTTCATAGTTCTTACGAAGAAAGTAGGCTTTCATCAATAAGCATAAATCCACTTCATCATCTATGATTAAAACTTTTTTCCTTTGGTTCATATCGGAGTCGCCGTTATGTGGTGGTTCATTTGACACTAAAAAAATCATGCAAAAAAAAGAATAAAAGTGCAAATAGTTAATCTATTTACGATGTAGATTTTTTTACACACCCAAAAAGGTGGTAAAATGAAAAAAACTGATGCTATATTGGTATGATTATTTATCTTAAATGCCAGAGTTTATTTGGTAAAACTTAAATACTATCGTCATGACTACGAAATCGAAAGTTATCCTTGGACTGGTCGGAGCTGCAGCCGCCGGTGTAGTGGTAGGACTTATCCTGGCTCCTGAAAAAGGTTCTGACCTCCGGCAAAAGATCACCTCCACTGCCGGTGACTGGGCCGACCAGTTGTCCGACCTTCTTTCCTCGGCTAAAAGTGAAATTGATAACCTGAAGGCAAAAGGCGCGAAAGTCGCATCCGACGCTGCCGGCAAGTACAACGAAAGCTTTAGCTAAATTACGGCGGCAGGCCCTGCAAAGGGCCTGCTTCTTCTTTTGAAACTTTTTGCTCATGGAAGAATTAAAGACCAATCTATCCCAGCTCAATACACATGTCCGTCAGTACGTTAAGACCTATTTGGAGTTAGCAAAAGCAAAAGCTACAAAAGGAGCTTCCAATGCAGTTGCCGGTATCGCTATCGGGGTAACCACCCTGCTCTTTGCCTTTTTCGCCCTCTTCTTCGCCAGCTTCGCCCTGGGGTGGTGGATCGGCTCTTTACTGAATAGCATGGCCTTAGGATTTTTGATTGTGGCCGGTATTTATCTTCTTCTGATCGGGTTGATTATTATGCTTCGTAAAAAGGTGATCGTACCCATGATTCGTAATGCCATCATCAGTAAAATTTATGAGTAAAATAAAAACATTCGAAGATCTCGAGGCCGAGCAAAAGCGGTTGGAAGGCCTGCTTTATTCGCATAAGGCTTCCTTCCAGGATAATATCGCCGGCATCAAGCACGGCCTGAAACCTTTTAACCTCGTGTTCTCTACCGTTGGCCGGGCCATCACCCGCGACCGTTCGGGACCGCTGCTGAACCTGGGTATCGACCTGGGCATCGATCTGCTGTTCCGCAAGCTGTTGCTGGCCCGCGCCGGTTACCTTACCCGGGTGGTCGTTCCCTTCGTCGTTAAAAACCTTTCTTCTCATATCATTATGGACCAGCAGCGTCTCGTGGTCATGCGCCGGATCCGGAGGTTTTTCCGCCGGAAAGCCGGTGACGCACCAGGTGCCGCTGGGCCGGGTTCCGAACCGGCAGTAGGTCCCGACGTTCTTTCGTGACCTTTTCCTTTATCTAATTCGCCAGGCCTTACCCGCCTGGCTTTTTTATTTTCTGTCAAAAAGATATCCAGGCTACTTTAAGGATATATTTTTTGCTGCAGAAGAAAGGCTTGCATGGAGGGGTATGGCGGGGCGCTTCTATATGAGGAGCAACATGCACATAATGAAGGGCTTGCAGGGGCTGCGGCGGCAAAGATGGGGTCGGGCAGGTACGGTTTTTTCTTACTTTGGGGTGAACCTTTATCGGCAGTAAACTTAAAAACAACCAGTTATGAAGACAACCTCCCAAGGCCCCAGGCTGCCCCAGGACAGCGACCCCAAACGCAACCCTTCCCCGGCCGACAATGCGCCCAAAAGGGAAGGCGGGGATGATTCCCTGGCCCAGGCCCGTCCGGACGATTACCGGGCAGATGAAAAAGTGATCGTCAACGAACAGCGGGAAAGTAAAACGGTCAATGCGCCCTCACAGACCGCCGTGAATACCAATACCAGTATCTCCAACGACGAAGAAGCGCTGTAGCCGGCGCCGCAGCCCGGCCCGACGGGGCGATCTGAACGCTTTATGTTCCCAACCTTCCGGCGGTGTCCGGGAGGTTTTTTATGGGCGGCTCGAACCGGCCACAGCAAAAAAAAGGTGCAGTTGCCTGCACCTTATGATAAAAAATTGATGTGAAGAATAGGTCCCATTAATCCACTCTCCTGAATCCACCTGCGATCAGCGATAATACAAACAATACCAGGAAAATATAGAAGAGTATTTTGGCAATCGAAGCGGCGCCGGCGGCAATACCTCCAAAACCAAAAATGGCAGCTATAATAGCTATCACTAAGAAAATCAACGTCCAGCGTAACATAAGAAATGATTTAGTGGTTAATAAATTTTTCAGGTCACTTAATTAAAGAATTGTACCATTTTGCCACTTTTGGGAATTTTTTTATCGGGCTGTGCAGAAAATTTGTTGAGAATATTCTACTGCTGAGCTAGCAGAAAATAACCTAGCTGGGCAGTTTTCCTTTGGTATGGTTTTTAAGTGTTTTTAACGAGGCGGAAGAGCGGTGTTTTCCCCAGAGCCCCTCCTTCACCTTTTTACCAGTCGTTCAAAACCTTCCAATCATGAATAGTACCCAACTAACGCCCCTTGCTTCCGACAGTAAGGTAAAACTGAGCAACGGCAAACCGGTCGCCGCGCATTCGAGCAGGCCGCCTGTTGCCGACCCCATGTACCGAGATCCCTCCGCCGCCTCCGGCGCCGGAAGGTACCCGGTGCCCGTTTCCATGGAAGACCGCTATGCCGTCCGGGGAAGGCATTAGCCCCTAAAAAAACGGTTGCTCCTATACGTTACCATAACTTTTGCCCTTAACCATAAAAAAGCACAACTCCTTAGGTTGTGCTTTTGTTTTTCCCTTACCTTTCCAGTAGCCAGAAGCGTTTGGGAAGCAGGGGTCTTTTGGGGAATAAGCTCCACAATAGGATAGATAGGTTACGTGAATAGTTAATGTGTTGGTTTCCTGCGGCCGGATCTGGCGGGTTAAGTTGCTGAGTATCAATAAATTTAATTTTTTTTTAACTCAGCAATTTTTGGTGCTACACTTGATCAATGATTCCTAAGCCAAACTCTTCACCATGATCAATCAGCGGTTAGCCCAAAAGCAGCGATTAAAGATTCTGCCCCAGCAGATCCAGTTGCTGAACTTCTTCCACCTGAATACTCTTGAACTGGAGCAACGCATTCAGCAGGAACTGGAGGACAATCCCCTGCTGGATGACCAGAAGAACGAGTATGAGCCGGTGATCGATAAGTACAACAAGGATTCCGTACAGGACTACCAGGATTGGGAGGAATACGCCTATGAAGATTTTCCGGACTACAAGCTGGAATACGGGAACTACCTGAACAACGATACCATACCCGAACGGCCCATCATCAGCCAGTCGGATTACCGCAAACTGTTAAAAGAACAGTTCAAACTCACCTGTTCCGACCCGCGGGAAATAGAGTTGGCAGAGTATCTGATTGATTCCTTTAATGACTATGGCCTGATGGAGCAGGAATCGGAAAACATTGCCGAGTACATCTCCTTTAAAATGAACACCTGGATCGAGGCGGAGCAGGTCGACAAAGTGCTCAGTCACATCCAGACCCTGGAACCCGTTGGGGTAGGGGCCCGCACCATCCGGGAATGCCTGCTGATTCAACTCAGGCGGCTGAACGGGAAGCGGCCGGACGTGAAAATGGCGGTAAAGCTTTTGGAGAACCATTTTAACGACCTGCACAACCGGAACATGGACAAGATCAAGGCACAACTGAAGATCGATGACGAGGAACTGAAAATTGTGCTGCAGCTGATCTCTACGTTAAAGATGAAGCCGGTTTGCGAGGTGCAGGACAACATCACGGGCATTCAAACCATCCTGCCCGATTTCCTCATCAACCGTAACGGCGATGAGATTGAAGTGCAGCTGTACCGCAACCGGTCGGAAAGCCTGAGCATTAATAGCAACTGGAAGCAGATGGCCGACAACAACAACGCGGTCACTACCGATAAATCGGCCGTGCAGTACCTGAAGAACAAGCTGCAGTCGGCCCAGTGGTTTATTCACGCCGTGCAGCAGCGTGAAGCCACGATGTTGAAAATAATGAAGGCGATTGTTCAACTTCAGTTCGAGTATTTTCAAACAGGCGACATAAATTTGCTCAAGCCCATGATCCTGAAAAACATCGCCGAAATGGTGGGCGTGGACATTTCCACCGTTTCAAGGATCACCTGTAATAAATATGCCGAAACCCCCTTTGGCCTGCTGCTGCTAAAGGACCTGTTCACCGAAGGCATCGCCAATGAAAAGGGCCAGGTGATCAGCAATAAGGTTATTCAGTCGGCGATAGAAGAGGTTATTGAAAACGAAGACAAGCATAATCCGTATACGGACCAGCAGTTGGTAGCTATTCTTTCGCAGAAAGGCTTTTCGGTAGCCCGCAGAACGGTGGCAAAATACCGTGAACAGTTACAAATTCCAGTATCTCATGTACGAAGCCTGTGGGCCTAGTTTTCTTAACTTTATATCTACGAACCAAATAGTTACGAACCACAAACAAATTTTATCATGCAAAAAATCCTGATTATTGACGATGATAGGGACATGTGTTTACTGCTGAAACGTTTCCTATCCCGCCATGGTTTTGAAGTCTTAGAAGCATATAACGGCAAAAAGGCGCTGGAAACACTGGAAGAAACCGAGCCTTCGCTCGTTATGTGCGATTTCCGCCTGGAGGATATGGAAGGAAACGTACTGCTGGGAAAAATCAAGGAGAAATACCCCCACCTGCCCGTGATCATCATTACCGGCTACAGCGATATCAAGATCGCCGTGGAGGTGATGAAAATGGGCGCTTACGACTATATTACCAAGCCCCTCTTCCCCGACGAAATACTGGTGACCATCCGCAAGGCCCTGGAAACCGCCGCCACCCAGGACGCGCCCCAGGTGAAGGCCGTGCATACCCCGGTAGAGCAACAGCCGGCCGCCGTAAAGGAACCCAAGGTGCCCGTCATCTATTCGGGCGACTACATTTTTGGCGACTCTGCCGTTTTTCGCAACATCCTGCAGCAGATCGACCTGGTGGGCCCCACCAATTATACCGTGATCATCTACGGCGAAAGCGGCAGCGGCAAGGAAGCCATCGCCCAGGAGATCCACAAACGCAGCAAGCGCAAGGGCAAACCCTTCGTGGCCATCGACTGCGGCGCCATGTCCAAGGAACTGGCAGGTAGCGAGCTGTTCGGTCACGAGAAAGGTTCGTTTACCGGCGCCCTCAACCAGAAGATCGGCTCCTTCGAAATCGCCAACGGCGGCACCGTCTTCCTCGACGAGGTGGCCAACCTTTCCTACGACATCCAGGTGTCGCTGCTGCGCGTGGTGCAGGAGCGCAAAATGCGCCGCGTGGGCGGTACCAAGGACATCGACCTGGACGTGCGCATCATCGTGGCCAGTAACGAAAAGCTGTGGGACGCCGCCCGCAAGGGCAAGTTCCGCGAGGACCTCTACCACCGCTTCAACGAGTTCAGCATTGACGTGCCGCCGCTGCGCCAGCGTCCCGACGACGTGATGCTCTTTGCCAACCACTTCCTGGCAATGACCAACCTCGAGCTGGGCAAGAACGTACGGCGCTTCAGCCCCGAAGTGGAAAGCAGCTTTAGAAGCTATATCTGGTACGGCAACCTGCGCGAACTGAAAAACGTGATCAAGCGGGCCACCCTGCTCACCGACGGCGATACCATCGAGGCCAGCTCGCTGCCCTTCGAGATCTCGCACTACAGCAAGCTGCAGTTCGACCGCCAGCCCGAAGCCCCCGCCAGCAGCATGCACGTGATGGCCGGCCCCATCGAGGACGTACAGGAACTGCCCCGCAGCCATTCCGAAACCACCCTGAAAGGCGCCAGCATCGATGCCGAGTACGAAATGATCCTGAAGGCGCTTAAAAAAGTAAACTTCAACAAAAGCAAGGCGGCCAAACTGTTGAATATCGACCGCAAAACGCTCTATAACAAAATGAAGCAGTACCAGGAGTTCAACAACCAGTAATCCCCGGTGCACCCTACAGGTGGGGCCTGTCGCCCGGCCCGTTTTTACCCCCGTAAAAGCGGGCCGACCGGCAGCCTCACCTGTTGCTTTTTCCCCCGGCACCGTACATTTGTATATCGTAATTTTCGCTAACTTTTTCCGGAAAACCTAAATAGATTATGTCCACTCCCAACAGGCCCGAAGTTCGGATCCTTATCATTGATGACGACGAAGATGACTTTTTTATTACCTCGGAATACCTCAAGCAGATCGAAGACTATAAGCTCACCATCGACTGGTGCTACAAGTTCAACGATGCGGTACAGCACCTGAGCAAGCATGCCTACGACATGTACTTCGTAGACTACCGGCTGGGCGGCAAAACCGGCCTGGACTTTTTGAAAGAAGCCTCCAAGTTCGGCATGGAAGAACCCATCGTGCTGCTGACCGGCAAGGGCAACAAAGAAGTGGACAAGGAAGCCATGCAGATGGGCGCCACCGACTACCTGGTCAAAACCGAGCTGACGGTAGACAAGCTGGAGCGCTGCATCCGTTACTCATTGGAGCGCACCGCCTACATCAAGGCGCTGAAGGCCAACGAGCGGAAGTACCGCAGCATCTTCGAGCTGTCGAAGGATGCCGTGTTCATCTCCGATAAGAACCTCGGCTTCCGGGACATGAACCTGGCGACCTCGGACCTCCTCGGCTACAGCAAGGACGAGCTGCTGACCCGCAGCGTGTACCAGTTCATCCCCGACGACTCGCAGCGCTCGCTGCTGGAGCGGATGCTGTATGTGGAAGGGGACGTGAACGACCTGGAACTGGAGTTCCTGACCAAAAGCGGCGAACGCAAAACCTGCATCTTTTCGCTGACGGCCCCGCTCGATTCTACCGGGCACATCTATTACCAGGGACTGATCCACGATATCACCAACCTGCGCAAGGCCGAAAAGGCCAACCTGATGGTGGAGAAGCTGGGCGCTGCTGGCCGCCTGGTGCGTACCCTGGCCCACGAGGTGCGCAATCCCCTGAACAACATCAACATGTCGGTGGAACAACTGGTGCATAACCCCGTATCGGAAGAAACCGACCTGTTTCTGAACATCATCCAGCGCAACAGCAAGCGCATCGGCGACCTCATCACCGAACTGCTCGATTCGGCCCGTCCGTCCGAACTGGTATTCGAGCGGCTGACCCTGCAGGCGATCATGGACGAAAGCATCATCGATGCCCTCGACCGCATCACCCTGCAGCGCATCAACATGCAAATCCGTTATTGCAACGAGCTGTGCTATATCATGGCCAACAAGGAAAAGCTCAAAATCGCTTTTTTGAACATCATCATCAATTCCGTGGAAGCCATGACCGATGGGAAAGGAGAGCTGGATATCAACATTGAAACAATGGGAACCTCGCACAAGGTGAGCATTCGCGACAACGGCGTCGGGATCCCGGAAGAAAACCTGTCGCGCCTGTTTGAGCCGTATTTTACCTCCAAGCGAAACGGTATGGGGCTGGGACTGGCGGCTACGTTGAATATCCTCCAATCCCACAAGGCCCATATCGATGTGTCGTCCACCGTAGGACAGGGGACGGCCTTTGTCATTACCTTCCCGGCAACCTAAGGCTGGTGGAGGTCGAGCTTACCGGTTTCGTCCTCCTTGTATTTGCCGCCTTTGCCCAGGGATTTGACCATCTGGAAGAACAGTGCCATTTTACTGGAATGCGTATTCCAGTAAAAGGCCTCTTCGGTGTTCACCTTCACCAGGCAGATCTTGGGATCCTCCAGGCCGTTGGGGAACCACTCCTTCATGGAGGGCTTCCACAGGCTTTCCATCCGGCTTTTGTCGAGAATGACCGTGCAGGTGCCCCGGACATTGACGTAAATGTTTTTGGCGGGGTGGGCGTAAATGAGGTTGACCAGGTTGTCCTTGGAAACCTCCTGGATCTTTTCGGAGAACTCGTTGGTGAAGAACCAGGCGTTCCCTTCATCGTCCACATTTACGGTCCACATCGGCCGGCTCATCACCTTGCCAAAATCGTCCAGGGTGGTAAACATGCAAATCGTTACTTTGCTGACCAGGTCCTGGAACTTCTCAATTGCTTCCTGTTCGTGTAACTTCTTTTCGGTTGTGTCCATACGTATTGCGCTAAAGGGTTAAGGCCTAGGTAATGATTTTGTTGCGTTCCTGGTGCATCAGGTAAAACAGCAGGCTGCCCAGCGCGGGCACAGCCACCACGGCAATCAGCCAGAAGCGTTTCTGGAACGGCCGCATATCGTGCCTTCCGATCACGTCAATAATGCTCCAGATCCAGTGGATCCCTGCCAGTATCACGCTGGCTATGAGTATAGTATTACCGATTTCATAGCCATTGCTGTTCAGGCCAATGCCTACAAGTACCACGATAATCGAAAAAATGCCCAGGAAAAAATTCGGATGTCTTGTGTATTTCATAACGCTGTTATTTATTAATGCCTTTCTGTCTGCAGTGTATGTAGTAGTAAAATTTATGCCATTTCAAACCTCATGAATAGACGCAAAACAGGAAGGCGGCCTGGTTATCTGCCGCAAAATACATGCGTAATTATCTGGAATTCAGCCCGGGAAGCCCGTTGGGGCGGCGGCCTTTTTTTAAAAATCAGGATTGCAGGGTGGAGAGCGGCACCTCTCGCGCTTCCCGTTTAATGATGAAGACGGCTGTGGGTTTGGGCCGGATGCCTTCGCCGGTATGCAGGGCGTACATTTTGGTGAATTCGGCCCCGAAATACAGGATAATGGCGGAATAATACACCCAGGTGAGGATAATGACGATGGAGGCGGCTGCCCCGTAGGTAGCGCCCATATTGGAGCTGCCGATATAATAGGTGATGAGGAACTTGCCCAGCAGGAACAGCAAAGCCGTGAAGAAGGCCCCGATAACGGCATCTTTCCAGGCAATGACGGCATCGGGCAGTACCTTGAAAATAATGGTGAACAGGATGGTGATGGCCACCACGATAATGGCCATGTTCAGGACGTGGAACAGGTACACGGTATAATGCGGCAGCAGCTTGAGCAGGCGATCGCTCAGCAGGTTCAGCACGGCGTTGATCACCAGCGATACCAGCAGCACGAAGCCGATGCTGATGATCAGCGAAAAGGACAGCAGGCGGTTGATGATGAAGCGGAGCCAGCTTTTTTTGGGCTTTGCTTTAACCGACCAGATAAAGTTGATGGAGTCCTGCATTTCGGTAAATACGCCGGTAGCGCCGACAAACAGGAGCACCGCGCCCACGATGGCGCCGGTGGTGCCGGAATGGGCGGCTTCGATGTTGACGATGATTTGCTGCAGCTGCAGGGCGGCCTCGCTGCCGACCACGTCCTTGATCTCTTTGTAGATGTTGCCCTGCATGGCTTCCTTGCCCAGGAAGATGCCGGTCAGCGAAATGATAATCACCAGCATGGGGGCCAGGGCAAAGACGGTATAATAACTCAGGGCGGCGCTCAGCTTGAACGCGTTGTCGTTGACAAATCCAGATCCAGCGCTCTTCAGTACTTTCCAGAATTTTTTCAATTTCTTCATAACCCGTTATTCTGCTGCAATTGCAGACAATCATGTGCCAGCATCCGCCCGAAAAAGGAGGCGGGCCGGGCCTTGGGGAATTTGGTGCCCAGGGCGCTGGGCCGCCTTCAAAGGGCAGAAGAGGCCGCTGGTTACCGGTAGGGCCTGGCCGAAAAAGAAAAGTGTTCCTCCGGGGAGGAACACTTTTCGAAAAACGTATCAGGGCAGAAGAAGGGGGCGGAAGTCTCTTGGCTTGTCGTCGGGCTTGATGGGAAGGGGTGGGGTCAGGAGTTCTTCACCACTTTCTTTTGAATGTTTTCCACCTCCTGCATGAACTGGGCGATGCGGGCGTCGGTATAAATGCCATACGCGTCGATCAGGGTGCCTTTGGCGCCGTCGCCGGTTTTGATGACGTACAGGATGGCGTTATCGTCGGGGTCGGACATGCCTTCGAAGCGGAAAAAGTTCACGACCTGCACCTCTTCGGGTTTGTACACTTTGCCTTTTTGCAGGGATTCCATGCCTCTTTCGGTGATCTTGAAATCTTCTTCGTAACCATCCATGATCATTTTATTGAGACAGGTGGAAAGGCTCTTCATGTACGGCTGCGAGTTGTGTTCGTTGACTATCATAGTACGAGGTTTTGTGCTTGAAATAGAATAAAATAGTTTGCCAAAAAAATAAGACGGGAACCCTTTGATGCTGAGTACTTAATTCCCCAAAAGAAAGGCTGGTTATTGCAACCAGCCTCAAAATGAATCAAAAATGCCCTTGATCTTCAGGCTTAACTGGTAGCCCGGCTCAGGTCGCGCAGGCGCTTCACTTCGTCGTGGCCCACGCGCAGCGCGGTTTTCTGGCGGATGATCAGTTCGCGCAGCGGGGCTTCCAGGTCCACATCGGCATTCAGGGCCGTATCATACGCTTTCTGGGCGGCGTCCTCGCCGAATTCGCAGTTTTCCAGAATGGCTTTGCGGTCCTTGCCGGAAACGGCCGCCTTCAGGTCCATCCATACCCTGTATATTTTACCCGAATTGGTGGTGCCGTCGGCCGGGTTGCCGCCCAGACGGGTAACTTCATGGGTCAGTTCCGTTGCATATTGCCTGCTTTCCGTGGTATACCGGTGGAATAAAGTAACCAGGTCGGCATCTTCTGCTCCTTTTAATTCGTCTATTGCCTTTTCGTATCCCACCATGCGGTCGTTGTTGATACGGATCAGGTCATTCAGTACGCCTATTACTTTTTCATTCTTTTCCATGATGATCGTTTTTATGGCCTTTGCCAGTTAAAAAATCGTACCTATTTGGGACGTCCGCTGCTGCCGGGCCTTTGCCGGCGGGGAGAAGAATACGGGATGGGGCGTGCCTGGGGCAGAAGCGGTACGATATTTTGAGAACTATAAAGGATCACTATTTACTAACCTAAAATTCAAACAGATGGCTAAGTATTCTCAACGTGCTGGTGAAAAGGTGGAACGGGCCATGCACGAAATGAAAACCGGTGATTTAAAAAGCGGGCGCAGCGGTAAAAAGGTAACTTCCCGCAAGCAGGCCGTGGCCATTGGACTGTCGGAAGCCCGGAAAGAAGGGGCCAAGGTGCCGAAAAAAGCTGCCGGCTCCAAAACAGCCACCGCTACGGCTTCGAAGAAGAGCGCCGCTCCGAAAAAAACGGCTACGAAAAGCGCCGCCAGCAGAACAAAGAGCGCAGCCAGCAGCACCAAAAGTGCCGCCAGCCGCACCCGGAGTGCTGCCAGCAAAACCAGTAGCGCCGCCAGCAAGACCCGTAGCGCTGCCAGCAAATCCGGTAGTACCGCCGGCAAATCCCGCAGTACGGCCAGCAAATCCGGTAGTGCCGCGAGCAAGACCCGCAGCAGTGCTTCCAGCAAAACCCGTAGCGCCGCCGGTAAAGGAACGGCCGCTAAAAAGTCTTCGTCCACTTCCTCCAGCCGCAGCAGCGCCGCCACCAGCCGGAAGACGGGTACAAAAACGGCTTCCAAGGCAAAGACCTCCCGGCCTGCCGCCAAGAAGACGGCAACGAAGACTGCCTCCCGGACTGCTACCAAAAGCCGGGCAGCCGCAAAGAAATAGGCAATGAGCAACCAGCAATGGGCAATGCGTAATCGATTGTAAGCAAAGAGCAATAGGCAATCAGTAAGGAGCAACCAGCAAAGGAGAAAAGGTGTGTAACCTGCCATCCTGAGCTTCTGGTTGCTTTTTTTATGCGTATTGCCCATTACCTGAATAATACTATTTTAACCAGGATAGACGGGGAAGAAGAGGAAGCCCGCAGGGCTTCACTGTGAATAGCCCCGGGTGCAACCCGGGGAATGGCCGTGGTTGGTCACGACAACCCCGGATGGGGTTGATTGTGGAACCCACAACAAATGGAGCGTTCGGGATCAGAAAGGCTTCCCCGAGAATTCTACCGGGTTGAAAACTATTGTAAATCGAACAGGACACATTCAACCCCATCCGGGGTTGTGGTGACGAACTACTGCTGACCCCGGGTTGCACCCGGGGCTATTCACAGTGAAGCCCTGCGGGCTTCCTCTTCGCGGTCCACCATGATTAAAAGATAGTATTCAGATCAGCTCGTGGAGGATTTTCATCAGCACCTTCTCTTCGCTGGTAAGGCCCGTGAGGTCGTCGGGCTGCTCGATGATATCGAGCTCTTCGAAGTAACGGTCGAGCTGTTGTTCTTCGTACAGCCGGATGATGCCGGGATGGACATAATATTTTTTGCAGACCGTCCGGGTATTGCCCAGTTTTTTGCTGACCTCGTCCAGAGCGGTGATCACGTTTTTTTTGCAGTCTTCCTGGGTGCAGGCTTTTCCCAGCGTGCGGAAGGCCCGCAACAGGTTCAGCGTGCCGGCCCAGGTGCGGAAATCCTTGGCGGTGAACTCGCCGCCCGCTGCGTCCTTGATGTACCGGTTCACCCGGCCCGAGTCGATGGATTTGCGGTTGCCTTCGGCGTCGAAATATTGAAACAGCTCTTTGCCCGGGAGGTCGCGGCAGGCTTTGAGCGTGCGGGCCAGGCGGTGGTTGTGGACCGTAATGTTGTGGTAAATGCCCTTTTTGCCCTTGAAGGAGAAGATCATTTTAGGGCCCTCCACCTTTACATGTTTGTCTTTGAGGGTGGTGAGGCCGTAGGAGCCGTTGGCTTTTGCGTAATCGTCGTTGCCAATGCGGATGTAGGTACGCTCCATCAGGCTGATGACGGTTGCCAGCACCTTTTCCTCGCAGAGGTCCTTACATGCCAGGTCGTCTTCCAGTTTGAGGCGGAGGGAGGGGAGGAGCTTGCCGAACTCGTAGAGGCGATGGAACTTGGTTTCGTTGCGTATGGTGCTCCAGAGCGGGTGGTAGCGGTATTGTTTGCGGTGGCGGGCGTCGAAGCCGGTAGCCTGGATATGCCCGTGTTCGCTGGGGCAGATCCATACGCTGGTCCAGGCGGGCGGGATGGCCAGGCGGCGGATGCGTTCCCGTGCCTTGTCGTTGCGGGGCAGGGGCTTGCTGTCGAAGGTATAGACGAAGCCCTTTCCTTTTTTTACCCGCTGGATGCCGGGGTCCTTGTCGGATACGTACAAAAGGTCGGCGGCTTTGGCCGCTTTGAAATAGTCGCGGTCAAGCTTTAGAAATTCTTTATGCGAGAGCTGCACCCCTTCCATAGCTGCGTTTATTTAGGATCCGGTTCGGGCTTTTGCCTGCGTTGGTTCAGCACCTGCACTTTTTCGGCATGGCGGTCGCCGGCTTCATCAATGGAGTGCGAACGGTGCAGGGTATTTTCCTTTTTGGCCAGCTCCGACAGCCGGATATAGAATTTTTTCAGTACTTCCAGTTCCTCCTGGCTGAGGTCTTCCACTTCGATCAGGCGGTTGGAGGCCTTTTTATCTGCAGCGATCAGCTCGTTCAGTTTCAGCTGCATGGCCAGGGAGTCTTTATTCTGGGATTGCTGGATGATAAACACCATCAGGAACGTGACGATGGTGGTGCCGGTATTGATCACCAGTTGCCAGGTATCGGAAAAGTGGAACAGGGGGCCGGTAATGGCCCACAGCAGGATGACGGAGGCGGCAAAAATGAAGGCGGTGGCCGACCCGGTCAGCCGGGTGATTACGGAAGCGATTTTCTGGAACCGGGAAGAAAGGCCGTGCTTTTTACTTCCGGCCAGGGTTACATTGTCATCGATCTCGGTACGCATAGTCAGGGTATTAGCTATAATCAAAGAAAAAGCCGGGCCAATCGGCCCGGCTTTTTCCGTAAATGGGATTATTCCGGCAGTATTTCCTTTGCCAATTGCTTATTGCCTATTCCTCTTCCGGCTCGTTGTCTGCATTGATGTTGATGCTGCTGACGGCCAGTTCGGTCAGGATGGTATCGGTTTTCTTTTCCTCGTCCAGGGTTTCCTGCAACAGGCGGGCGATGGCTTCCATGCCCATGGTTTTAGCCAGTTGTACCAGGCTGCCGTAGGAGGCGATTTCGTAGTGTTCCGCTTTCTGAGCAGCAATGATCAGGGCGGCATCGCGGGTGGCGGTGCCCTGGTCGGTATCTTCGATGCAGCTCACGGCTTCCCGTACCAGGCCTTCCATGGCTTCGCACTTTTTGGCGCGGGCCGCCATTTCCAGCAGGCCGAAAACTTCTTCCAGCCGCTGCACCTGGTTTTCCGTTTCTTCGAGGTGGAGCCTGAAGGCATCCGCCAGTTCCTGCGAGGTGGCGGCTTTGGCCAGTTTCGGCAGGGCCTTGGCCAGGTGCTTTTCAGCCCAGTAAATGTCTTTCAGTTCATCCACGAACAATTCTCTCAGCTTTGTTTCCTCGGTAGCCGCTTTGGCGGTGGCCGTTTTTCCGGCGGCAGCAGTGCTGCGGCTGGGGGCTTGGGCTGCCTTGCGCCCGGTGGCGGCAGACCGGGAAGCGGTGGCGGTTTTCGTCGTCTTTGCCATAAAGATGTTTTTGAAATTTTTGACTAATCCATGTTACAAAATGGTGCCAGTTTACGACCAGTTATAGAAGAGCGTGTTGGGGGCGCCTGCTTCCGGTTAGGGGGCGGGGATGTGGACAAACTTGCACACCGGGCTGAGGCTCAACCGGCACCGGCTCCCTTGTTTTTTTGTGGTATTTTATTTGGAAGATGAGTATCAATGAGTTACTGATAAAACGTTCGTGTATGCCGTTACAACAACAGCTCAGTTTCCTGCAGGAAAAAATACAGGATATCCGAAGCGCCATCTTTTTTAACCTGAGTGATGCGGTGCTGAAATTTCCTACCTCGCTTGTTTCCACGCTCAAGGTGGACGAGTACGGCTATGTATGGTTCCTGGCCCGCAGGCCCCGGCAGGAGGTCACGGAATTCGAGGCGGGCTTCCCGGTGCGGCTGGATTATTACCGCAAGGGCACCAACTATTTTATGCAGGTGACCGGCAGGGCCTGGGTGGTATCGGACCCGGAGGAGATGAACCAGTTGGCCGGTATGCTGCAGAACCAGGAAGGTGTCCCCTTTACGGAGGCTACGGAGGCGGTGCTGGTAAAAGTAAAAATGCTGCAGGCGGAATGCCATGAATTGCAATTGCATGCCCGCCACTCGTGGTGGCAGTCGGCGGTAAATACGGTAAGCACCTGGTTCCGCAATTCGGGAGGAGCCTACCGGGCCGGCACTTTTGTGTACGACCTGGCGTCCTGAACGCCTGGAAGCCCCCTGGTTTTACCCTTTATGCGGCAGCATATGCATAAAAATCCCCGGTCTCGCCGCTGGCAAGACCGGGGATTTTTTTACGGTCTGTCGTCCGGTCAGATGTCTTCGTTTTCCCGTTCGTATTCCCGGTTGTAGTCGTCATAATCCTTTCCGGCATCTTCGTCGTCGTAATCTTCATCGCCTTCCTCTCTTCTGCTGGTAGAGGCCGGCGACAGGTGTGTGGGTGAGGAGCCGATACCGGTACCGTAGCCGGTCCGCTGGGTTTCGTTAAAGCCCCCGCTGGCGGGCGTGTTGGCCTGGTAAGGCGTACCGGTCAGCTCTTCGTCCTTTCTGGTCTCGCGGCCCGGTTCGGGGCCGGATGGGTTATTCCTGTTCCTGGTCGTCATAGTTCAAGAATTAGGTTTGGAAAAAGGTTAACGCCTAACCTGTTAGAAAGCCATGCCAAAAAAGAGGGCATGCCCGGCACCCGCTCTTATGGCATTAATTTTTGTAGTATCCTCTTCAGAAAACAGTACCGTGAGTTTAAACTTGTACCAGGAAAAAAGAAATTTTTCCAAGACCCCCGAACCGAAAGGGGAGCAGCGCTCCTCGACCGGCCCGTTGCGTTTTGTGATCCAGAAGCACGATGCCTCGCAATTGCATTACGACTTCCGGCTGGAAATGATGGGCTTATTGAAAAGCTGGGCGGTACCCAAAGGCCCTTCGCTGAACCCTTCCGATAAACGCTTGGCAATGGAGGTGGAAGACCACCCCTTTGACTACCGCGATTTCGAAGGGGTGATTCCCGAAGGCAGCTATGGCGCGGGTACCGTAATCGTGTGGGATGAAGGCGTGTACGTGCCGGTCGGCGGCGAAGAGTTGAGCCGGCAGGAGCAGGAGAAAATGCTGATGCGCCAGTTTTTTTCAGGAACG
The DNA here is from genome assembly GCF_037132455.1 of Huijunlia imazamoxiresistens. Taxonomy (NCBI): domain Bacteria; kingdom Pseudomonadati; phylum Bacteroidota; class Chitinophagia; order Chitinophagales; family Chitinophagaceae; genus Huijunlia; species Huijunlia imazamoxiresistens. The sequence goes on along the minus strand of NZ_JBBBEI010000011.1, from coordinate 88,773 downwards.
GTGAAATTTACCCTGCAGGGGCAGAAAGTAGGGGGCTCCTTTACCCTCATCCGTCTGAAAAAGGGAGTGGAGCGCTCCTGGTTGCTGATCAAAAGCGCCGACGAGTTTTCCAGCAGCGAGGACATTACCCTGAAGGACCGGTCGGTAAAATCCGGCAGGACCCTGGAAGAAGTAGCCCGGGAACATGGAAAAACACTTCGCCACCCGGAGGAAAAAGAAGCCCTGCCGAAGCGGAAGATCAAAAAGGCCGCCGCTGCCAAAGCTGCCCCGAAGGCTTCCCGGGCCAAAACCACGGCTCCCAAAAAAGGGGTGGTGGTGCACAACAAAAATTTTGACCCGGCTGAAGGCAGGGACCAGCTATTGGTGGTCAACCGCCACGAACTGACCATTACCAGCCTGGACAAGCTTTACTGGAAAAACGAAGGCATCACCAAGGGCCAGATGCTGCGGTACTATTCCGAAGTGGCGCCCTTCCTGCTGCCTTACCTGAAAAACCGGCCGCAGTCGCTGCACCGCTATCCCAACGGCATCAGCGGGCAGCATTTTTTTCAAAAGGACGTGGCGGGCAAGGTGCCGGACTGGATGAAGACGCATGCTGATTTTAGCGAGTCCACCGGCGAAACCGTTCACTACCTGGTATGCACCAACGAAGCAACCCTGTTGTATATGGCCAACCTGGGCTGCATTGAGCTGCATCCCTGGCACAGCCGCGTACAGCATCCCGATAAGCCCGACTACTGCCTCATCGACCTCGATCCCGATAAGGGCAACACCTTCAAGCAGGTGATGGAAACGGCCCTCTTGCTCAAAGAGTTGCTGGACGACCTGAAAGTGCCGGCTTATTGCAAGACCTCGGGGGCTACCGGCATGCACATTTACATTCCCCTGGGCGCAAAATACGCTTACGAGCAGTCGCGGCACCTGGCCGAACTGCTGGTGGGCCTGGTACACAAGGAAATGCCCGACCTCACCAGCCTGGAGCGCAGCCCTGCCAAACGGAAGGGCCGGATCTACCTGGATTTCCTGCAAAACAGCGAGACGCAGACCGCCGCAGCCCCTTATTCCCTGCGGCCGCGGCCGGGAGCCCCGGTATCCACCCCGCTCGACTGGAGCGAGCTGAAAAGGAGTCTTACTCCCGAAAAGTTCACCATCCGCAACCTTCCCGGCCGCCTGCGCACCGAAGGCGACCTGTTCCGGCCCGTCCTGGGCAGGGGCATCAACCTGGACCGGGTGTTGAAGAAGATTGGTTCGCTGGTGTATTGAGAAGAGGGGGTATTGGTTCATTGGTTCATTGGGAATTGGGCGGGGCCTTTGCTTCCCCTGGCTATTTACTTCTTCCGTGTTACCCGGAATATCATCACAATAATAAGCTCATGGTAAGGTTGTATAAAGAAGCATTAAAGGAGGCCTTGCGTACGGATTTCGAACTGCAGGTGCTGGACGGTAGCTGCCAGTTTGCCGAGGGGCCGGTCTGGAGCCCGGAGGGTTATTACCTGTTCAGCGATATTCCTTCCAATGTCATCTATAAAATAGTCCCGGGGCAGCCCAAGTCGGTTTACCTGGAAAAAAGCGGTTGTGCCCGGCCGGAAGATGCCGAGATTTCCTGGATGATGGGATCAAACGGGCTGGCGTTGGACCCGCAGCAGCACCTGCTGATCTGCCAGCACGGCAACCACAGGGTGGCAAAGTATGCAGGCGGCGCCGTCGAGCCGTTGATCACGGAATATGAAGGCCGGTTGCTGAACAGTCCCAACGATATTATTGCCGATGCGAAGGGGCGGATCTTCTTCAGCGATCCGCCCTACGGGCTGAAGGACCAGCAGGCCAACCCGGAAAAATACCAGCAGAAGGCCGGACTGTATTGCTGGCAGGAGGGGGTGCTGACCCGTTTCTGGGACCAGCTGCAGTTTCCCAACGGCGTGTGCCTGTCGCCGGATCAGCAATTCCTGTATGCCGGCACCAGCAAGGCCTTTGAGGCGGGGGTGCTGGAATTCGATGCCGCCACCCTGCGCCTGCGGCGGGTAGTGTGCCGGGAAACGGGCGACGGCCTAAAATGCGACCGCCACGGCAATCTCTATATCAGCAATAAGGAAGGGGTGCTGGTCGTCAACCGGGAAGGGGAGCGGCTGGGCGTGCTTTCCCTGCCTTCGGAACCGGCTAATCTTTGCTGGGGCGGGAAGGATGGTAACGACCTGTTCATTACAGCCCGGAAGAACATATTCCATATCCGGGACCTGCAAAAGTAGAAAGGCGGCTATGGAGCGGGCGTGAAGAATTGAAAAGGCTATAAATGAAAAGAGGTGCTAGTCAGTGACCAGAACCTCTTTTTCTCTCTTCCCTTCGCTGGCATTATCCAGATCAGGTAATGCGGGTATAATCTCAGGTTTTCAAACCACCCCTTGAGAGAATCTGTAAAATATGATTCAGAAATCGTGCCGGAAAGGCGATAACGCGGTGCCCCAATCGGGATTATCCGTTTACGATTTCCCCTCCATTGGGATGCAACACCTGTCCGCTGATATAGGAAGCGTCTTCGCTGGCGAGGAACAGGTAGGAGGTGGCGATTTCTGCCGGTTCGCCCGCCCGCTTCAGCGGTACGTCGGTACCGAATGAGGCAACTTTTTCCCCTTCAAAGCTGGAAACGATCAGCGGGGTCCACACCGGGCCGGGGGCAACGCCATTGACGCGGATGCCTTTTTCGGCCAGGTTGGCGCTCAGGCTGCGGGTAAAGGTGACGATGGCGCCCTTGGTGGCGGCGTAGTCCATCAGGGAGGGGCTGCCGCGGTAGGCGGTTACCGAGGTGGTGTTGATGATGGAGGAGCCCTTTTTCATGTGGGGCAGCGCATAGCGGCAGAAGTAGAAGTAGGGGAAGATGTTGGTTTCGAAGGTTTCGTACAGCTGTTCGGTGCTGATGTCTTCCACGGATTTTTGTTCGGTTTGGGTGGCGGCGTTATTGACCAGGATGTCGATGCCGCCAAAAGCGGACACGGTTGCCTCCACCGCTTTTTTACAGAATTGGTCTTCACGGATATTGCCGGGCAGCAGCAGGCACTGACGTCCTTCTTCTTCCACGGATTTTTTGACTTCGTTGGCGTCCTCGTGTTCGTTCAGGTACACGATGGCTACGTTGGCGCCTTCCTTGGCGAACAGGATCGCGACGGCTTTGCCAATGCCGCTGTCGCCGCCGGTGATCAGGGCGGTCTTGCCTTCCAGCTTCAGGGCGGGTTGGGGGCGTTCGGACTGGGGTTTCGGCGTCATTTTCTCTTCTATGCCCGGCTTGGCCTGCTCTTGGGGCGGGCGTACTTCTTTCGGCTCATTTCCTTTCTGCATAAAATTTTTTTCAGGTTTTATAGAAATTTTTGGGCCAGCTATTGTTTATATCAGCTGGACCCTTATTTTTGCATCCTCAATCGGAAAATGGCTCAGTAAAACGGGTAAATCGGTTGCGAAAAACAAAAGTTCTTGAATTATTATGGGGAATTAGCTCAGCTGGCTAGAGCGCTTGCATGGCATGCAAGAGGTCACCGGTTCGACTCCGGTATTCTCCACAAAAGAAAGCGCCTGGCTTTAATCCTCCAGGCGCTTTTTTATTTCAACTTCAAGATCAACGTTCTTATACCTTTTGGGGAATTAGCTCAGCTGGCTAGAGCGCTTGCATGGCATGCAAGAGGTCACCGGTTCGACTCCGGTATTCTCCACGCTTTAAAGGCTCACTTCGGTGGGCCTTTTTCGTTTTATGCCTTGGCCTTAGTGCCTTTGGGAATTAGCTTTAGCTGGCTGGAGCGTCCCGCTGCAGGCGGGAAGGTCACCGGTTCGACTCCGGTATTCTCCACATTTTTCTTCTTTAGTTTCATGTGAGGAGTTTTACTTGCATGATTAACTTCTTAGGGAAGGACTTAAAGCGCTCTTTGAAATCTTGCATCTTAATGAGGTTATCATTGTGATAATCAGCCATTTTATTCTTCACTATAAAAAAACAAATTTTATGGATCTGATAAAAGCTGTAATTCTTCACTTGATTATAGGTATTTCTTTAACTCATATGTCATTTATTTTTGATGTTATAGGGGGCGTTGGATTGAACGGTGAGTACCAACGGTTACTTTAACGAGATGTAAGTTTCAATATATCTTTAAGTCTGCCTCGGGTTCAATTCCTGAGCTCACCTCTTTGGCCGCCTTATTAGGCGGCTTTTTTTTAGCCTGCTAATAAGGCGCTGATTTATTCAACCTTAGAATGATTTATTCTAAATAGAGCAACACGTATCGCTCTATTAGAGATGTCAAAATCATTAAATTAGATTAGGGGTATGGTTTTGATATTATATAGTTTTCTATGTTCAGGATCAAGCTAAATCAGCTTTTCTCGAATCCATTACTCAAAAAGTATTTCAAACAAAAAGCGAATTTTAAGATTTTTGGAAAAATAAAAGAGATTATCGCAAAAGCAATTTTTGTGATAATCCCTTTTTAGCTTCATCATTGTTGCGGCAGGTTCATAGCTTATTCCGAAGTGGTGGGGTCGATAATGGCTTTCACTTCACTGACGCTGTCCGCCGGGAAGCCGCCCTGACGGGCATGTTCCCGCACCAATTCCTCATTGGGGGCGATATAGACGCAATAAATTTTGTCGCCTGTAACATAGCTTTCGATCCATTGGATCTCCGGCCCTAAATTCCGCAGTACGTCACAGGATTTTTGAGCAACGCTCTTGAGGTCCGAGGCGGAAGAACCGCCTACGTTCGGGATTCCGCGTTCAATTACATACTTGGGCATAGCAAAAGTTTTAGCGGTCAATAAAGCTTTAAATTACGAAAATTCAGGCAGGGGCGGGGTGGTTTTCCGGCGCCTCCCCTTGCCCCTTTTACCAACTGGCTGGTAGCGAGGATGATCCAAAATGGCCCCATAAGTTTTTTCGTATTTTAAATTTTCTGCATACCTTAACGGGACGATTTGCTACCCCTTCGTTCCTGCTGAATAGCCTGCAACCATCCCAAGCCCTTCTTTAGATTTCCTTTTTTACGGCGCTTTTTTAAATACTGCATATATGAAAAAGCTCTACTTTTTCCCAGAGGGGTCCCTGCTGCTGGTCCTGTTGCTCCTGCTGGCCGCCCGGGGAACTGCCCAGCTAACGCCCCATTGGATCAAACGGTACGCCGGCAACGGCGGTACTTCGGCAGATGGGGCAGCCGCCCTGGCCCTGAATACGGCCGGCCAGGTCCACGTCACCGGCATCAGCGGCGGCGACTTCGTCACCATCCGGCACAACGACGACGGCAGCCGTAAATGGCTGGCGCGCTACAACGGCCCGGCCGGCGGCAGGGACGAAGCCATGGCCATCGTGGTGGACGGCGCGGGAAACGTATATGTCACCGGTAGCAGCGAGGGTAAGGGTACCGGCACCGACTATGTCACCATCAAGTACGACGGGGCCGGCAAACAGTTGTGGGCGGCCCGCTACAACGGACCGGCAAACGACCAGGACGAACCGGCGGCCCTGGCAGTGGACGGCTCGGGCAACGTGTATGTAACCGGCCGGAGCACCGGCAGCACGACCAAGCTGGATTTTGCCACCATCAAGTACGATAAAAACGGGAAACAACTGTGGGTAAAGCGCTACAACGGCCCCCTGAACGGCTATGACCGCGCCAATGCCCTGGCCGTGGATGCCAGCGGAAACGTATATGTCACCGGAGGCGCCAAGGTGGACAGCGACGGTTCGGACCCGTACGACCTGACGACCATCAAGTACAATACGGCCGGCGTGCAGCAATGGATCGACCAGTACGACGATGACGGCTTCGACATCGGCAACGCCCTGGTGCTGGACGAGGCCGGCAATGTGTATGTAACGGGAAGCAGCGGTTTTGAGGATGCCGGCAACTATACCACCATTAAATACTCCAACAGGGGGGGGCGCCAGTGGCTGGTTGCTTACCATGCGGATGATTATGACTACGCCAACGCCCTGGCAGTGGACCGGGAGGGCAATGTGTATGTGACGGGCTTCAGCCAGAATGAAGCGGATTTTACCAGTGCCTATTCCACCGTAAAATACAACGCTTCCGGGGTGCAGCAGTGGGCAAAGCAGTACAGCCGGGAACCGGGCGTCCACCGGAATGATGCCCAGGCCCTGGCCCTGGACGGCAGCGGCAATGTGTATGTGACGGGCTATAGCTACAATACGGGCTCGGAGAACGACTATGCCACCGTCAAATACGACCGGAACGGCAACCAGCTATGGGTGGAGCGCTTCAACGGCACCGCCAATGAAGGCGATGCGGCCGTGGCCCTGGCCGTGGATGGCAACGGCAACGTATTTGTCACCGGCGCCAGCACGGGCGCCGGCACTGCTTCGGACTACCTGACCATTAAATATCCGCCCTTCCCCAATAAAGCAGCCGCCCCATGCACCGACAAGATCCTGGCGCTTCAATAACCGCCCCCTGGCTCCGGCTGCCGCCGTTAAAAATGGTTAAAAGAACGGCAAATGGCGGCAGCCGGCGCTATCAGTTCGGGCAGGGCGTGCTAATTTTGACCCGTTTCCAGGCTTCTGCTTTTTCATCCTGAACCCTCCTGGGAAAAATAACCTATGCAAATTTTTAACGATGCTTCCTCCCGGCCCCGCCTTCGGCTGCCGGTTTCCAAACTTTCTTTCCTGGCCGGTCTGCTCCTGCTGCAAGCTGCAGGGCATGCCCAGACCACCATCGATGCCGAGGCCTTTGGCGACAACTCCCGCCACTGGTACGGCATAGCCGATAAAAGCAATATCATCAATCCCCGCCCCGGTCAGCCCCGCTACAAGCCTTCCGACCTGGCCGCGGTAGGCGACAACATCCTGTTGTACCAGCGCAGCAACGGCGGCTGGCCGAAGAACTACGACGTCTTCGCCATCCTGACCGAAGACCAGAAGGACAGCCTGAAGGCGGCCAAAAACCAGCTGCATACCACCTTCGACAACGGCACCACCTACACCCATGTGGATGCCCTGGCCGACGTATATGCCGCCACCCATGCGGATAAATACAAAGAGGCTGCCCTCCGCGGCCTGGACTTTATCCTGGAAGCCCAGTACAAAAACGGCGGCTGGCCGCAGTATTACCCGCTGGAAAACAACTACAGCCGTCGCATCACCTACAACGACGGCGGCATGCTGGGCATCCTCAAATTGTTGCGGGCCATTCATGACGGTGATCCGAAGTATGCTTTCGTGGAGGGCCGGCGCCGCCAGCAGCTGGTAGCCGCCTACCGCTCCGGCCTGGATTGCGTGCTGAAGTCCCAGATCCGGGAAGGGGAGACGCTGACCGCCTGGTGCCAGCAGCACGACGAAAAGTCGCTGGCGCCGGCCTGGGCCCGCGCCTTTGAACCGCCCGGCATCTGCAATGCCGAAAGCTCCGGCATCGTCTTGTTCCTGATGAGCATTGACAAGCCCGGTAAAGACATTATTAAGGCCGTGCAAAGCGCCGTGACCTGGTTTGAAGCCTCGAAGATCTACAACACCAAGGTGAAAACCATCAGCGCCCCGCCCCTGCAAACGCCCTTCCGGCGGTCCGTAGCGGACCGGGTAGTGGTGGTGGATTCGACGGCCCCGCCCATCTGGACCCGCTACTATGAGCTGAAGACCCATCGTCCCCTCTTCTGCAACCGCGACAGCAAGGTGGTGTATTCCCTGGCCGAGGTGGACCGGGAGCGCCGCGACGGCTACGCCTGGTACTCCTATGCCCCCCAGCAGGTGCTGGACCGCTATGCCGCTTGGCAGAAAAAATGGGCTAAGTAATACCGGATGCCGGATTTCGTCTTGCCTCAGGCAGGACGAAATCCGGCATCCGGTATCCCCCTTGCTTTTGGGTCCTTTGGCTGAATGCTGGTTCCTATGTACTTTCATCCTCCATTTTAAGGATATAGGCATATGAATTCCGGATACATAAGGGACCATAATGGGGATGAAGTTTGCTTTCGCGATATCCGGACCGGTGATGCCCCCTTCGAACGGTTTTTTAAACAGGAATTCACGGCCGTCTGCGCCTGGTGCCAGTATAAATTCGGCTTCGACCTCGACGATGCCAAGGAGATCGTCCATACCGGCTTTATCAAAGTATGGGGCGCCCGCCAGGAGCAGCCCGACAGCCAACCCGTAAAAGCCTTCCTCTACCGGGTAGTAACCAACAGCAGCCTGGACCTGCTCAAACACCAGAAAGTAAAACAAAAACATGAGCGCTACGTGCAGCAAATGGGCGACGCCGTGACGGCGGACAGCTTTGACGCGGCCGGCCTGCAGGGACTGGAAGCCGCCGTTGAGGCCGCCATTGCTGCCCTGCCCGAACAAATGCGCCGCATTTTTATCCTCAGCCGCTACGAAGAACTGAAATACGCCCAGATCGCCCAACAGCTCGGCATCTCGGTCAAGACCGTCGAAACCCAGATGAGCCGGGCCCTGGCAAAGCTCCGCACCGCCCTGTCCGGCTACCTCCTGACCTTCCTGCTGGTCCTGGCTTTTTGCCTTTTTCTAAAAAAGTAAAAATTTTTTCATTCCCGTGTAGGGGTAACCTTTCCCTTACTCGTAATTACCATACAGCGCATGGAAAACAGACAAGAATATGATGAGTTACTGACAAAGTATTTGTCAGGGGAAGCCGATGCGGTGGAAGAAGGGTTGGTAACAGCCTGGCTGGAGGCCGACGAGCAAAACCTGCAGTACTTCGGAGAGCTGGAAAAAGCCTGGCGCCTGGCCAAAGTGCGGGAGACGGTCAACCGGATCAACGTGGAAGAGGAGTGGAGCCGGTTTGAGCAAACCATTTCGGGCTCCAAAGTGGTGCCGATGACCGAATCCGGGTACGCCTATGCCGATGAAGCGCCCCGAGGGGGCCGCAGCCGGCTGTATAAAATCGTGGTGTCCGTTTCGGTGGCGGCCTCCGTGCTGCTGGTGCTGGGACTGGGCTACCGCCTGCTGTATCCCGAACAGCCGGCCGGAGGACCGGTAGCCAAAGAAGATACCGTGACGAAAGAGGCGCCGCTGGCAAACGTGCGGCACGAATGGAATGCCACGGGCACGGAAAAACAAATCCGCTTGCAGGACGGCTCGGTGATCATCCTGGCCCCCGCCAGCGGGGTGGATTTTTCCGAACCCTTTGCCCCGGGCCGGCGCGACATCACCCTGGAAGGGGAAGCCCGCTTCCGGGTAGCCAAAAATGCAGCCCGGCCGTTTACGGTCTACAGCGGCGACCTGTCGACTACCGCCCTGGGAACGGAATTCACCGTGACCGCTTTTAAAAAGGCGCCCCGCATCAGCGTACGCCTGTTTGAGGGTAGGGTAGTGGTGCGGTCGGTGCCGGACGCCAGGCGGCAGCTGCGGCAGGACTATTTCCTGGCCCCCGGCCAGGAGCTGGAGTACGACACGAAAACCACCACCGCCCGGGTGCACGGCTTTGCCCGGGACGCCGCCAAGCCGGGAGCCGCCGCGGAAAGCCTGTCCTTCGACGATCCTTCGGTGCCGGAAAACAACAAAGGCTCGTGGTATATGTTTACCAACCAGTCGCTGGGCAAAACCTTTGACCAGCTGGAAATGCTGTTCAACGTGAAGATCGTGTACCGGCCCAAAGACGTCCGGGACATTTACTTCACAGGCAAATACGAGCGTTCGGATTCTTTGGAAATTATATTAAGTGATATCGCCGCCATGCACCACCTGACGGTCAAGAAAAAGGATTCTGCCTATATCATCAGCAAATAATATCCGGATTCATCAACTAACGCCTCCTGCCTCATAGCGGGTGGAACGGCCAGCCCTGCTGGCGGAAGGACTTTTATTGTTTTTTAAAAATTGCAAGCTATATGAAGTTTAAACCGTTTTCCTCCGGGCCCGTTCTATTGGCCCTCCTCTTTCTTCTTCCCTTTCTCCAGCCATTCGCTGCCCGGGCGCAGGAGCGCTCCAGCCAGGTAAAAGGCATCGTAAAGGGCGCCAATAACGAACCCCTCTCCAACGTTTCCGTAGTGCTCCGCAACCGCGTCGCCAACTTTATGTCGGGCACTGTTTCCGATACGTCCGGTATCTTCTTCTTTCCCAGCGTGCCTGCCGGAGGCCCCTACAGCATTTCCTTATCCATTGCGGGCTACGAGGCCCAGACCCTGTCGGGCTATACCCTGAAGGCCGGTACCACCTTTTCGTTGTCGGTAGACATGAAGACTTCGGTGCGGTCCATGGACGAAGTGGTGGTTGTGGGGTACGGCACGGTGAAAAAGCGCGACCTCACCGGTTCGGTGGTTTCCGTAAAAGGAGCCGAGCTGACCAAGGTGCCGGTTACCACCCCCATGGAAGCCATCCAGGGCAAGGTGCCCGGCATGGATATGTACCGCGATAACGGCTATGCCGGCGCCAGCCCCAACATCCGGATCCGGGGTACCCGTTCCATTGGTAATCCTGGCAGCTCCAACAATGTATTGTACATCGTGGATGGCGTGCAGGGCGTAAACCCCACCGATATCAACCCCAACGACATCCAGTCGATCGAAGTGCTGAAGGATGCTTCTTCCACGTCCATTTACGGCTCCCGAGGCGCTAACGGCGTTGTGCTCATCACCACCAAAAGGGGCACCAGCGGCAAGCCGAAGTTATCCTTCAATACCTATTCCGGTATTTCCAGGGTAGCCGGTTATGGCGAGTTCCAGAGCGGTCCCGAATACGTAGCGTTCAAACGGGAAGCTTTCCGGGCAGCCGGTGTGTGGAACAGCCCTGCCGACGACGCCAAGGTGTTCAATCCGGCCCAGCTGGCCGCCATCCAAAAGGGGCAATACGTGGACTGGCAGGACCAGTTGCTGAACAATGGTGCCCAGCAGGACTACCAGGTCGGCGTTTCCGGGGGCACCGACAAGACCAAGGTGTATTTTTCCGCCGGTTACTACCACGAAAAAGGCCTGCTGAAGCAGGACGAATACAAGCGCTATACCGGCCGGTTCAATATCGACCAGACCATCAACAGCTGGATGAAAGCCGGGATCAGCTCGCAACTGGCCCATATCGACAACGACGTACGCCGCGATCCCTTCAACCAGGCTTCCAAAACACCGCCCATCGGTTCGGCCTATGATTCCGCCGGCAACTTTATCCTGTGGCCCAACGGCGGCAGCGATATCAACCCGCTGGCCGACCAGCAGCCCGGCCAATGGGACCGGAACGTAAAGACCAACCGCTTTTCCGCCACCGCCTACCTGGAGCTGACACCCCTTAAAGACCTGAGCCTCCGCTCCAATTTCTCCACCACCCAGTCCGGCCAGGTGCACGGCTGGTATTATGGAAAAAATACCATCGACGGCAAAGGCGCCAACTCGCAGTCGCAGATCACCAACAGCCAAAGCAGCTTTTTCATCTGGGAAAACCTGCTGAATTATAAAAAGGAGATCGGTGACCACTCCCTGGCCTTTACCGGCGTGACCAGCTACCAGCAGCAGGTGAACACCAACAGCTTTGCCGGCGGCCGCAACCAACTGTTCCCGCACCAGTCGTTCTACAATATCGGTAGCGCTTCCCAGCAGCCTTTCTGGGGCAGCGGCTACAACAAGCAGAACCTGGTGTCCTTTACGGGCCGGGTCAACTATGGCTACCTGGGCAAATACCTGCTGACCCTGACCGGCCGTAGCGATGGTTCTTCCAAACTGGGACCCGGCAACAAGTGGGCGTTCTTCCCCTCGGCCGCCCTGGCCTGGAGGATCGCCGACGAGGATTTTATGAAAAATACGAACCTCTTCAGCGAACTGAAACTGAGAACCAGCTATGGTGTTTCGGGCAATGACGTGATCAACCCCTACGGCACGCAAAACTCCCTGACCCAGATCCCCTTCTCCTACGACGATGCCAATGCCGCTATCGCTTACGGCATCAACCCCACCATCAGCAACGACGCCCTGGAGTGGGAGATGACCGCTACCAAGAACGTCGGCCTGGATTTCGGCATCCTGAAAAACCGGATCAGCGGTACGATCGAATATTACGATGCCCGCACCTATAACCTGATCTTCCCGTATACACTGCCCGGCTCCACCGGTGTGTCCACCATCAACCGCAACGTAGGGGAAATGAAGAACCGCGGTGTCGAGCTGGGGCTTACCACCCAGAACATCGTAGGCAAGGCGTTTACCTGGTCGAGCAATATCACCTTTACCCGGAACCGCGAGAAGATCACCTCCCTGCCCAACGGAAATGTCATCGCTAACGATTACCGGCAGTCGCTGATCCTGGGCTATTCCCCGACCATTTACTACGATTATAAAAAGATCGGCATCTGGCAACTGGGTGAAGAGGCCGAAGCCGCCAAATACAATGCGCTCCCCGGCGATATCAGGATCGCCGACCTCTCCGGTCCCGATGGCAAGCCCGACGGCGCCATCACCGCCCACGACCGTACCTTTATCGGCACCCGGGTGCCCAAATGGACCGGCGGCTTCAGCAATGACTTCAAGTACAAAGGCTTCGACCTGAACGTCTTCTTCTTTGCCCGTGTCGGCCAGTGGATGAGTTCGGATTACTATGCCAAATTCGTGCGCAACGGCAGCCAGAACGGCTCGCGTGTGGATTACTGGACGCCGGAAAACCCCACCAATGCCTATCCCCGTCCGCATGCCACCCGCAGCTCCTCGTATGTGACCACGCTGACCGAGTTTGAAAACTCCTACGTGAAGCTGCGCAACGTGACCCTGGGCTATACGCTGCCCAAGGCCCTGAGCGACCGCTTCAAAATGGACAACCTGCGGGTGTATGTATCCGGCAAAAACCTGGGCTGGATCTCCAACAAAAAGGACTTCGATCCCGAGAGCGAGGGGATCATCGACCAACCCCTGTCCAAATTGTTTGTTGCCGGTTTAAATGTCTCTTTCTAACGATTAATGTAAGCACATCATGAACATCAAGAAATTCTCTATAAAAAAGATCGTCCCCTTCCTGCTGGTGGTTTCCGCCTCCGTATCCTGTAAAAAATCCCTGGAAGAATTCAACCCCAGCGGGGCAACGGCCGAAAGCCTGTTTAAGACCCCCGAGGGTTTTGAGTCGGGTGTAAATGCCGCCTATACCTATAACCGCAACCTGTACGGAAAAGAAGAAGGCTACGCCCTGCTGGAAATGGGTACCGATATCTGGACCAACGCGGCCTTTAACGGCAGCACCGGTGTCAACGGGATCTTCCCCCAGACGCCGCTGACCACCTACCAGGGCCTGATTTCCGACAACCTGTGGGTGAATACCAAAATGTGGCAGCCCTGTTACGCGGCCATAAACCTGGTCAACACCGCGCTGAAGTCGATCAACGAGGCCGGCTTGAGCGCTACCCGCAAGCCTGTGCTGGAAGGCGAGCTGCGCTTCCTGCGGGCCTGGTATTACTATCACCTGGTGGAAACCTTCGGCAACATCCATTTTACCCTGGAGCCCACCGAATCGATGGTGACCACTGCCAACCGCACCGGGGCCGAAACCGTGTACAACCAGATCTTTGCCGACCTCGATTTTGCCGTTGCTAACCTGCCCAACACCACCGCCGACTATGGCAGGGCCACCAAACCCGTAGCCGAAGCCTTCCTGGCTAAAGCCCTGCTGACCCGCGGACGCCACCAGGAGGCCAGCAACTATGCGAAGAAAGTGATCACCGACTACGGTTTCCGGCTGCTGCCCAATTATGCCGACCTCTGGAAAATGAACAACCAGAAGAACGCGGAAGTGATCTGGGCGGTGAACTACTCCACCAACCTGGCTTTCAACGCGGGCAGCAACCTGGGGCACAGCCTGTTCCTCATGGAGTACAACACCCTGCCGGGTATGCTGCGCGACGTGGAAAACGGCTTCCCCAACGTCCGCTACATGCCGACGCTGCACCTGCTGCAGGCGTTTAACGAGCAGAACGACGCCCGTTATAACGCCTCCTTCAAAACGGTCTGGTATGCCAACCAGCCGGATGCCTCCAAGCGCCCTCCCGGGATGAACCTGGGCGATACGGCCGTGCTGGTTTCCAAAAAAGCGATTCCCGCAGCGGATCGTGCCGGCAAGAAGTACACCATCTATGACGTCAACGACGTGTATGGCGCCAACGGCACGCCTAAGGATCGCTTCCATTATGTATCCCTCAAAAAGTTCGACGATCCCACCCGGGCCTCGGCCACGGAGCCCCAGAGCTCGCGCGATGTGTTCGTCATCCGCCTGGCGGAGCTATACCTGGTAGCCGCCGAAGCGCAGTTCCGTCTGGGAAAGACGGACTCGGCCGCCTACTTTATCAACGAGGTGCGCAAGCGCGCCGCCCTACCCGGCAGGGAAGCCGCCATGCAGATCGCGCCCACCGATGTCTCCCTTGATTTTATCCTCGACGAGCGGGCCAGGGAACTGGCGGGCGAGCAGGTGCGCTGGTACGACCTGAAACGGACCGGCAAGCTGGTGGAGCGGGTAACCGCTTACAACCCCGACGCGAAGCCGAACATCAAGGCCTTCCACGTACTGCGGCCCATTCCGCAGGCCCAGCTGGATGCCGTCACCAATAAAAAAGAATTCATCCAGAACGACGGGTATTAAGCCCGCGCTCCGGAAAACGCTGTCAGATACAAGCAAGCAAGTGACGGGGGATCGGTTTTCCTTTCCCCCCTTCTTTTTAACTTAAAAGCATTTAAACCCTTACGATAAGCGCATAATGAAAAAGAACCTCCTCCCGATCGCCCTGTTCGCGGCCGCCCTGGGCGCGGCCCCCGCCGCCAGGGCTCAGTACCCCACCATCCCCCCCGACGTGCAGGCCAAGTCCGACGCCTTTATGGCCGAAGCCGACCGCCGCGCCGACGCGGCCTGGGCCAAGGCCCTGCCCATCATTGAACAGGAAGCCAAAGCCGGCAAACCGTTTATTCCCTGGGCCTCCAAGCCCTCCGACCTGCCGCAGGCAAAAATTCCCGCCTTCCCCGGCGCGGAAGGCGGCGGCGCCTACTCCTTTGGCGGCCGCGGCGGTAAAGTGTTCGTGGTCACCAGCCTCGAAGACAGCGGTCCCGGCACCCTTCGGGAAGCCTGCGAGCAGGGCGGCGCCCGCATCGTGGTGTTCAACGTGGCCGGCATCATCCGCCTGAAAAGCCCCATCGACATCCGCGCTCCCTATATCACCATTGCCGGCCAGACGGCGCCCGGCGACGGCGTGTGCGTGGCCGGCGAATCCGTTTGGATCGATACCCACGACGTGGTGATCCGCTACATGCGCTTCCGCCGTGGAGAGACCAACGTAGGCCGCCGCGACGACGCCCTGGGTGGCAACGGCGTGGGCAACATCATCATCGACCACGTATCGGCCTCCTGGGGCCTCGACGAGAACATGTCGATGTACCGCCACGTGTACGACCGCAAGGACGGCTCCAAGGGCGAAAAGCTGCCGACCGTGAACGTGACCATCCAGAACTCCATCTTTTCCGAGGCCCTGGATACCTACAACCACTCCTTCGGCAGCACCATCGGCGGGCTGAACAGCACCTTCATGCGCAACCTCTGGGCGAACAACATCTCCCGCAACCCTTCCATCGGCATGTACGGCGACTTCGGCTTCGTGAACAACGTCGTGTTCAACTGGTGGAACCGCTCCGCCGACGGCGGCGACCATAAATCGCTGTTCAACTTTATCAACAACTACTACAAGCCCGGTCCCATGACCCCCGTGGACAAACCCGAAGGCTACCGCATCCTCAAGCCCGAAGGCAACCGCGACCAGTCGGCCCCCGAACAGTACGGTAAGGCCTACGTGGCCGGCAACATCATGGACGGCAATGCGCGCGTGACCAAAGACAACTGGGACGGCGGCGTGCAGATCGGCGACAAGCCCAACGCCGGCGCGTTCACCAGCCAGATCCGCGTGGATAAGCCCTTCCCTATGGCCCCTGTAGTGACCCTGTCCCCCCAGGCCGCCTACCAGTACGTACTGCAGAACGTGGGCGCCTCCCTGCCCCAGCGCGACCCGGTGGACCGCCGCATCGTGGAGGAAGTGCGCTCCGGAAAGATCGAGCCCCGCTCGGGCGGCCGCGTCTTCACCCCCGAGTACGTAAAGCGCCGCCTGCCCGAGGATTCGTACAAGAAAGGCATTATCTACGACATCAGCCAGGTGGGCGGGTATCCCGAATACAAGGGCACGCCTTATAAAGACGCCGACAACGATGGCATGCCGGATGCCTGGGAAAAGAAGGTGGGCCTGAACCCCAACAGCGCTGCCGACGCCTCCCTCGACCGCAATAAGGACGGCTATACCAATATTGAAGAATACCTCAACAGCGTCGTGCCCCTGCAGCAGGTAAAACCCGGCGCCGCTTCGGCAAAAACCAAATAAACCGTTACCGGTTCCTTTCCCTTCCTGTTCCTCTGCCGGGGGCGGGAAGGGGAGAACCCTCGGAACGCTAAAAGTTCAGCAATATGTTGGTGACAGAACAACGGATGACCACCGATGTGGTAACTACCGGCGCCGCGCGCCGGAACCGCTGGCACGGCCTGGGGCGCCGCCATATCGAGATCCCCCGGCCCGTCATGAAGGATCGTGTGCAGAACGACTCCTGGCTAAAGCAACTGCACATCTCCAGCCTGGGGTATTATCCCAAGGCCTCGGGCCATTATACCTACCGCAAAAAGGGGCTGGACGAGAACATCCTCTTTTTTTGCGTGGACGGCCACGGCTGGTTCAAGTCGGGCGACCGCAAATACCGGGTAGGACCCAATGAGATGTTCATCCTGCCGCAGCATACCGAGCATGCCTACGGCGGGTCCGACGAGGATCCCTGGAGCATTTACTGGATGCATTTCGGCGGCGAGCAGCTGGCGCATTTCAACTCCCTGCAGGCCGTGCAGGCCTACTTTCAGCCTTCCTTTGTCAAAGGCGGCGGCGAGGTGGTGGCCCTGTTTTCGAAGATGTACCAGACCCTGGAGTTGGGCTACAGCACCGACAACCTCCTGTTTGCCAACATGTGCCTGTCGCACTTTCTCTCCCTCTTCCTCTACAACTCCCGCCACGCGGAGGTGCAGGCCGCCCCGCCCAAAATGGACACGGTGGACAGCGCCATCCATTACATGCACGAGCACATCAATGAGAACCTTTCCCTCATAGAGCTGAGCCGTATCTATAATTATTCCCCCTCGCGGTTTTCCAGCCTGTTCAAGCAGAAGACCGGCTATGCCCCCATCGATTATTTTATCCAGATGAAAATGCAGAAGGCCTGCCGGGAGCTCGACTTCAGCGACCGCCCCAGCAAGGAGATCGCCTTCGACCTGGGCTTCGAGGACCCCTGCTACTTTTCCCGCCGCTTCACCAAGGTCATGGGGATGTCTCCGACCCAATACAGGAGTATCAAGAAAGATTAGTTTACTGAGTTTACAAGTTTACGAGTTTACGAGTTGCTGGCGCCCGTCAGGAACTCGTAAACTCGTAAACGCGTAAACTCGTAAACTTATAGTAAATTACCGGGTGCAATTTGACGAATCCGCGAACCGTCCGGCCCTACATTTTTAAATTTTTGAGCTATGATGAAACAGATCGAAAAATTGACTCCTGAAGACCAGGCGCTGTTATTCAAAGCCCCCGCCCTGGTATCTGTGCTGGCCTCCTGTTCCCGCAACGAAGTCGACAGGCAAAAGCAGGCCGATGCCATCCGCCTGGCCCACCTGAAGACGTATACCGCCGACCCCTTGTTGCAGCCGTATTACAAGGAGGTGGAGAAACATTTTAAAGAGCAGTTTGAAACCCTGGTGCAACAGAACGCTCCCTTCGATGAGGCCCATCGGCAGGCCCTGATCGACGAAATACACCGGGTGAACCAGGTGATCAGCAAGCTGGATCCCTTCTATGCCAAGAAACTGCACCATAGCCTGGAGAATTATGCCCATCATGTGAAGATGGCCTCCTTCAGTGTTTTCCAGGATTTTTTGTTCCCGATGCCCATTCCGGGGCTTTCGGCCTAAGCATCAGCGGCTTGTTTGCCGGCTTCCTGTTTCCCCCGGCAGGGGCGGGGGGAAGGCAGGAGACGTGCGAGACAATTTGATGAACAATTGAGACGCATGGGCTAAGGGCTTACTTTAGGAATGGCTAATTTGCTCTCCGAAAAATACGGAGAGCGCCGGCGGGGGTACAGTGTTACGTGATGTGTGCAACAGGGGCTTCTTTCGGCCGCCTTGTCCTGCTTTTCGGCTATGCTTGTATATTCCCTTTAGTTATGTTGGTTTCCGGGCCTCCGCTACCGGCGCCCGGGAACCGCATTACTTCTGTTATTGCTGGTACGGAAAACACGTCAATGCTTTTGCCATGAAATCAGAATTGCACAACCTTCCCCGCATCCTGATCATTGATAAGGATGAGGATGATTTTCGCTTTTTCCGGGAAGCCATCGCCGAAGTTTCTTCCCGCATCCCGGTCCACTGCAGCAGGGACACCGGCCGCCTCCTGGAGGTGGTGGCAGAGGTCCGTCCTTCACTGATCTTTATCGAGTATCGCTTCACCAGCTTTTTGCCCGGCTTGAAAACGCCGCCCAGGTCGGA
This sequence comes from Huijunlia imazamoxiresistens, assembly GCF_037132455.1. Classification (NCBI taxonomy): domain Bacteria; kingdom Pseudomonadati; phylum Bacteroidota; class Chitinophagia; order Chitinophagales; family Chitinophagaceae; genus Huijunlia; species Huijunlia imazamoxiresistens. The sequence continues at coordinate 70,266 of NZ_JBBBEI010000011.1, read as the reverse complement.
CCCATAGGCCGGGGGCAACACCTTGCGGCCTTCCTGTTGTACCGCTACCCGCGTATCATTGGAATGAAAGCCCCGGCCGTTGTACAGGTACAGCTGCACCCGGTCGCTGAGGCGGTAGTCGAGATTCAGCTTCGGACTGAGGAGAGCGGAACGCGACGAGCGTTCCGCGGCTTGCAGCCGGTCACGATAGCGGTTGGAAAAAACGTCGCCCCGCAGGGCGGCGGTCAGGTCCAGGTCTTTGGAAAGGGACAGGCGTTGCGACCAGTACGCCCCTGCATTGCCTTCGCCCACATCGCCCCGCATGATGTCCTGCGTATTGGTCTTGCGGTTGCGGGTACGGGTCAGCTCGATGCCCCGGATGTCGTCGAGGCGCAGCTGTACGCCGGCCCGGGTTTCGGTGGGCAGGCCGGCCAGGGAAAACGCTTTGCGGTACGCGCCGTTATAGCCGTAAATATGCCGGTCTTCCTTCTGCCTTATCTGGTCGCCGTTGACCGGGTCTTCTTTGAAAAAGGTAAAGTTGGAATACAGCTCGAACCGGTAGCGGCTGTAGTACAGCTGGTGGCGCAGGGCGCTGCCGTCGCCCCGGTGCTGCAGCAGCTCCAGGCTGGCGTTGTGGCGGGAGGTTTTTCCGCCTTCGGTATTGTCGATGGCGCCGTAAAAGCCGATCAGGCCGCTTTCCACCGCCCGGTCGGGCACCTGGCCCGAGGCGTCCCACCGGCTGGTAAAGCTGCTGAGAGAAGCGGTCAACGTACCGAAGGCACCCAGGTCGCCCTGGTATTTCAGCAGGCCGTTGAAGCGGCTGAAATCCTGGGGACTGTCGAAATAGCCCCGGGTAAAGGAACCTTCCCCGGCGGCATACAGGCTCCGGCTGCGGCGGTCGCCCCGGGGTTGCAGCAGGTTAAGGCCGGCGATGCCGCGAAAGGTACCGTATGGACCGCCTTCCGCCTTCAGAAAATTCTTTTCGAGAAAATCTTTGGTTTTGAATTCCACGAAACCGGCCGTGGTGAAGTTGCCCTTGTCGGCAAAGTAGGGTCCTTTATTAAAAGCCACTTTCTCGATCAGCTCGGGAATGACGAAGTGCAGGTCCGCATAGCCCTGGCCGTGGGCATGGCTGACCATGTTCACCGGCAGGCCGTCCACCGTGATGTGGATATCCGTGCCGTGGTCAATGTCAAAACCCCGCAAAAAGATCTGCTCGGCCTTGCCACCGCCGGCATGCTGGCCGATGAACAGGCCCGGCACCATCCGCAGCACCTCCTGGGAATTATTGATGGGGCGCAGGTGAATGTCCAGGTCGCTGATGGTTTTAAAAATACCGGCGCCGGCGGCGGACCGCACCCTCACCTCTGCCAGGGAAGCCACCCGGGCCTGCAGGAACACTACCGGGGGCGTACCCGCAAACGAAAGGGAAGCGACCTCCAGGGTGTCGGGCTCAAAGCCGATCCGCGTCAGGTACAGCTGACCCACGCCCGCCGGCAGCCGGTGCAGCGGCACAAAGCCGCTTTCGTCGGCGGTGGCGGAAAAGCGCCCGTCCACACTTTGCACCAGGGCCTCCGCCACCGGCACTTTCGACAGGGCATTGGCCACGTAAAGGCCTTTGCGGCCCGCCTGGGCGTGAAGAAAAGGAGTGGCCAGGAGCCCGGCCAGGCTGAGGCATATGGCTTTTGCAAAGAATCGGCGCATAAGGAGTTGCTGTTGGGTCAACCAATAGGGTTTGCTGGTGCAATCATGTACGAAGAAAGCCCCGGTACGGTTTTCTTTCGTCGGCTGCCTTTCAAAGATAATTCCCGCGGCAGCGCCGCTTGTCCTGCCCCGAAAACAGGATAGACGGGCCAGCAATCTCAACAACTTATTAAAAATATAAATTATAAATAAGTTAACACATAGGCTATCTTTGTACCAATCTGCTCGTTGAAAAACAGGTCCGTGGTATCCGGAAGGGGCTTCTACCCCATCTGTACCAACCACTATTGCATCACACGGAAAAACTATTCAGTTATGAAAATGACCTCCCTTTTCATCTGTGCAGTCCTGTGCCTGTGCTGCCGCACCAAACGGCAGGAAAGCGCCACCCGCGCCGACAATCCCCCGGCCGATCCCCCGGCCGCCGCGGCCCAGAGCAACCGGCCGATGAACCTGCACGAAGACGACCTCCACTGGCTTTCCGGCAACGCGGCCCTGGTCTTTATCGGCAGCCTGGAGAAGAAAGAATCCTCCAAAGACCCCAACGGCATGATCATCACCAGCAACACCTTCCGGATCGAAAAGGTGGTGAAGGGCGCCCATGACGGCGCCACGGCCACTTACACCACCCTGGGCGGCACCTCCGGCACCGAAACGATGGACGTCTCGCACATGCCCGTATTTGAACCCGGCGTCAAATACCTGGTGTTCATTTCGTCTGCCCCTGCCCGTTATGCCCCCGTACTGAACCACGATAAAGGCGTGTTCCTGGTACAGGGAGAAAAAGTATTCAGCTATGCCGGCAGCATCATCCGGGATGTAGCCGACGGCAAGATCCTTTACGGAAACCAAAGTTATCCGCGGGCCGGCAGGGAGATGGGCCGCGAACCCGGGCAGGGTAACATATCCAACGAAGTCGGCGTGAAAACGCAACGGGCGGCGGACACCGAAAACGAATACTATCCCCTGAGCAAGCTGACCGCCCAGATCCACTAACCTTTAAACGCCTCCATATGAAGAAGCTATTGATTCCCCTGTTGGGATGCCTGCTGGCCCTGGTGCCGGCAAGGGTCAACTCGTACGTGTACTGCGGTTACCATACTACCGGCATTGCGCTGACCGCCTATTACTGGAATTCGGAGTTCTGGGTGAATATGCTGGTGTCGGAAGCCTATAAATGGAATGCCATCTACCCGGTGCTGACTATCAACCGCACCAAGAGCGCCACCATCCCGCTGCGGCGCGACAACAACAACGTCGTCGGCTGGCTGAACGAAACGGACCTGAAAAATAACTACGGCCTTTCCTGGGCCAATAACATCGTGGGATGGGCCGTCACCTGGAAGGACGTTACCTGCGGCCGGGTGCTGGAAGCGGACGTCTTCTTCAACCCCGCCATTACCCTGTTCACCCAGCAAACGGAGGTACCCTACCGCAAGGGCTACCAGGAGATCGCCCTGCACGAGCTGGGACATGTGTGCGCCCAGGACCACGAGGACCGCATCCTGGCGGTGATGACCGCTGCCGGCGCGGTCAGCGATGTGCTCTATGCCTCGGATAAAATAGGGTGGTATTATTCGGCCAAAAACCGGTTCGCCCCCACCGACAAGCGCGACATGGGCATCTACCCGCTGCGCAACACCGGCAACCAGAAAACCTATTCGACCATCTACCCCAACGCCCTGTACAAGGGCAACTACATTTCGGTGCGCGACTTTACCATCCAAAATTTGAGCGTCGGCATCGCGGCCACGAATATTCCCTACAAGGTGTACCTGCAGAACCTCTCCACCTATGGGCTGACCGAGATCGGGAGTTTTGTCTATAACGGCGGCGGCTTTACGCAATGGGAAGGGAACATGAGCTTTTATGTGCCTACCTCCATTACGGCCGGCTCCTACAAGGTCTGGGCCGCCTGCCAGACCCCGGATATGGATTATACCAATACCTGGGCCCAGTTCGGCAAGATCACGGTGTATTGAGTGGCCCATGACAAGCAGTGAAAAGCGGCTAAAAGACTGCCCGTCCCGTCAGGGACGATTGGTGGGTAGAAAAAGTTCAATCAGAGGATTTCCGTTCCGTTAGGAACGGCTGGTAATTGCAACCTACCAGTCGTTACTAACGGAACGAAAGCTACCAACTGAACCTTTTCTACCCACCACTTGTGCCTAGCGGCACAAGGTATCCGCTGCTGGAAGCCACCTCCATGTCATCACTATTTTTTTTCGCCACATGCCCGGGTTGCTCACTCTGAAATACAAAACCCTTTTCCGCTTTCTCCCTGCACCAAGCAGGGAGAAAGCGGAAAAGGGTTCTTGATGGAATTGTGTAAAGACCCGGCTTACAGCTCTTCCTCCGACCAGTCGAAGGCGGGATGCTCGGAAGGGGTTTTGGCGCCTTTCAGCAGGGCCTGCAGGGCCCGCACCCGGTCGGGATAACGGGCCGCCAGGTTGTTCTGCTCCCCTACATCCTCCTTCAGGTGGTATAATTCCAGCCGCTCGGCGCTGCCTTTGGACTTAAAGCGGATCAGCTTCCAGTCGCCCTGGAGCACGGCTTCCTTCAGCAGGCCCTCGCGGAACTGCCAGTACAGGTAGTCGTGGCGGCGTGGCTGCGCCTGTCCCAGCACGGCCGGGGCAAAGGAAAGGCCGTCCCCCCCGCCGGGCACCGGGGCGCCGCTCAGCTGGGCCAGGGTGGGCACCACGTCCCAGAACGCCCAGGGCACATCGCTGGTGCGGTTGGCCGGCACCTTTTTGGGCGCCCGCACCAGCAGGGGCACGCGGATGCCGCCTTCGTACAGGTCGCGCTTGATGCCCCGCAGCGGGCCGGCGCTCTGGAAGTAGTCCGGATCGGCGCCGCCTTCCTTGTGCGGACCGTTATCGCTGGTAAAGAAAATATAGGTATTGTCGTCCAGGCCCAGGGCTTTGACCTGTTGCAGCAGGCGGCCGACATCGCTGTCCAGCTTGGTGATCATGGCGGCAAAGGCCGCATGGGGGTGCGCCTGGGCGCTGTACGTGTTCCGGCCGGGGAACGGGCGGTCGGGAGCGAACTTGCTGCTGCCGTCGGCATTCAGGAACGGCCGGATCAGGCTGTCGGGCAGCCGCAGCTCGGCATGCGGAATGGTAAAGGGCAGGTACAGGAAGAACGGCTTGTTCCTGTTTTCCTGTAAAAAGTCCAGGGCATGGCCGGCGATCAGGTCGTGCGCATACCGGGTGGTGTCCACCTCCACGCGGGCCAGCTTGCCGCCTTTGAGCTCGAAGAGGTGGTCGGTAAAATAGTCGTGGGCATGGGTTTGATTGAGATAACCGTAAAAAGCGTCGAACCCTTTGAGGTGGGGCGCGCCGGTCTGGCTTTCCTCGCCCAGGCCCCATTTGCCGAACATGCCGGTAACATAGCCGGCGGCCTGCAGGCGCTGCGCCAGCGTAGTATCCTGCGGGCGCAGGGGCACGTTGTTGTTGCCCCGCACATAGGCATGGCCCATATGCCGGCCCGTCATCAGGGCGCAGCGCGAAGGAGCGCAAACCGTGTTGCCGGCATAGAACCTCGTAAAGCGGGTGCCTTCTTTGGCCAGCCGGTCGATATTGGGCGTGGGAATTTTGCTGCCGGGGTTAAAGCTGGTGAGGTTGCCATACCCCAGGTCGTCGGCAATGATAAAGATGATGTTGGGCGGACGGGCAGCGGACTTTTGCTGCGCCTGCACCGGCGCCGCGGCCAGCAGGGGGGCCGCCACCGCCAGGAGTTGCCAAAAAGGCTTTTTCAAAAATTTCATCGTTGAGCGTTCAGGGTTATTTTCCGTAATTGGGGTTTTGGGTCAGGGCCGGGTTGTTCTGGATGGCTACCGAAGGCACGGGCCAGAGGTAGTCGCGGCCGGCATTGAAGGTGCGGGCGCCGATCTTGGCGCCTTTGACATTGTAGAGGTTCCCGGGCAGGGCGGTTTCGGCGGTGCGCCAGCGGCGCAGGTCGAAATAATAAGCCCCCTCCCCTGCCAGTTCGATCCGGCGCTCGTGGCGGATCTCGCGGCGCAGCTGCTCCTGGTTGAGGCCGGTAGGGAAATCGGGCATGCCGGCCCGCTTGCGGACGGCATTGACGGCGGCATAGACCGACTCGTCGGGGCCGGCGGCCTCGTTCTGCGCCTCGGCATAAGTGAGCAGCACGTCGGCATACCGTATCCAGATGATGTTCAGCTCCGACTGGCCGTCGGCCCGCACCAGGGAGGGCTTTTCGTTATCCTTGTACACGCTGTATTTTTTCTGGCCGTAGCCGGTCTGCGGGTACTGCCCTTCGACGACAGGGGCGCCCTTGAACTGGCTGCCCGGCACGATGATCGTCTGCTGCAGGCGGGGGTCGCGGTTGTCGTAGGGCTTTTGGGCATTGTATAGGGGCGAGCCCTGGATGGGCAGGCCGTCCTTTGCATAGTAGTCGTTCACCAGGTCGGGCAGCGGTGCCACGGTATTGAACTGGTCGAGGGCAATGTCGAGGCCGTGGGTGAACTCGGGGAACCGGAACTGGATGTCGAAGATCACTTCCGCATTGCCTTCGTTCTCCAGGTAAAACAGGGCCCGGTAGTCGGGGAACAGGCTGTAGGTTTTGCTGTCGATCACCGCTTTGGCGGCGGCGGCGGCCTCAGCCCAGCGCCCGGCATACAGCAGGGCCCGGGCCTTCAGGGCCAGGGCGGCACCTTTGGTGGCGCGGCCTTTATCGGCGCTGGTGTAAGTGGCGGGCAGGCCGGCAGCCGCCGCGTCCAGGTCGGCCACTACCTGCTGCAGGAGCCGGCCGGCGGAGTCGCGCGGCAGGGTGGACTGGGTTTCGTAGTTGGTGGCTTCGGTGATCAGGGGGGCGCCGCCGTAGCGGTTCCACAGGTGAAAATAAAACACGGCCCGCAGAAACTGCGCCTCGGCCCGGAACCGCTTCTTTAGCGTGGAGTCCAGGGGCACGTTGTCGAGGTTGGCCAGCAGGTTGTTGGCCCGCCCGATGCCGGCATAGGCGCCGTTCCAGGCGTTGTTGATAATTGCCGAATTGGCGGCATCGTGAATGCCCTGGGCGATGTTGTTGAAGCCGTTGGTGTTGTTGCTGTTGTAGGCATTGGGCGTGGCCACTTCGTACAGCACGGGTATGTTGCTGCCGAACAGGCCGTTGTGCAGCAGGGCGGCATAGGTGCTGTTCAGGGCCGCCTCGGCCTCTTCGCGGGTCTTCCAGAAATTGTCCTGTGTAAACCGGTCGGTAGGCTCCGTATCCAGGAAGGATTTTTTGCACGAAGCGCCGGCCGCCAGCACGAACAGGTAGATGAATATCTTTTTCATGAAGGGTTTTCTTTACAGGGATAAGTTGAAACCGGCGGTTACGCTTTTGTAGTTCGGGTAATCGATCGGGTTGGTTTTGGTGAGGTTCCGTTCGGGATCGCTCAGCTTGAACTTGGTGAACGTGACGTAGTTCTGGGCGTTGGCAAACAGTTTCAGACCGCTGATCCGCACCTTCTTCGTCCAGGTTTCGGGGACCGAGTAGCTGAGCTGAAGGTTCTTCAGCCGCAGGTACGAAGCGTCCTGGATCCAGAAGCTGGAAGTCTGGAAGTTTTGCGGGTAGCCGTTGCCGGTAGTCAGCCGCGGCAGGCGGGCGCCCGGGTTTTCCGGCGTCCACGACCCGGTCAGCCAGTCGGGGGTAATGCCGGCGCCGTTGCGGTAGGGCTGTGCCAGGTTGCCGTTCAGGTAGGTATCGGCCTCCTGGACGCCCTGCAAAAAGGCGGTGAGCTCGAAGCCGCGCCAGGAAGCGCCCACGTTAAAGGAGTAGGTGTAGCCCGGAATGCTGTTGCCGATCACCACCCGGTCGTTGTTGTCGATCAGGCCGTTGCCGTCGGTATCGCGGTATTTCAGGTCGCCGGGTTTGGTCACGGCGTTCTGGAAGGCGTGTTTGGCAATTTCGTCGGTGCTTTGGAAAATACCCTCGGCCTGCAGCCCGAAGAAAGAGGCGATGGGATACCCTTCGCGGGTGATGGTCTGCCCGTCGTAATAGATCTGCCCGTTGAGGTTCGTCACCTTGTTTTTCACGTAGGTGAGGCCCGCAGCGGCCTGCACCCCTACGGGACCGAAGCGGTCCTTATACTGCAGGGTGGCATCCACCCCCCGGTTCACCACGGCGCCGATGTTCTGATAAGGTCCCCGCAGGTTGCCTACCTGGGCCGGTACGGTGATCTGGCGGAGGATGTTGGTGGTGTTTTTGGAAAAAAAGTCCAGTTCGGCGGTGAGCTTGTTGCGGAACAGGCCCACGTCCAGGCCGGCGTCGGTCATGGCGGTGGTTTCCCAGGTAATGCCCGGGTCGCTGAGCTGGGTGATGGCGGCCCCGCTGACCACGGTGCCGTTGAAGCTATAGCCGTAGTCCTGGCCGATGGACACGCCGTCCACGTAGCTGTACAGGCCGATGGACTGGTTGCCCAGTCGTCCCCAGGAGGCCCGCAGCTTCAGGTTGGAGAGCGTGGGGTTGCCTTTCAGGAAAGCTTCCTCGCTGAGGCGCCAGCCGCCGGAAAGCGAGGGGAAGAAGCCCCAGCGGTGCCCTTGGGCAAAGCGCGACGAACCGTCGTAGCGGAAGGAGGCTTCAAACAGGTATTTGCCCGAAAAGTCGTAGTTCAGCCGGCCGAAGTACGACTGCAGCCGCGACTGGCTGGAGGTGCCGCCCACCTGGGGCGTGTTGGTGCCCGCATTCAGCTCGGTCAGGTCGTTGCCCAGGTATCCCTGGTTGGCCGCATTGAAGTTGCTGTTGCGAAATGCCTCGACGCTGAAGCCGCCCAGGGCCGACAACTGGTGGCGGGCCAGGCGCTTTTCCCAGCTGAGGGTATGGAAGTTGGTCAGGTTTACCGCCTGCTGGTTGCTTTGCGCCACGCCCCGGGCCGGGATGTTGCCCATAGGGGCGACCGCACCGGTTTTGGGATGGGTCAGGTTGATCTGGGGATAGTTGAATTTTTCCCAGGAGGCCAGCAGGTTGGCCGCCCCGGTGATTTTGTACCTGATACCGGCGGGCAGCTGCACTTCGGCAAACAGGTTGGCCAGGGTGCGGTACGCGTCGTTTTTGCGGAACCCCTCGTAGGAAAGGGCCAGGGGGTTGCGGAAAAAGTTATGGCCCGGCACGCGTACCCACTGGTCGGCATAGGTGCCGTCCTGGGCATAGGGTACCTGCATGGGCAGGCCGCGGTAGGTAAGCCCCATCAGGCCGCCTTCGCCGTTGCCCTCGTCGGCGGTGTAGGCGCTTTCGCGGCTGTTCCACCAGGTGCCCAGCAGGTTGGCGCCGATGCGGATGCCTTGCGTGAGGTCGGAGGTAACGGAGGCGTTCAGGGTATATTTTTTCGCGCCGGTGTTGATCATGATGCCGTCCTGGTTGAGGTAGCCCAGCGAAACCGAGAACGTGGTCTTATCGGTGCCGCCCGACAGGCGCAGGTTGTGCTCGCTGATGGGGGCCTTGCGGAATAGCACGTCGAACCAGTTGGTATTGGGATAGATGTAAGGGTCCGTGCCCCCTTTGTATTCGTCGATCAGGGCCTGGCTGTATTCGGCCGGCTTGCCTTCGTTGGCCAGCGCCCGGTTCTTGCCTTCCATGTACTGCACCGAATTGGTGACCATAGCGGGCAGGCCGGTCACCTGCTGGGAGCCGGCATAGAAGTTATAATCGAGCCGGAAGCGGCCCCTGGCGCCCGACTTGGTCTTGACCAGCACCACGCCGTTGGCGGCGCGGTTGCCGTAGATGGCCGAGGAGGCCGCATCCTTCAATATGGTGATGCTTTCAATGTCGTTGGGGTTGATGTCGCCCAAAGGGAATTCCACGCCGTCCACCAGCACCAGGGGATCGCTGTTGTTCAGCGTACCCACGCCGCGGACGCGGATGGTAGCGTTCTCGGCTCCCGGGCGGCCTTTGGCCTGGCCCACGTACAGGCCGGGTACGCCCTGCAGCGCCTGGGTGGCGTTGGTGATGGGGCGGTTGGCCAGTGCTTTCTGGTCCACCGTGGCTACCGAGCCGGTGAGGGTGGCCTTTTTCTGTTTGCCGTAGCCTACGACCACTACCGATTGCAGGTTGCCGCCCTCGGCCCGCAAGGCGATTACCAGGCTGGAGGTAGCGCCCACCTTTACTTCCTGGGGCGTATAGCCTACCGAGCTGATCACCAGGGTGGTGGCGCCGGGCGGAAGGGAAAGGGAAAAGCGCCCCTGTTCGTCGGTGGAGACACCGCCGCCCCCGTCTTTTACCTGTACACTGGCGCCGGCAAGCGGGCTGCCGGTGGCTTCGTCGATCACGCGGCCGCCGATCTCCCGGCCGGTAAAAAAACGGGAAGTGGCCAGGGACCGGTATGCCGGGCTGGCCAATGCCCCGCCTACCTGTAAGGAGCAGGCGAGAAAAAGAAACGAATAAGGAACGAGCTTCATGAATGCAGATAAGAATTACAGGGAAGGACAATCCTCTCCCGGACCCGGTGCCGAAGCACCGGGATGGGAAAGGTTGCAACACCTATGAGTAAAAAATGAGCGGCTCCAAGGATAAGGAGGTTTACTGCCGTTCCCGGAAGGACAGCCGGCAAAAGACATAAAACCAACCGCCGGCTTATGTCCTTCCGCCTGCCGGGCTGCCTTCCGGAAAAAACAGCGCATAAGGGATACCGTTAGCTGCTCCGCGCAGCGGTGCCTTAGGGTACTGCCGAAAAACGATCAGCAGCAGCTATTGAAATAAGATAAGGAGGAACGAAAAATATACGTTACCGCCATGCAGGGCATTGCCTGCAGGTATGATGGATACATGTGTGAAAAATTAAGGGTTGCGGGAAGAAGCAGTGCTGGCGGTTAACAGCGCTATCCCCTGGTCTGAAAATTAGTCCACTGATTTGGTAGACAAATATAAAAGCATTCTGTTCAAACAAACAAATTTTGATGACGGCAAATGCCATTTTTTTCGTCCCTGCACCTTCCGGCGGGGTAGCGATACCGGCGGAGCGTCCCTGGCATGGAATTTAAAGGCTCATCATCAGGGGGCATCCCTGTTTCGGGAATTGGGATTTTTCCGTTTTCGCCACCACAAACCTATTTCATGACCTACTGTCTGGGCATTAAAGTAAAAGAAGGGCTGGTAGCGCTGGCCGACACCCGGATCACGTCCGGCACCGATACCACGGTAAAAAAGAAAATACTGACGGTTCAACGCGACCAGCATTCCCTGTTTATCATGACCAGCGGCCTGCGATCGGTCAGGGACAAGGCCGTCGTTTATTTTAAGGAACTGCTGGAAGTGGAGGAACACAACAAGCTGTACAAGGCCGTCAATGCCTTTGGCGCGCAGGTAAAACGGGTGGCCGAAGAAGACAAGGAAGCCCTGGTAAAAGCGGGGTTTAAATTCGACCTGAACACCATCATCGGCGGCCAGCTGAGGGACGACGAAGAGCCAAAGCTGTTCCTGCTGTACCCGGAAGGGAACTGGGTGGAACTGGGACAGGGGGCGCCTTATGTCATTATCGGCAACTCGGGGCATGGCAAGGCGATCCTCAACCGCACCCTCCAGGAAAATTCCAGCCTGCAACTGGCCCTGCAAACAGGATTTCTTTCCTTTGATTCCACCCGGGTCAGTTCCAACAACGTGGACTTCCCCCTGGATGTGGCCGTTTACCGGAAAGACAGTTTTCAGCTGGTGGAGCGGCGGTTTGAGCAAGCAGAGCTCGGGGGGATCTCGGCGCTTTGGGCGGAAGCGCTCAAACAGGCCTTACAGCAACTCCCGGAAGACTGGATGGCCCCTATCTTTGATCAAACGACCTAATGTCTCTTTTCCAATGAAATTCGAAGTAACCGCAGACCTGTCCTATACGGTACAGATGCCCAGCACGCTCATGCTGAATATCCATGCCTTACGCACCCCTAACCAGACGGTGCTGGAAGAATCCTTTACCCTGGATCCCTATGTAAAAGCAGAGGAGCTGACGTCCTCCTTCGGGGAAAACCGGTTTATCCGCATCGAAGTCTCCGAACCGACGGATATCAGGATCTCGTACAAAGCCACCGTAGACAACTGTTTCCGAATAACGGACCAGCAGGAAAAGCCGGCGGTCCCCATTGCCCAACTGGGCCCTTCCGTTTTTCCCTACCTGTATCCCAGCCGCTACTGCCAGTCGGACAAACTCTACCGGTTTGCCTATAATAAATTCGGCGCCATCAGCGACCCCTATGAAAAAGTGGTGGCCCTGAGCGACTGGATCTTTGAGAACGTAGAATACCTGAGCGGCTCCACCAACTGGCAGACCTCGGCCTATGACACCGTTACCGAACTGGCAGGCGTGTGCCGCGACTTTGCCCACCTGGGCATTGCCCTCTGCCGGTCCCTGTCCATCCCGGCCCGCTATTTTACCGGCTATGCCTATCAGTTGAACCCGCCCGACTTCCACGCCTGTTTTGAAGCCTATCTTGGGGGCGAATGGATCTTATTTGATGCCACCCGTTTGGCGCCCCTGAACGGCCTGATCAAGATCGCCACGGGACGGGACGCCGCCGATACGGCTGTGGCCAGCATCTTTGGAAAAGTGACCACGAACGCCATGACGGTTGGCTGTACGTTATTGGAGGAAAATTTCCAACCCTTTTTCAATGAAGCAGCCAACATGAAGGGCATTGCCTGCCTGTAATCCGGGAAGGGGGGTGCGGCGTTTGGACGCCGGCTATGCAGCAGGTACCGGGTCCGGTCTATTGGGTCATTTGGATGCGGGAATGGAATAAATTTGAGCTAACGAAACCCATTTGCATGGAGCGAGAACTCACCCCGGACGAGCTTTATTCCAATGGCGGCCGCTACTTCCTGGCGTCGGTGTCCATTGACAACGTCATCTTCGGCTTTCATGGCAATGAGCTGAAGGTGCTGCTGTTGCAGCCGAAGGGAACGGACAAATGGATGCTGCCCGGCGGGTTTATTTTAAAAGAGGAGGAAATGGAAGCGGCGGCGGCCCGGATCCTGAAAAACCGGACGGGACTGGACCAGTTGTTCCTGCAGCAGTTTCATGTCTTCGGCAGCATGGAGCGCAACCGCGAGCAGGTGCTGCACGATATCCTGGAGGCGGCGGGTGTGGTTCCTACCGACCGAAACTGGCTGCTGCAGCGCTTTATCACCATCGGCTTTTATACCCTGGCCCCTTACGACAAGGTGCAGCCCCTGCCCGATATGTTCTCCACCCAGTGTACCTGGCACGACCTCGGCCACCTGCCGGGGCTGCTGTACGACCACCGGCAGATCGTGGAACAGGCGCTGCAGGCCCTGCGGCTGCAGCTCAACCATCAGCCCATCGGCTACAACCTGCTGCCCGAGCAGTTTCCCCTTAAAAGCCTGCAAACGATCTATGAAACCATCCTGGGCCGCAAGCTCGAACGCAGCAATTTTAACCGCAAGATCCTCTCCTACGGCATCCTGGAAAAAAAGGAAAAGCTTTTTTCGGGGGCCGCCCACAAGGCGCCCTTCCTGTATTCGTTTAATAAAGAAGCTTATTTCAACGCCCTGAAAAACGGGCTGGAAAAAGAATTTTAAGGAGCGGTGCTACAAGATCAGGGAGCGATGGGCTGCGCTACGGAAATGATGTTGTTTACTTTTTTTACGTCCTGCATCTGCTTGACCAGCCGCTCCGCTCCTGCCCGGACCGAGTCGGAAACGACTTCTCCCTGCAGGGTCACCACCTGGTCATTTACGGTAGCGCTAATCGCCTGGTAGGCAGCCTGTTCCTGCAGTTGCTCGTTGAGCAGCGACTGTAATTCCCGGTCACGGGGCGTCAGGGAACAAAAGCCAAAGAAGGTTCCAAGGATGAGGACCGGAATCCCGGCAACCAGCATATGAATAAAATTTTTCATCATTCTCATTTTGGGATGGACATTTCGATAAGCCGCGGCCAAAACTATTAATTTTATTCAAAACCCCGACCAATAACTACAAATACACCACAACAACCCCATTCAAATTAATATAATATAAAATTACCACACAATAAACAATCTGCTTCCAGCAGGTCCAGGCGGCAGGCGGGTTCTTCTCCGGCCATAGGCGAACCGAACAAAAATATTACCGGAAAGAAAGGTTCGCGGAGCGATCGGCTCCCGCCTTCCGGAAGAGCACCAGCAGCAATACCAGCGTACATACGGCACAACCGAACATCACGGCGGGCATGGTGACCACCGTACCGTTATGCAAAAAGCTCACCAGCCAGGAAGCCAGCACACCGGCCACCATTTGCAGGCTGCCCAGCAAGGCGGAAGCCCGGCCGGCAGCTGCCGTAAAAGGTTTTAAGGCCAGGGCCGTGGTATTGGGATTAATAAAGCCCAGGCAAAATAAAAAAAGAAAGGTAAAACCCAGCAGGACTATCGGGCCGCCCCCGCCGGCGGCCGATACCAGCAGGCCGAGGCCGGCCGCAAGCAGCAACACTGCCGCCCGCAGGGCGATGGGGCCACTCTCCCACCTTTTCAGGACCAGGCGGTTCAACTGGCTGCCCAGGATCAGGCCGCCCGCATTGAAGGCAAAGGCCCAGCCATAGGCCCTGTCCGAAAAGCCGAACCGCTCCATAAACACAAAAGGCGAGCCGGCGATATAGGCATACATGCCCGCATAGCTGATGCCGCCGGCCAGGGAACTGAGCAGGAAGGAGGGATTTTTCAGCACCGCCGCATATTCCGACCCCATATGGGGGATCCGGAGCGAAACGGCCCGGTCGGGCTGTTTGGTCTCGGGCAGCAGCCCGGCCACGGCGGCAATCAGCGCCAGCGCAATGGCCCCCATGACGCCGAACACCCAGCGCCAGCCCGCCAAGGCGCTGACAAAGCCGCCAATCGTGGGGGCAATGATGGGCGCCACCCCCATCACCAGCACCAGCTGCGACAATACCCGGGCGGTAGCCCCGGGCGGGAACAGGTCGCGGACAATGGCCCTGCTGGCCACCATCCCTACGCAGCCCCCCAGCGCCATCAACAGGCGCACTGCTATGAGCACGTTCACGTCCGGCGCCAGGGCGCAGCCGGCGGCTGCCGCCAGGTACAGCAACAGGCCCGCCACCAGGGGCTTCTTCCGACCGAAGCGGTCGATCAGCACCCCGTACACCAGCTGGCCGGCACAAAGGCCCGCATAGTAACTGGTCAGCGAATAGCCCAGGTGTGCCAGGTCGGTTTTCAGCGAATGGGCAATGGCCGGGAAGGCCGGCAGGTACATATCGATAGAAAAAGGACTAAGAGCGATCAATCCTCCAAGGATCAGCAGCAGCCGCATTTGTTTTTTCTGGTGCATAGCATAAATGATTTTTGCTCGGTAACCGGTACTGCAAAATTGCCCCGGCCAACCGCCCTGTACGGCTACTTTTCCCCTTTTTACGGATACAAATAGAACATAACCCGGATGACTTCTTCCTGAAAACCAACAAACAACCGTACATTACGGATAATTTTCAAACACCAGCATATGAAGGAGGAGCAGCGGCGCATCACCCAATACGACGGCCTGTACGGGGAACGGCATGCCCGGACGGGCACGGAATACCTGTTTTCCGAACTGCTGGAAACCCGCAGCCATCAGTTCGGCTGGGACATCCGTCCCCACCTGCATCCCCAGTTGTACCAGCTGTTCTTTATTCCCCAGGGGCCTTTTGATTTTATTACCTCCAGCGACCGCCGGCAGCTGGAGGGGCCCTGCCTCGTATTCATTCCCCCGGCAGCCCTGCACGGCTTCAGCTACCAGCCCGGCGCTACCGGGCGCATCCTGACGCTTTCCGATACGCTGGTGGACACCCTGTTTCCCGGCGAGGAACTGCTGGCGCCGATGCTGCCCCAGACCTTCTGCCTGACCGTCTTTACCGACCGGTACCCGCCGCAACGGCTGCAGGGACTGCTGGAAGCGGTGGACGAAGAGCTTTTTCAAAATGGGGCCGGCAAGCCGCTGCTGCTACGGGCCTGCCTGCAGCAGCTGTTCCTGGTGCTCTACCGGCTGTGGCGGCACCTCCCCGACACTGTCCCTGCCACCAGGGGTCCGGAAACGGCCGCCCTGGGCTACTTCCGAAAGTTCCAGCAGCGCCTCCGCCAGGCAGGCGCTACCGATACCATCGCCCAGATGGCTGCCGGCCTGGGCATCAGCCCGGTGCACCTGAACCGCGTCTGCCGGGCAGTGACCGGCCAGCCGGCCGGCCGCCTGCTGCAGGAGCACCTGCTGGAGGAGGCCCGCAAATACCTCACCCATACAGCCTACTCCGTTTCGGAGATCGCCTACCTGCTGCAGTTTGAATACCCGAACTATTTTGCCCGCTTCTTCCGGAAGCATACCGGCCTTTCGCCCTCCCGGTTCCGCCAGAAGGAGGAAGAAAAATAACAAAGCGCCCAAGGCGCCGCCCCCTTCGAGGATTTGTACAACAATATCCTTTATCCGGCTATTTACCGGGCGCCGCCGGCAACCGAAATTTGCCGAAGTAAATCATCAGTAAATAAAAGCAAATGGAAAATAACATATTAGGACTGCACCACATTACCGCCATTGCCGGCGACGCCCAACGCAACTACGACTTCTATACCCGGGTGATGGGGCTGCGGCTGGTGAAAAAGACCGTTAACTTCGACGACCCCGGCACGTATCACTTTTACTTTGGCGACGAAGTAGGCACGCCGGGCACGATCCTGACCTTCTTTCCCTGGGTAGGCATCGCCCCCGGCCGTACCGGCACGGGCATGGCCACGGAAATCGGGTATGCCGTTCCCGCCGGCAGCCTGGAGTTCTGGCAGGACCGCTTCCTGCGGACCAACACCGTGCAGGGCGAGCGGGTGCAGCGCTTCGGCGAAGACATCCTGCCCTTTCAGGACCCCGACGGCCTGCAGCTCAACCTGGTCGTGCCCAAAACCGCCGACGGCCGCACGCCCTGGCAAACCGGGGAGGTGACCGCCAACGTGGCCACCCGGGGCTTTCACAACATTACCCTGACCCTGCGGAAGATGGACGCGACGGCCCGGATCCTGACCGACATTTTCGGCTACCGCCTGCTGGCCCAGGAAGGCAACCGCTACCGTTTTGTGACCGATGCCGTGCCCACCGCCCAGGTCGTAGACATCGTGGAGGCGCCCAATGAGCAACCCGGCCATGTGGTCGGCGGCACCAACCACCACGTGGCCTTCCGCGTGAAGGACGATAACGTGCTGATGGAGTTTCGTGAAAAGGTCGCCCGCCAGGGACACGGCATCACCCCCAAGATCGACCGTGACTATTTTTACTCCCTGTACTTCCGGGAACCCGGCGGCGTCCTGTTCGAGATCGCTACCGACAACCCGGGCTTTACCCGCGACGAGGCCGTCGGCGAACTGGGCTCGGGCCTGAAGCTGCCCGCCCGCTACGAGGCGCACCGCCGGGAAATCGAGAACATCCTGCCCGCGATAAGCTAAGAGATAAAGAGGGGAAAGAGAGAAGGGAAAACACCTTATTTTTTGAAAAACATTTAAAGGAGCATTGATACCATGCATCAGAAAAAAATCATTACCGCCGGCAAAGCCCTCGACAGCAACAGCAAGGTGCTGATCCTGCTGCACGGCAGGGGCGGCAGCGCCGAAGACATCCTGTCCCTGGCCTCGTACCTGAAAGTGGACGACTTTACCCTGCTGGCCCCGCAGGCCACCAACAACACCTGGTACCCCCTGTCCTTCCTGGCGCCCCCGGCCCAGAACGAACCCTGGCTGTCCTCCGCCCTGAGCCTGCTCGAGGAAGTGGTGGAAGACGTCCAAAGCAAAGGGGTGCCTGCGGAAAACATCTACTTCTGCGGCTTTTCGCAGGGCGCCTGCCTTACCCTGGAGTTCGTTACCCGCCATGCAGCCCGCTACGGCGGTGTGGCCGCCTTCACCGGAGGCCTGATCGGCGACCGCATCTACCCCGGGAACTATCAGGGCGACTTCGCAGGCACGCCGGTATTCATCGGCAGCAGCAACCCCGACCCCCATGTGCCGGTGGAACGGGTGTATGCCACCGCCAACATCCTCAGGGATAAGAACGCCGCCGTGACCGAAAAGATCTATAACGGCATGGGCCATACGATCAACCCGGACGAGATCCAGCTGGCCAACAGCCTGGTCTTTGCCCCCAAAACCGTCAATCAGTAACTATGTTCCCTATTGTAAAAGTGTACAGCGATGCGATGGGGGACAGCCATTTCGAAGACCTGGCTGTTCCCCTGAAGGAAGCGGGCGACATCGGGGCGCTGTCCGATGCCTTCCCCGCCCGGGAAGTGATCTTCCGCGAGGTGGCGCCTACCTACGACTACGACTTTCATACCGCCCCGCAGCGGCAGTACATCGTGCTGCTGGACGGCGCCATTGAAATAGAGACCTCGCTGGGCGAGAAAAGAACCTTCCGGGCGGGAGACGTGCTGCTGATGGAAGATACGGAAGGCAAGGGCCACCGCACCCGCAACCTGCAGCCGGCCAAAAGAAAATCCATTTTCATCACCCTGCCCTGAGGCGCAGGGCAACACATAATAATAAAGCCCCCGGCAACAACCGGGGGCTTAACAATATATACAAGCTTTAATTCTTAAACCGGGACGGACGCCTGGTCCTGGGAAGCCGCCAGCGAAAACTGCCGGCAATTCCGACGGAGGACCTGTTCCACCTGGTGCACCCATACATTGATATCCCAGGGCTTTTCGATAAAAAACTGGACGCCGGCCTGGTAAGCCGAACGCACTACGGCCCGCACATTACCCGTGCCCCACATCACCACCGGAATGTCCTGAAAATGAGGGTTGGCCTTCAGCTTCCGCACGCATTCAATGCCATTTTCCCTGGGTAAGCAGGCGGCCCTGTGGTACCTGTGGCTGGACCAGGAGTTCGTGTACGTGGGCGATGAAGGCGTGGTGGAGCCGGGCGGAAGCACCCGCCGCTGGGGCGCCGACCTGTCGGCCCGCTATGAAGTGCTGAAAAACCTGTTTGCCGATGCCGACCTGAGCTTTGCCCGGCCGCGGGCCGTCGGACTGCCCAAGGAGGAGCGCCTGCTGCCCCTGGCGCCGAAGCTGACCAGCGTAGGCGGTATCACCTTCCGCAGGGATAAAGGCTGGAACGGCAGCCTGCGCTACCGCTACATGGCCGACCGGCCTGCCAACGGGGACAATTCGGTGGTGGCCAAAGGCTATCTCGTGGTGGATGCCGCCCTGAACTACAGCCGCAACGGCTGGGAGGCGGGCCTGTCCATCCAGAATGTGCTCCATACCCGATGGAAGGAAACCCAGTTCGATACCGAAAGCCGTCTGCAACACGAGCCGGCAGCCGTATCGGAAATTCACTTCACCCCCGGCACCCCGTTCTTCCCCCGCCTGAGCTTTGCGGTCTTTTTCTAAAACGACTTTTATGGGCATAAAAAAAGCCCCGAGTAGAAACAAGGGGCGACTAACGATTGCTTGCCATATGAAAATCTTCAATCTTGTGGCGGTCACGGCCGGGGCCGCTGACCCAATATTTTGGAGGCGTTACTTACTGATTGAGGACACAAAGGTAATGGTTGAGCTTAAACGATTTACTGGATTAGTGTTAAAACATTAATAAAGACGGTCCCGGGGCCGGCAGCGGCCGGGACCGCCCATTTTTAAAACTCTTTTTCTCCAAATTCACTGGACGGCAGCTTCAGCTTCTTGGTCAGCTTGTTCAGGTTAAAGCTGAGGTTCAGCAGGAACACGTCGGTTTCATAAACATAGTTGGTGGTGGTATAAAAGTCCTTGCCCCAGGTGCTGATGCGCTGCTGGTTGGCGCCGAGCAGGCCCAGGTCCATGTTCTGCCAGAGCAGTTGCGCCGACAGCCGGCCGTTCAGGAACGTTTTCTTTACAAACGAGTGGGGCGTCAGGAAGCGGGAGTCCTCTCCCTGGGCCGTGGCCCGTTCCGACAGGTAGTTGACCGAGGCGCCCAGGCTGAAGGTTTTGGTCAGCTGCACGCTGGCGTTGCTGTTGACCGAATACACCCAGCTGCTGTTGTGCACCGGCAGGGTGCCGTTGAAAATGCTGCCTTTGATGGTGTAGCGGTAGACATTGGCGCCCAGGTAAAACTGCAGCCAGGAGGCGGGCTTTTGCGTCAGCCCCGCTTCGGCGCCCCAGGCATCGGCCTTGCCCGCGTTGGTAAAGAGGCGCAGCAGGATGGTGTCGTTGTACACCTGGTTTACCCGCTGGATGGGGTTTTTCACCCGCTGGTGGTACAGGGTAGTGAAGACCGATCCTTTCTTGCCCTCGCGGATGATGCCCAGCTCGCTCACCTGCGCCAGCTCGGGCAGGATGTTGGGATCGCCCTGTTCCAGGGTTTCGGAGTGCTCGCGTTCGGGCAGCGGGTTCAGCTCCGAGTTGGTGGCCCTTTTCACCCGGCTGCTGTAGGCGGCCTTGGCCTTCCAGCCCGGTGTAAAGGTGTACAACAGGCTGGCGGAAGGAAACAGGTTTTTCAGATCAAGTTGGTTGGTTTGGGCGTCGCGGGAAAAATACAGGTCCCGTTGGGCGTATTCGTAGCGCAGGCCGCCATTGTATTCCAGGGCGCCCGTTTTGGCCGCGTACTGGCTGTAGACGGCGTGGATGCGGTTCTCGGTGGTCAGGTCGCTGGAGAAGGCCGGGTCCGTCACGTATTGGTCGGAATGGGGCAGGAGGGTGCGGTACCGAAAGTTGCCGTCCTGGTGGTCCTGGCGGTACAGGTAGCCGCTTTCCCACTGGCCCTTGCCGATGGGGAGGGCATAGTTCAGGCCGGCCCGGTAGCCCCGGATCGGGTTGGTGTAGGTGTTGTAGGTGTACTGGGTGGTGTCGGCCGAGCCGCGGAAGGGCGTGTTCAGGTTTTGGGTATTCCCCCGCAGCCCGGCGTATTCGTACAGCAGCGAGGCGGTCAGCGCCGAGCGGTTCCGGAAGGTATGGGTGTAGTCAAAGTTGGCGAGGGCGAAGGTTCCTTTTTTCGTTTGCGTGTTGTCGTTATAATAGGATGTTTGACGCGTTACCTGCTTGGTCTGGAGATCGGTTTGGGTGTTGGTGTACCACAGGTCGGCGATCCGGGCCTGGAACTTATAGCCGGTATAGAGGCCCAGGGAAACTACATTTTGCTTGTCGGCGGTGTAGGTGGCGGACAGGCGGGCCGCGTAGTTGTAGCGGTTATAGCTGCGTTCCCCGACGGAAGGGAAGGAGGTTTGGGTGGTGCCCCTGCTGGTGCGTACGTCGCCCTCGCGCCGGCCGCCGGCATCGTTGCGCAGGTAGTTGAGGCCGGCCGACAGGTCCCAGGAACCCTTTTTGTAGCCGAGGGTGGCGTCCGCGCCGAAGCGTACCGGGCGCTGCTGGTTGTCGTAGGTATGTACGGCCGGAAGGCCGCCCTGTGCGTTCAGTACGGCGGAAAAGCCGTCGCCGGTTCCTTTCCTGGTGACGATGTTGATGATGCCCGCCTTGCCGTCGGGGTCGTATTTGGCCGAGGGCGCGGTGATCAGCTCGATGTTCTCGATGCCGTTGGCCGGCAACTGCGACAGCAGCGTTTGGGCATCGGTTAGTACGGGCTTGCCGTTGAGAAATACGCTGAAGCCGCCCGAGCCCCGGAAGGTGATCTCACCCTGACCATTGACCGAAACGGAAGGCATGTTCCGTACCACGTCCAGGGCGGTGCCGCCTTTGGCCGCCTCGAACTGGTCGGCCGCGTATACCTGTTTGTCAATCTTGTTATAGGCGGAGGCTTTGCGCCCGCTGACGGTAATGGCATTCAGGAGGCCCGCTTCGGGCACGACGGCCAGGTTGCCGATGTTTATCTTATTGTTACCTGTCAGGTTGATGCCGGAAAAAACCTTTTTCTGGTACCCAACAAAGCCGGCCACCAGGTAGTAGCTGCCGGGTTCCAGTTTCCCAAGGCTGAAGGAGCCGCCGGTACCGGCCAGGGCGCCGCCCGCCAGGGACGAGTCGGTGGCTTTGTAAAGCGATACGGTGGCGTAGGGCAGCGGCTGGCCGGTAGCCTGGTCCGTTACCTGCCCGTGCAGGGAGCCGTTCTGGGCCTGGGCCGTCGTGGCCAGCAGGGCCGGGAGCAGTACGGCCGGGAGTTTTCGAAGGGGGTTGCCGGTGGCAGAGAATGACTTCATGAATGCTGGTTAAAGGTTTCCGGACTGCCGCGGGGAAGCCCGATATTTCGGTTGGTTTTTAAGTCCACAAAAATAGTAGACTGATGGGTTCGTCCCAATTTAATTTAAAAACGGGGCTGCCCGGGGCGAAGAAAAAGAAAAAGTTTGGTCGAATGAAAAGAATGCCGTTAACTTTGTCTACTGAATTTGTAGACTAATTGGCCGCACCGGGTATGTCGTTAACCGCCGATGTATATTTGGTGCGCCCCATTATACGGACGTTTTTAAAACTAGTTACATGGTGCCATTCATAAAACCCTTCAGGGCGGTGGTCATTTCTCTTTGTACAGCAACCGCAGGTTGTTGTCCCTGCTGTTAGATTTCTGTGTTCCCATAAACGAGGGCAGGAGCCCGGGCGCGGCCTGGAGGCCCCTGCCTTTTCCATCATCGCTTTTTTGAAAGTTTTCGCTTAATATGAAAGTTGTTCCCTTATTGTATTCCCTGCTGCTGGCAGCAGCACCGGCATGGGGGCAGGCAGGTCCCAATGCCGCTTCCGTATTGCCCATAACGAAGGTGCAGCCCCTTTGCTGCGCTTCGGCTATTCCTGCCCGTTTCAAGCCGGCGACGCCGGCCCCCGATTCCATCCATGCTTCTCCCGCCCCTCCCTCCGGGATGGTATGGATCAGGGGCGGCACCTACCAGATGGGTGGCGACAACGACCAGGCCGGGGCCGACGAATACCCCAAACATGGCGTTACGGTCCGCAGCTTCTGGATGGACGCCACCGAAGTAACCAACGCCCAGTTCGCCGCCTTTGTTAAGGCCACGGGCTATATGACCACGGCCGAACGCAAGCCCGACTGGGAAGAGCTGAAACAGCAACTGCCCGAAGGCACGCCCAAGCCGCCGGACAGCCTGCTGGTGGCGGCCTCGCTGGTGTTTACGCCCCCTTCCCGGGCCGTGGCCCTGAACGATTACAGCCAGTGGTGGACCTGGCAGTCCGGCGCCGACTGGCGCCACCCCCAGGGACCGGGCAGCTCCATCGAAGGAAAGGACCACTTCCCGGTGGTGCATGTTTCGTGGTTCGACGCCCAGGCCTATTGCAAATGGGCGGGCAAGCGCCTGCCTACCGAGGCGGAGTGGGAGTGGGCCGCCCGGGGCGGGCTGTCCAACCAGGTATACCCCTGGGGCAACGAAGGCCTGGACGTGGGCAAGGTAAAGGCCAACACCTGGCAGGGGCATTTCCCGGACCGGAACAAGGCTACCGACGGCTTTGCCGGCCTGGCGCCGGTGCGCTCCTTCGCCGCCAACGGCTACGGCTTATATGAGATCGCCGGCAACGTCTGGGAATGGTGCAGCGACCTGTACCACAACCAGTACTACAGCCAGCTGGCCGGCCAGGGAACCGTCAACGACCCCCATGGCCCCGAAAGCAGCTACGACCCCGAAGAACCCTTTGCCCGCAAGCGGGTGATCCGCGGCGGTTCCTTCCTCTGCAACGACGCCTACTGCTCGGGCTACCGGGTAGCCCGCCGCATGAAAAGCACCGAGGACAGCGGCATGGAGCATTTGGGCTTCCGCTGCGTGAAGGACCAATAGACAATAGGCAATAGACAATGGGCATTGGCTTTCCTGAAGACCTGGCAGGTTTTCAAAATCTGTCCGGTCTGATCGGGCCATATTTCTTTCTGGGGAATAGGGTGGATTGTATATTTTTTATTTCCATTCAATAAGAATTTGTTATTGTAAATCAATGTTTTGTGCTGCTGTAAGAGGGGGCATGGAGCCCCTTTTTGCCAAAAAATCAAAAGAAGATTTGGTGAAGTGAATTTTTCAACGCTACATTTGTCTACCAAAAAGGTAGACTAATGCAACGCAAAACCGCCAAACCGTTCCGCTTCATCCCCAGTTCCATCGCCTGCTGTTGGTGCGAATAGGTCCACCCCGGACCCCGAAACAGCACTTCACCAGATGAACTTTTTTTGATGACCCCTTTTTTGCAAAAAACAGGCAACCGCCTTTCTATGCCCCAAACAAAACAAATGAACCATTTTATTAAAGCCAGCCTCCTGATCCTGGCCTTCTTTTCCATACAACCCCTTTTTGCCCAGGAAAGCAACATCATCGAGGTGACCGGCCAGGTAACCGACCAGCAGACGCACGCCCCCCTGGGTGGTGTGAGCGTAGGCATCCGCGGCGCCGTTTCCGGTACCACCACCAACGACTCGGGCTACTTCGCCCTCCGCACCCGCCTGAAGTTCCCCTTTACCCTGACGTTCTCCTCCATCGGCTTCCAGCAGCAGGAGTTCGAAGTGAAAAACAGTGCTTCCAAACTCTCCATTGCCCTTACCACCCAGACCGTGCTGGGCAACGAAGTGGTGGTGACCGCCTCCCGCTCCGAGGAAAGCCGCCTGAAATCGCCGGTGGCCATCGAAAAGCTCGACATCCGCGCCATCAAGGAAGCGGCCGCCCCGGGCTTCTACGACGCCCTGGAAAACGTAAAAGGCGTGCAGATGCTCACCTCCAGCCTGACCTTTAAAGTGCCCAACACCCGCGGCTTCAACGTACCCAACAACTTCCGCTTCCTCCAGCTGATCGACGGCGTGGACATGCAGGCGGCCACCCTGGGCGTACCCCTGGGCAACGCCATCGGCGCCACCGAGCTCGATATCGAAGCGGTGGAGATCACCCCTGGCGCCGCTTCGGCCCTCTACGGCATGAACGCCATCAACGGCATCGCCAACCTGCAAACCAAAAGCCCCTTCAAATACCCCGGCCTGAGCGTATACCAGAAAGTGGGCGTGAACCATGTGGACGGCACCGACCGCAATCCCAGCCTGCTGCGGGAAACCTCCGTGCGCTACGCCCAGGTTTTTAACAACCGCTTTGCCTTCAAGATCAACGCCAGCTACATGAAGGGCACCGACTGGGTGGCCAACGGCCTGGTGGACCAGAATCCCCAGGGCCTCCGCACCGCCAACCCCGCCTTCCCGGAGCTGTCGGGCGACAACAACCCCGCCCAGGACCAGTGGAGCCGCTACGGCGACGACCGCCAGGCCCGCCAGGCGATCTCGGTGAACTACAAAGGCAAGACCGAGACTTTTAACGTGGCCCGTACCGGCTATTTGGAAAAAGACCTGATCTACCCCGACGTGCGCAACCTGAAATTCGACGGCGGCCTGTTCTATAAATTGAACGACAAGCTGGAAGCTTCCTACAGCTACCGCTACGGTATCATGGACGGCGTGTTCCAGCGCGGCAACCGCATCCAGCTGAAGGACGTGAGCGTACAGAACCACAAGTTCGAACTGAAAGGCGCCGACCTGCTGTTCCGGGCCTACGTGCTGAAAGAAAATACCGGCAAATCCTATAACCTCAACCCCCTGGCTTACAGCCTCGACCTGAGCCACGCCTCCAACGCCGACTGGGCCACTAAGTTCAAGACCGAGCTGCAGGCGCAACTGAATAACAACGTGGAGCTGGCCGCCGCCATGAAGGCCGCCCGTGCCGCCGCCGATGCCGGCCGCGCCGAACCGGGAACCGCCGCTTTTGAAACCCTGAAAAATACCATCGTCAATTCCAACAACTGGGACGTGAAGTCCGCTTCGCTGCCCAACGGCGCTCCCAACGGCGGTGCCGCGGTCTGGCAGTTCTCCAACACCTATCATGCCGACCTGCAATACAGCTTCAGCAAGATCAAGTGGGCCAGTATCCTGGCCGGTGCCGACTTCCGCCTCTACGAAGTGATCCCCGACGGCAACACCTTCGTGGACCTGTCGCGCCCCCTGAGCGAGCGCACGATCTCCAAGGACGGCTCCTTTGGCGCCAACCAGTATTATAAAAAATACGGCGGCTTTGTGCAGATCACCAAGCTGCTGCTGGACGACAAGCTGAAACTGACCGCTTCCGGCCGCCTGGACCACAACCCCGAGTTCTCGCCCAAGTTCAACCCCCGCGTAGCCGCCGTTTATACCGTGGCCCGCAAACACAACTTCCGGGCATCCTTCCAGAACGGCTACCGCTTCCCCGCCCTGTTCGAGGCCCTGTCGTTCCTCAACAACGCCAGCGTGCGCCGCGTAGGTGGCCTGGCCCGGGTGAACGAAGGCATCGGCTTCCTGGAGAATTCGTATACCCTGACCTCGGTGGATGCTTTTACCGCCGCCGTGAACAACGACGTAAGAGGGGGCATGACCACCAACAATGCCGCCCTGAAGAACCGCGCCCTGCTGCAGGTAGCCAACCTGCCGGTGATGGCGCCGGAAAGCATCCACTCCTTTGAAGTGGGCTACAAGAGCGCCCTGCTGAACAACCGCCTGGTGCTGGACTTCGACGCCTATTACAACCGCTACAAAGGCTTCCTGGGCCAGGTAGAGGTAGCCGTGCCCACCTCGGGCGCCGTAGGCTCGGATGCCGCCGTGCAGGACATGACCGTGCGGGCCAAGCAATCGCGCTACCGGGTATACACCAACGCCAAAAACACCTACAACAGCTATGGTTCTTCGGCCGGCGTAACCTACAACTTCTACAAAAAATTCACCCTGTCGGGCAATGCCAACTACAACAAGCTGTCGGCCAACCCCAACCCCGATATCTTCCAGACCGGCTTCAACACCCCGGCCTGGGTAACCAACGTATCGCTGAGCAACCGCGAGATCGTAAAAAATATCGGCTTCAACGTGGTATGGCGCTGGCAGGACGTAGTTTTTTGGGAAAGCACCCTGGCCAACGGGCAGGTGCCGGCTTATTCCACCATCGATGCCCAGGTGACCTTCCGTGCCCCAAAGCTGAAGTCGTCGCTGAAGCTGGGGGGCAGCAACCTGCTCAACAAACGCTACATCCAGTTCGCTGCAGGTCCCACCATCGGCGCCCTGTACTATGCCTCCATTACCGTGGACGGGCTGCTGAAAAAGTAAACCTCTTCCAGGTGAACGGCAGCCCCAGGGCTGCCGTTCTTCTTTCAAAAACATCATAAATCCTCCGGCCATGAACCATTTGCCCGCAACCGTTTTTTTCAGCCTGGCCCTCTCCGCATCCACCCTGCTCCCTGCCGCCGCCCAGGCCCCCAGGGCCTTAGATATAACTGCTTTGGAAAATGCTGGCCTGGCAGGCATAAAGGAGAAAGGGGCATATAACGTCACCATTCCCCGGTCCGACCTGGACGTGGTGGTGGACGGCTTCCGCATTACCCCCGCCATGGGCCTTCGTTCGCGGGCGGTGTTTACGCCTTCGGGCCGCGGCGCCCGGGTGGCGGCCGACCTGGTGGTAGGAGAGGACCGCCTTAAAGGGTTGCAGCAGGAGATCAGCCGCCAGGGGTTGGCCATCACCGCGGTGCACCACTACCTCGTGCGCCATTCGCCCGGCATCCTGTGCGTGCACCTGGGCGGCAGCGGCGCCACTGCTTCGCTGGCGAAAAAAGTGAAGGCCGTGCTGGACCAGGTGGCCGCCCCGGCTGCCGGCGGGCCCGTGGCCGACAGCGTGGAGAACCGGCTGGATACGCAACAGCTCGACAAGATACTTGGCCAAACCGGCACCATGAACGGCGGCGTTTACCGGGTGGCGATCGGTGAGGATAACAAAGGGCGGAACGCCCCGCCGCTGACCTGGGCGGCCTGGCAGGGAACGCCCGAAAAAGCCGCCGTGGCCGGCGACCTGGCCCTGCCGCGCCCCGGGGTCAGCGCCGTGGTCAAAACCCTGGTCGACAGCGGCATCGAGGTGCTAACCGTGCAAAGCCCCGTGGTGCCCGGCCGCCCCGACCTGTACCTGGTGCATTACTGGGGTACCGGCAAGGCCGAAACGCTGGCCAAAGGCCTGAAGGCCGCCTTAAAGCAACGGACCAAAAGCACCGCCGCTCCCATGGACATCATGGGTGGTGATTGAGGGCAAAGAGTTCGGAACCCTGGAAAGACCTTTCCCTTGCAAGCGACCTTCGAGGGTTCCGAACTCTCGGCTTACCCTACACGATCTCCCTTGATTACCCGTATTGCCGGTGACGGCGGTGCGGGTTTTTTTATTTTTCCTATATGAAATTTTTTTGTTTTGCAATACGAAGCGCTTATATTTGTCTACCAAGTTTGTAGACTAATATTTCCTGCTCGGAATGAGTGCTGTTAACCGCCGGCCCTGCTCGTTCCTTCATCCTTTTTCATTCCCTGGTTTATATCCTCTTAATCGTAATTAAACATTTCCGAACATGAAAAAGCTATTCAACGGGGCCGCGCCCGCACTGTTTTCCCTGCTCCTGCTTTCCGCTTCCTTTACCCGGCCCGATCCGAAGCCCCAGCTGAAAGGTACCATCACGTATTCCGGCACCCGCTTCCTCTACCCGCTGGTGGAAAAATGGGCTGAGGAATTTTCAAAAGCCCATCCCGGTGTTCACTTTACGCTGAGCCGCGGCACCGGCAAGGTGGCGGATATCGAGGCTTCGGCCGCTCCCGTCAAGGTAAAGGATTCTGCCCGGGGGCAGTACACGGTGGTCAGCCGGTTTGTGCTGGTGCCGGTGATCAATGAAAAGAACCCGCAACTGGCCAGCCTGCAGCAAAAGGGCCTGTCGAAAGAAGACCTGTACCGCCTGTACTTCGGAAAGGAAAGCCCCTCCGGTGGCGCCCAGTCGGCCAGCCCCCAGGCCGCCGCCAACCCCTGGGCGCCGGTAAAAGTGTATGCCCGCGGCGCCTGCGCCTCGGCCACCTTTTCGGACCATTTCGGCAAAAAGATCAAGGACCTCAATAACCTGGACGCCAGCATCAGCGACGACAAGGTGCTGTTGCAGAAAGTATTGTCCGACAGCCTGGCCCTGGGCTACAACAACCTGGGATTCGTCTATGACCTGCGGACCCGCAAGCAGCAGCAGGGCATCCGGGTAGTGCCCATCGACCTGGACGGCAACGGCCGCATCGACCCCAAAGAAAACTTTTACGACAACCTGGACCAGCTGATCCGGCGCAAGGAAAAAGAGCCCGCCTCCCTGCCGCCGGTAGGCGACCTGACCCTCATTTACAAAGGCGAGCGCCCCGAGGTGAAAGCCTTCGTGGAATGGGTACGCACCAAGGGGCAGGCCTACAACCACGCCTACGGGTTTTTAAATCCGGCTGTGGCTGGACGTTAGACCTCTCCCCCGGTCTCGCCAGAGGCGAGACCACCCCCTCCCCACATAGGGAGGGGGATCGTAGCTCCGCGGGAGAAGTTCATGGAAGGCAGCA
This sequence comes from Huijunlia imazamoxiresistens, assembly GCF_037132455.1. Lineage (NCBI taxonomy): Bacteria > Pseudomonadati > Bacteroidota > Chitinophagia > Chitinophagales > Chitinophagaceae > Huijunlia > Huijunlia imazamoxiresistens. The sequence goes on along the minus strand of NZ_JBBBEI010000011.1, from coordinate 41,350 downwards.
GCTAAAGCTGGCCTCCCAAAATGGCTTCGGTTTTTATTGCATTTTTCTTTCTTTATAAACTACTCCCGCGAAGCCACGCTGCTTCACCCCTCCCTATGTGGGGAGGGGTCGCCACGCCGAAGGCGGGGCGGGGGAGAGGTTTTACGCCCGGCTGCCGGCAAGGCCCTGTTGTCTTTGTCCGTTTCCTTAATGAATCTCCAACAGCTTTTCCGCAGGCTTGCCGCCTGTGGAAAAGCCGCTTTGTTTTGTGTTATCCGGAAGGTAAAAATTGACGCATGAAGCACCTGAATCTTATGGCTTTTGCCATTCCGTTTTTTTTGTTCTTTATCGGCTGGGAGTATGTGTACAGTCTTCAAAAAAACAAAAAGCTTTTTTCCTTTGCCGAATCCATCGCCAACCTCAACGTGGGAATAGGGGAGCGGCTGTCCGACCTGTTCACCACCGGCTTTTTCTATTTTTTCTTCAGCTATATCCACGAACACTACGCCCTGTTCGATATAAGGCCGGGGGTCGTTACCTGGGTACTCCTGTTTTTGTGTACCGACCTGGTGTGGTACTGGTACCACCGGGCGGCCCACGAGATCAACCTGTTCTGGGCGGTGCACATCGTCCACCACCAGAGCGAGGATTTCAATTATACCGTTTCGGTGCGCATCACGCTGATGCAGGCGGTGGCCCGCAGCCTGTTCTGGTCCGTTTTGCCCCTGGTGGGCTTTCCCCCGGAAATGATCGCCATCTTGCTGCTGGTGCACGGCGCCTACCCGTTCTTCACCCATACCCAGGCCGTCGGGCGGCTGGGCTGGCTGGAGTACGTGCTGGTAACCCCCTCGCACCACCGGGTGCACCATGCCTCCAACGAATTGTACCTGGATAAGAATTATGGCGATATGCTCATCATTTGGGACAAGCTGTTCGGCACCTTTCAACCCGAAACCGAACCGCCGGTCTATGGATTGACCCAGCCGCTCAAAAGCTACAGCTTCCTCTGGCAGCACTTTCATAATTTCCTCGAGCTGGCTGTAGCCGTGCAGCGCACCCGCGGGCTGGGAGCGAAGCTGGAGCTGCTGTTCAGCAAGCCCGAGACCATCGACCCCCGGATCCGCCCCCTGCTCGAACGGAGGCTGCTGCACCGCGAGAACGTGCGGCCTACCAAAGCCCTGAACCAGTACGTAGCGGTGCAGACGGTGCTGACCCTGGTGGCGCTGTTTCTGCTGGTGCTGCTCGAATACTACCTGACGTCCGTGCAGCTGGTGCTGGCGGCCGCTTTTATCCTGGTGAGCATGATCACCACGGCGGCCATGCTGGAGCAGCGCCGCTGGATCTTCTACCTCGAGCTGGCCCGGGTGGCCCTGCTCCTGGCCTTTATCAACCAGTATGCCCTTAGCCCGAACTTCGGCCTGGCCTGCGCCGCCCTGTTCGGTCTGCTGCTGCTGTTCAACCGGACCCTAGGCCACCGTTACTGCAACCTGTTTTATACAGTGCCACGGTAATCCATAAACGCTGTTTGCAACGGCTGCCCGCAGTTCACGGTATTACCACCGGGGGCTGTGGGCGGCCTATGGCCGTTTTTTTGAAAAAATGCAAAAAAAGTTTGTGCATATTCCAACCTGGTCTATATTTGTCTACCAAATCAGTAGAGTATTCATTCCGGAAGAGTACTGTTAACCGCCAGCGCTACTCCCGGGCATCACTGTTAAAACTTACAGCAATGTATTTATGTGAACATGCATCTCCCCGTGCGGTAAAGTCCTGTTATTGTCCTTCGGTCGCTTGTACCTGTTGACGCAGTCCTTTTGCCGTTAAGGCCCTCCCATCATTTTCCCGTTTCTTTTTTCCGGGGCAACAGGGGTGTATTCAGGCATGTCCGCAGGCGGTTTGCAGGCATGTTTGGCCCCTGTTGCCTTATTCTAATAGCTTTTTGTATTCCTTTCAACGGGGATCGGGCCCTTATTGCCCATCCCTTCCAACAACAGCAACATGAAAAATAGTAGAAACAGCCGGCCGAAACGCCGTTCTGCTTTGGTGCAATTTATAGCGCTCGCCCTGTTTACCGGTTCGGTTACTACCGCCCAGGCACAGTCGAATATCGTTCTTTCCGGTACCGTCGTGGACAAGGCTACCCGCCTGCCGCTGGCCGGTTCCACCGTACATATCAAGGGTACCACCCACGAAGTGGTGACCAACGAAAAAGGGGAATTCAAATTCGTTACCGGCCAGAAGCTGCCGGTGACCTACACCATCAGCTATGTGGGCTACCAGACGGCCGACCTGGTGCAGGACAAGGACGGCAACTTTATCGCCGTGCTGGAACTGTCCGGAAACCAGCTGAACGACGTGGTGGTGGTGGGTTACGGCCGCCAGAAGCGCAGCGACGTGACCGGCTCGGTAGCCTCCGTGTCGGCCAAGGCGCTGAACCAGCCCGTGAGCTCGCTGGACCAGGCCCTGAAAGGGGCGGCCCCGGGCGTGCAGGTGACCCAGACCTCCGGCCAGCCGGGCGGCGGCGTCAGCATCCGCATCCGCGGCGGCTCCTCCATCCAGGGCGGCAACGAGCCCCTGTACGTCATTGACGGTTTCCCTGTTTATAATGAAGCCGTCACCGCCGGTACGCTGTCGGGTACCAACGTCAACCCCCTGGCCTCCATCAACGCGGCCGATATCGAAAGCATCGACATCCTCAAGGATGCCTCGGCTACCGCCATCTACGGCTCCCGCGGCGCCAACGGGGTGATCATCGTGACGACCAAAAAAGGAAAGGCCGACCGCACCCAGATTTCCTACAACGGCAGCTATGGCGTGCAGTCGCTGCGCAAAAAGATCGGCCTGCTCAATGCCAAAGAATTTGCCCAACTGCGCAACGAGGTGCTGTACGACGTGACCCCGGCGAAAGGCCCGAACCAATACCTCTCCCAGGCCGGGATCGACAGCCTGGGTGAAGGCACCGACTGGCAGGATGCAGCCTTCAGGCAGGCGTCCCAGCAGGCCCACCAGCTGTCGCTGAGCGGCGGTACCGCCAAGACCCGCTATTCGGTTTCGGGCAACTATTTCGACCAGGACGGCATTATCCGCAACACCGGCTTTAAGCGGGTCAGCGGCCGGGCCAACCTGGATGTGAATGCCACCGAGCGGCTGAAATTCTCCGCCAGCCTGACCGCCAGCCAATCCGACGCCGACGTAGCGCCCACCGGTATCGTGGCCGGCCTGCTGACCATGCCGTCCACCGCCACCATCTACGACCCCAATGGCGGATACACCCTGCGCAACCCCTTCGAGAACATTTTTTCCAACCCCATTGCCGTCCTGAACGAGCAGAAGAACCAAACCGCCACCACCCGCCTGCTGGGAACCACCTCGGGCGAGTACACCCTGCTGAAAGGCCTGGAGCTGAAAGTGCTGCTGGGCGTGGACCTGAACAACGGCAAAGAGGTCAGCTATATCCCCTCCACCATCTACGAGGGCTCTTCCACCAAGGGCAGCTCCTCCATCGGCATTCTCAACTCCAGCTCCTGGCTGAACGAGAACACCCTGACGTACAACAAGACCTTCGGACAACACGCCTTCGACGTCCTGGCCGGCATTACCCAGCAGGAGTACAGCCGCGACATCGTCCGTACCGGCGCCCAGCAGTTCGTGACCGACGACCTGCAGGAGAACAGCCTGCAAAGCGGCGCGGTGACCACCAAGCCGTATTCCGACAACACCCGCTGGGTGCTGCATTCCTACCTGGGGCGGGTAAACTATAACTACAAGCGCCGCTATTTCGCGACGGCCAGCCTGCGGACCGACGGTTCTTCCCGCTTCGGCTCCGGCAACAAATGGGGCTACTTCCCCTCCGCGGCCCTGTCGTGGAAGGTGAGCAGCGAACCCTTCTTCCACTCGCTGGGCGGCAAGATCTCCGACCTGAAGCTGCGCACCAGCTTCGGCACCACCGGCAACCAGGAGATCGGCGAGTACAAGTCGCTGGCCACCCTCAACCCCCTGAACTACCTGTTCGGTAATGCCCAGGTGACGGGTTTTGTGCCCAGCCGCATCGCCAACGAGCAGCTGGGATGGGAAACCACCGTGCAGTACGACGCCGGCATCGATCTGGGCCTGCTGCAGAACCGCCTGGCCCTGACCGTCGACGGTTATTATAAAAAGACCCGCGACCTGCTGCTGAACGTGGAAATTCCCTGGACCACCGGCCAGGCTTCCGCCCTGCAAAACTTCGGTTCGGTAGAGAACCGCGGTGTGGAGATCGCCCTGAATTCGAAAAACCTTACCGGCGCCTTCCAGTGGAACACCGGCCTGAACCTGTCGGTGAACCGCAACAAGGTGCTGAGCATCGGCAACGGCGCCTCCAGCTACATCAGCGGCAACTACATCATCCAGGTAGGTCAGCCCCTCGGCGCTTTTTACGGAACCGTTACCGACGGCATCCTGCAGACCGACGAAGTGGCTAAAAAAGGTGCCCTCACCGGCAGCGCCGCTCCCAAGGCCGGCGACCGCCTGTACCGCGACATCAACGGCGACGGCACCTTCACCACCGCTGCCGACCGCACCATCATCGGCACCGCCCTTCCGAAATACACCTACGGCCTGACCAACGATTTTTCGTGGAAAGGATTCGACCTGTCGGTGCTCTTCCAGGGCGTGCAGGGCAACAGCATCCTGAACGGCAACCGCCAGACCCTGGAGCTGTTCACCGGCCAGCAGAACGCCTCCGACGTGGCGCTGCAGCGCTGGACCGCCACCAACCCCAGCACCACCATCCCCCGGGCCAAGCTCGATCCCGCGCCGGTGTTTTCCGACCGCTTTATCGAGGACGGTTCCTTTGTGCGGCTCAAGACCCTCAGCCTCGGCTACAGCCTGCCGGCGGAAGCGCTCAAACCCCTGAAACTGTCCGGCCTGCGGCTGTACGTGGTGGGGCAGAACCTGCTGACCTGGACGAAGTACTCCGGCTTCGACCCCGAGGTGACGTCGGGTAACAACGTAACGCCGGGCAACGATGCCGGCATCTATCCTGTTTCCCGCACCATCAACGCCGGTGTTTCCGTGAATTTCTAAAACCCGATCCCATGACGCATCAACGACTCTTTATACCCGTAATGAAAAAGATATTTTTTGGTTCCCTGGCAGCCCTGGCCCTGACCGGCTGCTCGAAGCTGGACGAAAAACCCGCCTCTTACCTCACCACCGGTGAATTTTACCAGGACGGGGTACAGGCCACCGCCGCCGTGAACGGCGCCTACCGCAAACTGTACGAAACCGGCCAGTCGCTCTACAACAGCCTGCAGCAGATCGGCGTGGAAATGGCCACCGACGACTACGAAGCCGGTCCCCGTGCCCGTAACGCCCACGTCCGTGCCATCTCCGGTCTCACCCACGACGCCTCCAACGACCGGATGGAACAGCTGTGGAAGCAGAGCTACGACGCCATCAACGTTTCCAATATCGCCATCGACCGCATTGCCGCCATCGATGCCGGCAAGATCACCGAAAGCCTGCGCCTGCGGCTGACCAACGAAGCCAAGTTCCTGCGGGCCCTGCACTACTTCAACCTGGTGCGCTGGTTCGGTGCCGTGCCCATCGTGCTGCACGAGACCACCACGCTCGACGCCGGCACACTGGCCGTGGAAAAATCTTCGGAGGAAGAGGTGTATGCCCTGATCAAAAAGGACCTGGCCGATGCCTCCGCGCTGCCCGCCAGCTACGGCTCCGGCGACGTAGGCCGTGCCACCTCCGGCGCCGCCAAGGCCCTGCTGTCGAAGGTGCACCTGACCCGCAAGGAATGGCAGCAGGCGGCCACCCTCAGCGGCGAAGTGATCAGTTCCTCCGTTTACGGCCTGTTCGACGATTATGCCGACGTGTTCAACGTGGCCACCAAGAACGGCAAGGAGCACCTCTTCTCCGCCCAGTTCCAGGGCAATGCCAACTACCAGGGCAACAGCCTCGCCAGCCGCTCGGCGGCCAACGAGGTGCCCGGCATCAACGGCGACTATGCCGACGCCCTGCACAAGGAAGGCAAGCTGTACGAAAGCTTCAGTGCCCAGGACAAGCGCAAGGCCGTGACCTTTATTTCGGAAATGGTGTCGCCGACCGATAAAAAAACCTACACCTTTGAGCCGCATTTCCACAAATACTACGATCCCTCCGTGGTGGGCAACCAGGGCCAGTCGTCGAAGAACCTGCCCATCCTCCGTTTTTCCGAAGTGCTGCTGATCCGGGCCGAAGCCCTGAACGAGCTCAACGGTGCTCCCACTACCCAGGCCTTCGAAGCCATCGACGCCGTCCGCAAGCGGGCCGGCATCCCGCAGCTGAAGGACATTGCCCCCGGCCTGACGGTGGACCAGTTCCGCGACTCCGTCTTCCAGGAGCGCCGCCGCGAGCTGACCTACGAGTACCAGCGCTGGTTCGACCTGGTGCGCCGCGGAGCCGACTATTACGTCAAAACGCTGAAGGCCGCCGGCAAGACCCTGGCCGCTCCCAAGCACCTGCATTTTCCCACGCCCCAGCGCGAGCTGAACCTGAACCCGAAACTGAAACAGCACCCCGACTGGGTGAATTAATACAACCGCAACCTTTCTTTTCTCATGAAAAAGTTTTTCCTTCTTTTTTCCGCGATCGCGGGCCTGCTGGCAGGCGCCAGGGCCCAGGGACAAAGTGCCAAGAAGCCCAACATCATCCTGATCATGGCCGACGACATGGGCTATTCCGATCTCGGAGCCTTCGGCTCTGAGATTAAGACTCCGAATATCGACCGGCTGGCCGGCGAAGGCCTGCGCTTCCGGGAGTTTTACAACAACTCCATCTGCGCCCCCACCCGGGCTTCCCTCTTAACCGGGCAGTACCAGCACAAGGCCGGCGTTGGCTATTTCAACGTGAACCTGGGGCTGCCGGCCTACCAGGGTTATCTGAACCGCCAGTCTTTGACGCTGGCCGAGGTGCTGCGCAACAGCGGCTACAGCACCCTGATGTCGGGCAAATGGCACGTGGGCGACGACAGCGCCGCCTGGCCCAACCAGCGCGGCTTCGACCACTTCTTCGGCTTTATCGGCGGCGCCAGCAACTACTTTGACATCAGTCCCTTCCCCGAAAAGGTGCCGCCCGTGCCCCTGGTGAAGGACAACCGCCGCCTGACGCTGCAGCCCGGCCAGTACCTGACCGACGAGATCGGCAACAACGCCCTGGAGTTCCTGACCGAACAGGATAAAACCGGCAAACCCTTCTTCCTGTACCTGGCCTTCAATGCCCCGCACTGGCCCCTGCAGGCCCTGCCCGAGGACATTGCCAGGTACAAGGGTAAGTACGACATCGGCTGGGACTCCCTGCGCAGCCAGCGCCTGGCCCGCCAGCGCGAGCTGGGCATCCTGACCCCCGGGCAGACCATCAACGTCCGCGACTCGCTGGTGCCCGTATGGAACAACCTCAGTTTTGAGGAAAAGCAACTGTGGAAAGCCAAGATGGAGGTGTACGCCGCCATGATCGACCGGCTGGACCAGAACGTAGGCCGTGTGCTGGCCAAGCTGAAGGAGCTGAAAAAGGACGACAATACCCTGGTGGTGTTCCTGTCCGACAACGGCGCACAGGGTGGTTATGCAGTTTCCGGCCGCCGCCGCCCTCAGCGCAATTCCGGTCCCCTGGGCACTGCCGGCTCGTACGGCTACCAGGAGGAGAACTGGGCCTATGTCTCCAACACCCCGCTGGACAATTACAAGAACAACATGCACGAAGGCGGCATCAGCGCTCCCTTTATTGCCTGGTTCCCCAGGCAGATCAAAGGCGGCAGCATTGCCAAAGGCACCGGCCACCTGATCGACCTGGCTCCGACCTTTTACGAGCTGGCCGGCGCTGCCTATCCGAAAAAGTATAACGGCCAAACGCCCCACCCGCTGGCCGGCAAAAGCCTGGTACCCGTGTTCACCGGCAAGCTGAACGAAGTGGACCGCGGCGAGCCCATTTTCTGGGAGCGGGCCGGCAACCGTGCCGTACGCAAAGGCAAATGGAAGCTGGTGTCCACGTATCCGTCTTACAAATGGGAGCTCTACGACCTCGAAGCCGACCGCGGCGAGACCCGCAACGTGGCCGGCCAGTACACCGACGTGGTGAACGAGCTGTCTGCCGCCTACTTCGCCTGGGCCGAAAAGACCGGCGTTGTAGACTACGAGAAGATCAAGCCCAAAGGCGGCTTCTATATTCCCGGAGCCGACAGATAAAAGTATTTCGGATGTCGGATGTCGTCTCGCCCTAGGCGAGAGGAACCCTTCAAAGGAGAAAGATTCCTACTGCTATCAATCTCGCCTGAGGCGAGACGAAATCCGACATCCGACATCCGAAATATCATTTAAGGATATATCACAACAACAACAGAATCATTCAAGATGAAGAAAGTTTTATTGTTTTCCCTTTTGGCCTTGTCCCTTGTTTCTACTCGGGCACAAAAGGCGAAGCGGCCCAACATCATCGTGATCGTGGCCGATGACATGGGCTATTCCGACCTCGGGGCCTTCGGCTCTGAGATTAAGACGCCTAACCTCGACCGCCTTGCCACCGGCGGCCTGCGGCTGCGCGAATTTTACAACAACGCCATCTGCGCTCCCACGCGGGCCTCGCTGCTGACCGGCCAGTACCCGCACAAGGCCGGCATCGGCTATTTCGACGTGAACCTGGGCCTGCCGGCTTACCAGGGCTTTTTGAACAACGAGTCGCTGACGCTGGCCGAAGTGCTGAAGGGCGCCGGCTACAGCACGCTGCTCTCGGGCAAGTGGCACGTGGGCAACGACAGCCTGAGCTGGCCCAACCAGCGCGGCTTCGACCGCTCCTACGGCGTCATCGGCGGCGGCGCCAACTACTTCGATGCCGACCCGATGCCCATCGGCAACGGCGCTTACCCCGTGGTGCTGCAGGAAAACAACAAACGCCTGCACCCCGAGCCGGGCAGCTATTATTTTACCGACGAGATCACGAAGCATGCCGTTTCCTACCTCGACGAGCAAAACAGCACCGGCAAGCCCTTTTTCCTGTACGTAGCCTACAATGCCCCCCACTGGCCGCTGCAGGCCCTGCCCGAGGACATTGCCAAATACAAGGGTAAATACGACATCGGCTGGGACAGCCTGCGCAGCCAGCGCCTGGCCCGCCAGCGCGAGCTGGGCATCCTCCGTCCGGGCAGCGCCATTGCCCCTAAGGACGAGACCATCCCCGCCTGGAACGTGATGACCTACGACGAAAAGGATTTTTGGAAAAAGCGCATGGAAATATACGCCGCCATGGTGGACCGCATGGACCAGGGCATCGGCAAAATTCTGGAAAAGGTGAAGGAGCTGCAAAAGGACGAAAATACCCTGGTGGTGTTCTTTTCCGACAACGGCGGCCAGGGCGGATCCTACGATCCCTACCACAAGCAGGCCAGCCGCACCACCGGCCCGATAGGCACTGCCGGCTCCTTCGACTATGTGTACAAGAACTGGGCATACGTATCGAACACGCCCCTCCGTTCGTATAAAGGCGATATGCACGAAGGCGGCATCAGCGCCCCCTTCATTGCCTGGTATCCTTCCCTGATCAAGGGGGGCTCCATCGGGCAGGGCAGCGCCCACCTGATCGACCTGGCACCCACCCTGTACGAGCTGGCAGGTGCCCGTTACCCGGCCAAGAACAAAGGGGTGAACGTGAATCCCCTGCCCGGCCAGAGCCTGGTGCCTCTTTTTCGCGATGCGGCCTTCGAACGCGAGCAGCCCATCTTCTGGGAGCGGGCCGGCAACCGTGCCGTGCGTAAAGGCAAATGGAAGATCGTTTCCTCTTATCCCAACTACAAGTGGGAGCTGTACGATATCGAAGCCGACCGGGGCGAAACCACCGACCTGGCGGCCCGGAATCCCGGCGTGGTCAACGAGCTGTCCACGGCTTATGCCCAGTGGGCCGACCGGACCGGCGTTGTGGAATACAGCAAGCTGGCGCCCCGGGCGGCAACGGCCCTGCCGGTGCGGATCCGCGATTAATTCACCTATTTACTTCACAGCCTTCCCCGCTACCCGGGGAAGGCTTTTTTCTATTGGATATGAAACAAACAGCAATGCTCTTTTTCCTGCTGGCGGGTGCCTCCTTTGCCTGGGGCCAGCAGTCGGTGCACCTGGGCGAGGCCGCCAAAAAAGGCCGCCTTCAAGCGGTAAACCGAAGCCTGCAGCCGTCCACCAATGAAGGGCCCGAAGCCGTAACCCTGAGCGAAGCTTCGGGGGAAGGGCTGGCCTGGATCAAAGGGGCATCCTTTACTACCGGTACCCTGGAAATCGACCTGAAGGGAAAGGACGAATACCAGAAAAGTTTTTTGGGGATCGCCTTTCACGGCAGCAACGACAGTACCTACGAGGCCGTGTATTTCCGGCCCTTCAACTTCCGCACGCCCGATTCGGTACGGCATATTCATGCGGTGCAGTACATCAGCCATCCGCAGTTTCCCTGGAAGCGCCTGCGCGAGGAATTCAACGGGCAGTACGAAAAAGCCGTGCGGCCGGAACCCGACCCGGATCAATGGTTCCATGCCCGCATAGAAGTCAAGGAAAAAACGGTAGCCGTTTTTGTAAATAATGCGCTCTCACCTTCCCTGGAAGTGCCGCTGCTGCATCCCTCTTCCGGAAAGCGCATCGGCCTGTGGGTGGGCGATGGCGCTGGCGGCAGTTTCCGTAACCTGCAGGTTCGCAAGGAATCAAGGAAATAAAAAAAGAAAAAGGGTCCATTTGATGATGGGCCCTTTTTCTTTTTATGACTGGTGCATCAATTAACTTAATTGCTTTTTGTCCACACCGCTGTTCTGCCGAAAGCGGAGATGCCGATATACCCGCGAAGGCGTAAATTATTCCCTTCTATTTTCATGGTGGAACTGTAGGTTTTGCCGCTTTCGGGATCGTAGATCTTGCCATCTTCCCAGGCACCGTCGTCGTAGGAAAAATTCGTCAGGATCACCAAGTTCTGGAGCGGCCGGCTGCGTAAGGCCGCGGAGCCGTTCTTTTTATCGGTCTTGGGTGTTTTGCCGTCGGCCTCGTAGGGCGTTTTCAGCCACACCAGCTTTCCGAAGTATTTGTCGCCGGTTTTGTAGATAAGGATCTTGGCGTCTTTTTCCTCACTCAGCCAGGTGCCCAGCACGGCATCCGCGTTTTGAGCAAAGAGGGGCGCCATAAAGGCAATGGACACCAGCAGCAGTGCGATCAGCTTTTTCATGTTCCTGTTTTTTACTCAAAATAATGCGTTTGCCCCGGAGCAGACCAGGGGAAAAACACGGTAAATGGAGGCGGTACGCGGAAACCCGTATCGAAGGAGAAAAGGAACGGTGCTAACTGCCGGCAGCCCTGCGTAAAACCTCTCCCCGGCCCCCGCAAGCGGGGGCCACCCCTCCCCATGTAGGGAGGGGGGAAGTCAGCGTAGCTTCGCAGGGGGAATAGTTGGTTTTAAGGCCCGAAGGGCTGAAATATCTTAGCACAGGGCGCAGCCTTGTGTCAGGGAGTGTTTTCCGGGAAGTCCTGAAAGGGCGAAATTCCTTCAAAGAACTGGCGTATATCTTAGGCCGGTCAGCCTATTACGCCCCTTCAGGGCTTAGAAACCTTTTCGTTGGTGCCACAGGGCTGCGCCCTGTGCTAAGATATTTCAGCCCTTCGGGCCTTATGATCCATTGGATAGCCCAATTTTGTTTCTGATTTATAGGCACTTCTCCCGCGAAGCTACGAAACCCCTCCCTATGTGGGGAGGGGTCGCCACGCCCCCGGCGTGGCGGGGGAGAGGTTTCGCCCTACGTTGGAATAGGCCGACCCGCTTCCTGTACCACGGCAGCAGGCTTTTTCTTTTCATATATGGATGCGGCAATGCGCCGGACAAAGGAAACCGGGAAAAATTTCGGCAGAAAGGAATTCAGCTTGTTGGAAAAACCCGGAACAATCTCCTCCTTGCCCGCAAACAGGCCCTTTACGGCGATCTTCGCCACTTCGTCGGCCGTCATGTTGAAGCGGTCGGCGATGCGCTGCGTATGCGCTCCCATACGGGCCCTTTTGACGAAATCCGTATCGGTGGCGCCCGGGCTCAGGATGCAGAGGGAAACCGGCGTGTGCCGCAACTCGTGCTGCAGGCTGCGGTTGAACGAGAGGATAAACGCCTTGCTGGCGGCATATACGTTCAGGTAGGGCACGGGCTGGTAGGCCGTGGTGCTGCACACATTGAGCAGGTACGACTGGTGAAACCGCTTCAGCACGGGCAAAAAAACATGCGTCAGGGCCAGCTGCGCCTTGATGTTGACGTCGATAATGCCGAACTGCTCCTGCAGCGACAACTCCTCGAAGGCGCCGTTCAGGCCATAGCCGGCGTTGTTGACCACCACGGTCAGCCGGTTGTGGAAAAGTTCCGTCCAGGAAAAGATTTTGGCAGCGCTGTCCGGCTCGCTCAGGTCCTGGGTCAGGGTATGAACGTGTATGGCATTCCGGTTCTGGAGTTCCCGGGCGGTTTGTTGCAGTTCCCGCTCGGCAAAATCCACCAGCAGCAGGTGGTAGTGGCGTTTGGCCAGTTCGAAGGCAATGGATCGGCCGATACCCTTGGCGGCGCCGGTGACTAATGCATAGCTCATGGAAATAGATTAGTAGTTGAAAAAAGTGTGGCCGGTTGCGAATAACCGTTCCCCGGCCACGATATGGCTAAATGATGACCCCATTTTAGGGTTTTGGATTTCGGATCCCCTTGAAAGGAGTAAGAGTCCTTCTGCTTTGAAGGGTTCCGAAATCCGAAATCCGACATCCGAAATTGTCTTACTGCACGCTGACTCCCCTTTGAGCCACCGCTGTCTTGCCCTCGGCCAGCGTCCAGCTGATATGGCCGTTGGGATTGCTTTTCAGGCGGGCCAGCTTGTGGTAGAAGGGTGTGGCGCTTTCGGCGGTTTTGGGCTGGTAGGCGCCGGTAATGACCGGGATATACATCACCCGGCGGCGGCTCTTTTCCCCTTCAAAGGGCGACTGCTGCACGCGGTGCCACAGCCGGCCGTCATGAATGGTGAGGTCGCCCGCCTCGATATCAAAGGCCCATTCGTTCTTATCGGCCTTGTTGTCCACGAAATATTTTTTGCGGAACAGCAGTTGAAACAGGTTTTGCGTATGGGTGCCGGGCAGGATGCGCAGGCCGCCATTTTCCCGGGGGCAGTCGTCCAGGTGCAGGCCCACGTTCAGCATGGGCAGAATGCGGCCGCCCAGGAACAGGTCGCGGGGGCTGTCGGTATGCCAGCCCAGCTGGGTCAGGGCGCTGGTTTTGGTATTGACGTATTGATTGACCACCAGGCCGTCTTTTTCGTTTTCGCCGATGCGGCCGTCAAAGGGCCACAGCAGGTGCAGGAGCGATTGCAGCCGCGGGTCCTTTAAAAATTCGCTCAGCGTCCTGCTGTATTGCGAGGTAAAGGCGATGCGCTGGATGAACAGGCTGCCGTCCACGTCCTGGCCGAACTTCAGGGGCACGCCGTTTACCTTGTCGATGTTGTTGCCGATCAAATGCTCCTGCACCTGCCGGATCTCCCGCAGAAAATCCCGAACGGTTTCCTGGGAAATAAAATTTTTGAAGTGGATAAAACCGTGCTTGCGGAAAAAGTTTAAATGTTCTGCGGAAAGTACGTTGTGCAAATAAAATCGGGGCTGTTTGAACGCATTCATGTTTCAATGGTTTTGAAATGGAGGAAATAGAGGGTCCTGCCGGATGAGCCGGAAGAACGGAGGACTCGATAAGTGGGGAAGGAAGGCGGGGGAGAATGTTAGCAACAACAGCAGGAAGGAGCGAGGCGGGCAGCAGAAGAAGCGGGGATCCGGGCCGGCAGCGCCGCCGCGGTTCCCGGTCGATTCCGGTTTTGCTTTTTTGAATTTAGTGCCATACTACTCGGTTTTTATAAGACTACTAAGTTAGGGAATTTTTATTAGTCTACTAATTTAGTAGACAAATTATTTTAGATTTTTTTGTGCATTGCAGGCATCTAACGGAAAGCTATAATGGGGAAGAATGAACTGTTGTGAAAAGAAATGGAAGCCCGGAGGGCTTCACTGTGAATAGCCCCGGGTGCCAACCCGGGGAACGGCGATCATTGGTTACGACAACCCCAACGGGGTTGACTGTGTCCTGTTCGTTTTAAAGCAGTATTCGGCTTCAAAGGATCCTTCGGCAATCCTTCCGGATCCCGTACTTCCCGTTGGTTGAGGGTCCCACAATCAACCCCGTTGGGGTTGTACCCTCTCTATACCTGCTTTCCCGGGGTTGGCACCCGGGGCTATTCACAGTGAAGCCCTCCGGGCTTCTTTTTTACCGGCCTGACAAATTTTACCAATGGGCCCTAATGTCAGGCTATGCCTTACCCAAATTTTAAAGGACAGAAACATAGAAGATTTACGCCCCGCTAGGGGCGTATGGTGGGTAGCAAAGGTTTAGTGGGTAGCCTCCGTTCCGCTAGGAACGGTTGGTAGGCTGCAATTACCAGCCGTTCCTAGCGGAACGGATGTTTTCTGTTGATGCTTTTCTACCCACCACTTGTGCCTACGGCACAAAAAACACCTTCACTGGACAACTTTTAAAATTGGGGTAAGGCATAAAATGGCAGGGGAGGGGCGGTGCCGGAAAAAAAAGATTTCCGGTAATAAAAAAAGCGCAAAGCCGGGAGGGCTTTGCGCTTTAAAAATCGGGTATCCGGCAGCGTTATTTCTGAACCGTGTACCGCAGGGTGATGCCGTAGGTGCGGGGATCGCCCAGTACGCCGGCGTATTGGCCTGCGTTGCCGGCTGCCGGCAGCAGTTGTTCAAAGTAGTCCTTGTCGAACAGGTTGCGACCCCATACAAAGAAGGTAAGTCCCTGGTTGGCGCGGAAACCGATCCTTCCGTTCACCAGCGTGTAGCCTTCGATATTCAGGTACTTTGAAGGAGAGGGGCTGGAGGAGAAGGAGTTGCGGTAGTAGCCGTCCGCCGCGATGAAGAAGACACCGTCCTGGCCCAGGGCCTTGCTTTGACGGGAGCTCAGCTCGCCGCCCAGAGAGCCGGCCCATTTGGAAATGCCCGGAAGCACACCGCCGGAAATATCCTTGAAGGCCGCGGCGCCGCCGGTTTCTTCCAGGGGCACGGGAGCGTTCTTAAAGGAAATGTATTTGCCATCGGTATATGCCACGGAGCCTTGCAGCGACAGGAAGTTGCCCACGCGCAGGGTTCCATCGGCTTCCACACCCTGTACCCTTACTTTTTCCGCATTGGCCAGGTAACCCCGGTTTACGCCTACTTCGGCGGTCTGTACGTTGGTCTGGTAGTCCTTGATGTCGTTCCTGTAGGCAGCGATGTTCAGCGTGGAGTTGGGGGTCGGCCGTGTTTTCACGCCTGCTTCGTAATGCGTCGTGTATTCGGGCTTGATACGGGCCAGTTCGGTCAGCACCTTGCCGGAGGCGGTGGGCAGGCCGCCCAGGTTCACGCCTACGGGCTTGTAGCTGGTGGAAAAGGTGGCGTAGCCATTCAGGCGGTCGGACTGCTTGTAGGCTGCGGTCAGCTGGCCGGAGAAGTTGTTCTCGTCCACCTCGGCCTGGAAGGCCTGGTTGGTGTACACGAGGGCCTTCAGCGCGAGGAGTTCGGGGTCGTTGGTCTGCAGGCCGCCGTAGGTCTTGCGGTCGTAGTCCACGTCCTTCTTATCGTAGTTGAAGCGCAGGCCGGGCAGCACGTGCAGCTTTTGGGTAACGGCCCAGTCCAGTTGACCGAATATGGCGGCACCCTGGGTTTTCAGGCGCGATTTGGTTTTGATGCCGTAGCCGTCGAACAGGCCCGGGGTTTTCCATTTGGTGCTGGTGGTGCTTTGCGAAAAACGCCATTGGGCGCTGCCCGATTCCTCGATGTGCTCGGGAGCGGTCCAGAGGTCCTGGCTGATGCCGTAGACACCGATTACGCCGCTCAGGCGGGACGAAAAGTCGCCGGCATAGCGGATTTCCTGGCTCCACTGGCGGTGCTTGGAGGTTGCCTGCGACAGGGTCAGCACGGGCAGGCCGGTGAAGTCGCGGTCATTGGAGGGACCCCAGTACCAGTAACGGTAAGCCGAAGTGGCGGTAAGGGTGCCGCGGCCGATCTTGGCGTCGATGTTCAGCGAAGCGCCGCTCAGGTCGTTTTCCGACTTCCAGGGCGTATTGTGGTCGATCAGGCGGTCAAAAGGATTGGTGCTGGGCAGCTTGTAGTTCAGGTCGGAAATGATCTGGTTGAACTGGCGGTAGGCGGCACGTTGGGTGGTGACCACGCCGGCCACTACCTGGGCATAACCGGTAGGACGCTGGCGGGTGGCATCGCCGGCCAGGGTGATGTTGATCCTGTCGGTGGGGGTGAACAGCAACTGTCCGCGCACGCCCAGGTTATTGAGGTCGTTTTCTTTCTTCTGGGTGGCTACGTTGTACAGCACCCCGTCGCGCTGCGTGCCGGAGAACGACAGGCGGCCGGCGAGCTTGTTGCGTACCAGCGGACCGGTAACGGAGGTCTTTGCCTGGATGTAGCCTAGGTTGCCGTAGCTCAGCTCGAACTGGGCGCCGGGGGTAAAGGTCGGCTTGCGAGTAGTCACGTTAAAGGCGCCGGCGGTGGTGTTTTTACCAAACAGCGTTCCCTGGGGGCCGCGCAGCACTTCGATGCGCTCCACGTCGATAAAGTCGAGGGTGGTGGCTGCCGGGCGGGCAAAGTAGACGCCGTCCACGTAGAAGCCCACACCGGGGTCGATGCCGTCGTTGGTCAGGCCGAAGGTCGATCCGAGGCCGCGGATGTTCAGGGTGGTGTTGCGGGGGTTCGACGAGTAGAGCTGCACGGTGGGCACCAGCTCTTTCAGGCGGTTCACGTTAAAGGCACCGGCATCGGCTACCTGGGCGCCGCCCACTACCGAAATGGGAATGGGTACATTCTGTGCGGTTTCGGCCCGGCGACGGGAGGTGATGACCACCTCGGTCAGGTCGTTGCTGTGCTGCAGGATAACGGCCAGCGTGGAATCCGATATACCCGATACGAACAGCTCGCGGGGCTGGAAGCTGACGGAGGTAATAGAAAGAGTAAAAGGAGGTTGTTTTTTGGTGTTGATGCGGAACTGGCCTTTGTCGTCGGCCAGCGCAATGGTGTTGGCGCCTTTAACCAGCACGGTGGCGCCGGCTACCGGTACACCCAGGCTGTCTTTGACCACGCCCGTTACGATGTTTTGGGCGAAAGCAGCGTTGGCGCACAGCAGGGCCGGAAGGATAGCGACAGTCAGTTTGCTCTTTTTGGAGCGTTTTGGTTGTTTGGCGGTCGGATGTCCGGGTTGGGTCCGGCGTAAAAATGCGGTCATAATTTAGGCTTTAGTGTGATCTGTTGGTATTAGTCTACTGAATTGGTAGACAAAAGTAGGGGGTTTAAGTGAAACTTCGTAATGAAAATTTTTTTTCCTGTTTTTTTGGGCATGACGCCACGGAAGGGGTCGAACCTTCGTATGCGGGTTTTACAGACCCCAGCCTTGCCATTCGGTCACGTGGCTGTTTCCGTTTTACTTCAGTTTTACCTCGCCGATGGCGATGCCCGCCTCGCCTGCCACGGAATACAGCAGGTACAGTCTGCCGCTTTCTTCGTACAAGTAGGGGTCGCGCAGCTGGCGCACGTTGCCGTAGTACAAACCGGGTTGGGAGGCGGCTACCGGCAGGTTGCCGCCTTCATATTCCTTTTCCGGGCGCACTACGTCCACGGGGGCGGTGGCGGTCCAGGTGGTCCAGTCGCCGTTCAGAGGGATTTTGGAGACCACGATGCGTTCGGGGGCGTCGCCGATGCGGCTGTAAAACACGTAGAGGGTGTCGCCGGAAAGGTGCACGGCGGCATGCCGCAGGTAATTATTCTTGTTCTGGATGTTGGAAAAGGGGTTGTGTCCTTCTTCAAAAGCGGTTATGCCATCGGGTGAGCGTGCCAGCAGGCCGGCCCGGGACAGGGAGTAGTACTGGCCTTTGTAGGGAAATACGCGGAAGTAGGAGTAGCCCAGCACGGTGGTGTCGGCGGTGAAGTGCAGGCCGTCTTTGGAAGTGGCCCGGAAGGAATACTGGCCTTTGTAGCTTCCTTTTTCCAGCGGGCAGTGGAAGTACAGCACCAGCTGTTTGTTGGCCTTGTCGACGAGCACGTCGGGGGAGGCCACGTGCGTCACCCCGTCGTCGCCCGTTTCGGCGCCCTCGTGTTTGACGCTGTTGCCCGAGCGGGGGAGTCCGTCGGCGCAGGGGGCGCAATCCTTCAGTTGCAGGGTGCCGGGCTGGTAGATCTTCCAGGGGCCTTTAAGGTCGTCGGCATAAGCCAGGCGAATGTATTTGCCTTTGTGGTGGGCGAAGTACAAATAATATTTACCCAGGCGGTTGGGCACCCAGTCGGGCACCTTCAGCAGGGACGGTCCGTTGATGTTCTCGCCTTCGGTGCCACCCACCAGGGCGGGGCTGATAATGGGATTGTTACTGAATCGTTGAAAGGAAACCTTTTCCTGCGCCCGGGCCGCTGCGCCGGACAGGAAAAGAAAAAGAAAGGGAGCTATCGTTTTTCGAATGATGTGAAGGCGCATAATGTTTTGAATTTGGGAATAAGGGTGTAAAGCTTATGTGCTCCGTAGAGCCTGTCCTGCTCAGCGGGAAGCATCCTGTTTATAGAACTAGCTGCAGAAACAACCGGGCTCCGTAGGAGCCCCCTGTGAAGGGGAGCAATGTCCTAATCGTTAAAAAAGCCGCCTTGTTGCACAGGGCGCTCCTTCGGAGCGATGTTCCTTTATCGGGGTGATTCTATAAACAGGGGGCTCCTACGGAGCCGTTTGTGATATCCATTCTGTATCTCTATAGCACATGCTTTTTTAAAACCTGGCGGTTCAATTCAATGCCGAGACCGGGGAGGTCGGAGACGGGGATCTCGCCGTTGACGAATTGTTCGAAGGGCAGCACCAGCTCGGGGCTCCAGGGCACTTCCCCGAAGGCATACTCCAGGATGGAAAAATTGGAAAGGCCGGCGCAGACGGCCGCACTGGCCGCCGTGGCCACGGGGCCGCTGGGATTGTGGGGCGCCACCTGCAGCCCGGCGGTCCCCGCCAGGGCGGCGATGTAGGTCAGCTCCAGGATGCCGCCGCAATGCTTCACGTCGGGCATCACGATGTCCAGGGCGCCGGCCTGCACCAGGGGCGCAAACCCTTCGCGTCCGAAAATGGATTCGCCGCCGGCCAGGGGCTGGCCGCCCACCTCTTTAATGGCCCGGGTCACCGCCACGAACTTTTCGGGATTGACCGGCTCTTCCAGCCAGAACAGGCGGTAGGGAGCCACCCTCCGGGCGGTTTCCATACCCAGGGGCTGGTCGAGGTGGCTGTGCACGTCCACCAGCAGCTCCACGCCCTCGCCGATAGTTTGGCGCACGCCTTCAATGCAGCTCAGGGCATGGTCGATATCGGCCTGCACCCGGCTTTCCTCCGACTGGTCCAGCGCCTTCATCTCGTCGAAGGGCGCCATCTTGATGGCCCGGAAGCCGCGCTGCACGGCCTTTTCGGCGTTTTCCCGAAAGGCCGCTACGGGGCGGCGGCCGTTGGCGTCTTTGACGTTGGTGGCGCGGTTGATGTTGGCGTATGTGCGGATCGAGTCCCGCACCTTACCGCCCAAAAGCTGGTACACGGGTACGCCCAGGGCCTTGCCCTTCAGGTCCCACAGGGCCTGCTCGATGCCGCTGAAGGCGGTATGCGCCAGCCGGGAGGCACGGGCGCGGTGCCACCCTTTCTGCCGGTATTTTTCGATGTCGAAGGGCGACTGGTCCCGCACCAGTTCGAAAAAGGCCGCCAGCTCGCTGCGGATGGCGGCCTGCCCTTCTGCCGAAGTGCCGGCCGATCCCTGGGAAGCTTCCCCCAGGCCGGTAAGGCCTTTATTGGTTTTCAGCTCAATGAGCACCCAGTTGCCGCGCTGGTTCACCTGCACCACGTGCACGTCGATGCCGGTGATCTTCAGCGCAGGGGCGCCCTTCCCCGGGGAAAAAAGCTCCTCCCTGTTTTTCGCGGCCACTACCGTGGCGGGCAGCACCGCCGCCGCCACCGGCGACAGGGCGGCCAGCGATGTTTTCATAAAATTTCTCCTGGAAGTCATACCGAAAAGATTACAGCATTAGTGTTGCGCTACCTGCCGCGGGGCCAGCTCGTTTTCCAAAAAGGTTTTAAAGGCCAGCGACACTTCCTGCAGCAGGGCAGGGGAGGTGGTGGCAGGGGTGTCTCCTTTCGTATGGAAGTAGGGATGGGAGTAGGCGGCGCCGGCTACGTTGGGATAACCCTTGTCGATCACGTACACCAGTTCCCCGCCGGCGCGTTGCTTTGTGTCGAACTTCAGGCCGGGCACCGGGGCAAAGGCCGCAGTAAAGGATTTTTGTACCGAGCTGCTGTAATAAAAGTTGCGCTGGTCGTCCACCTTGTTGTCGGCTGCCAGCCCGGAGGGCGTGGCGTGGTACGATAGGGTGGCGATGGCAGCACCGAGGTGGATCCACAGTTTCGTCTTTTCCACCGGCGGCGCCCCGTGGTCCAGGAACGCATGGGCGCCGAGGCCGCCCAGCTCATGGCCGGAATTGCCGGTAAAGACGAAGGTGTAGGGCAGTTTGGAGGCGGCGGCCCATTGCGCCAGCGCCAACCAGGCGGCCAGTCCCGGTCCCCGTTCCCCGCCGCAGCCAAACCAGCCGCTGATAGGGGTGGACACCACCACGTATTCCTTTCCGTTGCCGATGGTGCCGTACACGTTGCGGGCCGTGATTTCTTTAAAAGTTCCCTTTACCGATACCCGCACCTGTTGTCCCTTGCGGGCGGCCAGGGCTTTGGCGGTGGCCGGCGCCACCACCACCACCGGCACCTTCCAGGGTTGGGGCACCTTGGGCGCATTATACGCCACGATCTCGCCGACCTTGTTTTCCGAATAGCCGATGATGGCTTTGGCGCCTTTGTCCACCAGCTCCCGGAGCTTTTGCGCCGTTTCTTTTTCGGTCTGCCCGCCCTGCCCGCTAAAGCGCAGCAGCACGACCTTGCCCTTTACGTCTTCGCCTTCGGTCGTGACGACGCCGGTTACTTCGGACGGAATGGTTTCGCTGACGTACCAAAGCGGAAAGGCGTCATAGGCATGGCTTCCTTCGGTGACAGCGGCCTTTTCCAAAAAAAACTGCTTCAGGGGGAATTCGTGGTAGCGGACGGTATAGCCGGCCTGCTTCAGTTCATCGGCCAGCCAGGCCGAGGTGGCAAAGTCGCCCGGCGTGCCGGTGCGGTGTTCGCCTTTGGCCACGTAGGTTTTTACCGTGGAAAACAGTTGGTCGCCGTTGAAGATCGCTTTGTCCGCCACGTTCTGTGCGGAAGCCCACAGGCCGCCCGATAAGAGCAGGCCGGTGAGCCGGTATTTGTTTTTGCTGGTATTCATGTTGTTTTTCGTTTGATGGTTATTGATCGATCACTACCGTGTTTACCAGGCCGGTAAAGGGGAAGGTGCCCGCATACGCCTTGGTGACGGGCGAGTTGAGGTCCCTGCCCACGCTGATGCCCTGGGAAGCAGCCGAGCCCAGGTAGCGATTCCGCTCTTTTATCCCTTTTTCGACCAGTTTCCGGTTGTCGGCAAACAGGCCGACGGTGCCGGAAGCGCCGTATTCCACCCGGAGGCTGTGCTTGCCGGGCGCCAGGTGGACGGCGGCCGACAGGGTGGTCTCTTCTTCACCGCTGTTCAGGCTGTAGTGCAGCTTGCCGTCCTTCACGTACAGGCTGGAGCCGCCGCCCAGGCCGCCGTTGGCGAAGACGACGCCCCCGGCCTTACGGTCTTTTATTTCCACTTCGGCGGTTATAGTAACCGGTCCTTTGCCGATGACCACCTTGGTGGGAATGGTGGTGCCGGCATAAATCGTGCGCTTCGGCACCAGCACGGGAGCGGGTACGCCTGCCCGGTAGTTCTTCAGCGGGTACACGTTGTATTTTTTGGCCTCGCTGTCGAACAGGGCCTTCAGTTCTTCCAGCTTTTGCGGGTTTTGGGCCGCCAGGTCGGTGGTCTCGGTCCAGTCCTCGTCGAGGTGGTACAGCTCCCATTTGTCCTTGCTGAAGTCGGCGGTAAAATGCACGTCCCGGATGCCCGACTCGCCAAAGATGTTCCGGGGGTGGTACACCTCGGCCTTCCAGCCGTCCTTGTAGATGGCACGGCCGCCGTGCAGCTCGAAGTACTGCTGGTTGTGGCGGGTAGGCGCCTTGGGGTCGGCGATGGAATAGGCAAAGGAAGTGCCGTGGATCGGCAGTTGCGGGTAGCCGTTGATCTGCTGCGGCACGGTAATGCCGGTCAGCTCGATGGTCGTGGGCAGCACGTCGGTCACGTGGTGGTACTGGCTGCGCAGGGTTCCCCTGTCTTTTATCGTACTGCCGTAAGAAACGATCAGCGGGTTGTGGGTGGCGCCTTCGGAATTCACGTCGCTTTTCCAATAACGGAAGGGCGTGTTCATGGCCTGCGACCAGCCCAGGGGATAGTTGGGCGAGGTGTATTCGGTGCCGATCTTGTCGTAGTTCTTCAGCAGGTGGGCGATGTCCTGGCCCTGCACCTGTTCGCCGTTGCCGTCGTTGCCGGTATAGGAGCCTTCCTTGCTGCCGCCGTTGTCGCCGATGATCACGAACACCAGGGTATTGTCGAACTGGCCGATCTGGCGCAGGTAGTCGAATACCCGGCCCACCTGGTAGTCGGTATACGACAAAAAGCCGGCATACACTTCCATGAAGCGGGCAAACACTTTTTTCTCGTCCGCCGACAGCGCGTTCCAGGGCTTCAGCCCGTTTTGCAGGGGCGGCAGCTGCGTGCCTTTGGGCACCAGCCCCAGGGCCTGCTGGCGCTTGAAGACGTCTTCGCGGTACTGTTCCCAGCCGCCGTCGAATTTGCCTTTGTACTTATCGCTCCATTCTTTGGCCACGTGGTGGGGGGCATGGGTGGCGCCGGGCGCCAGGTACAGGAAGAACGGTTTGTCGGGGTCCGCGGATTTCTGGTTGGCGATATAGGAGATGGCCTTGTCGGCCAGCAGCTCGTTGAGGTGTTTGGTGTTGGGCTCGATGTCTATGGGGTTGGTTTCTTCCACCAGCTGGGGGTGCCACTGGTCGGTGGCGCCACCCAGGAAGCCGTAGAAGTGTTCGAAGCCGCGGCCGGTGGGCCAGCGGTTGTAGGGGCCGGCTACGGTCAGGTCCTTGGGGGCGTTGCCGTGCCATTTGCCCAGGGCGAAGGTGTTGTAGCCGTTCTCTTTAAAGATTTCGGCAATGGTGCCCGCCTCGAAGGGGATGTCGCCGTTGTAGCCGGGGGTGCCGATGCCCAGTTCGGCATGGTGGCCCATGCCCACGCTGTGGTGGTTGCGGCCGGTGAGCAGGGCGGCCCGGGTGGGGGAGCAGATGCCGGTCGTATGGAAGTTGTTGTAGCGCAGGCCCCCGGCTGCCAAGGCGTCGAAGGCAGGGGTTTGTACCAGCCCGCCGAAGGCCGAGGAGGCGCCGAAGCCCACGTCGTCGAGCAGCACCCATACCACGTTGGGGGCGCCGGCCGGGGCTTTTACCCGCTCGGGCCAGGCCTGTTCGGTCTCTTCCAGGGTTTTGCCGATCTTTCCCGTAAAGGGTCTTAGCGGACTGTACTGCCCATAAGCCGGGGCCACGGCCAGCGCGGACAGGCAAAGCGCCGGAACAAGGATTCTAAAAGGTTTCCACCAGTTCATGGTTGCTAGCTATTTTGAAGATGATGATTCAGGTAAAAAAAAGAGGAGGGGGGATTGGAATGGGTTAATTAGTTAATTGGGAATCAGGAGGGAAGACCCTGAGTGCAAGGCCTAATTAACCAATTAACGAATTCCTTAAAAGGCAACAGCCGCTAACTGCTGCACCTGCTTGTCAACCGCCGACGTACAGGGAGCAGTTAGGGATGGCTGTTACACAGGACCAAAACAGAGCCTTTTGCAGTTGCTTTTCACCTAGGGACAGGCGAACGCACCACAATAGTTTTGTGTACCGGCAAACAATCGGCAGGAACGTTAACAGTAAAAATTGATGGAGGATCGAAAAGAAAATTCCACCGCCTGGTCTACAGGAATAAAATGCGTATTCGCGTGCATGGTTACAACTTTATTAGGGATTCGATCGGGAGCATTGCCGGCGGTTAACAGCACTTCCCGGGAGCCGTAGATGTTATTAGTCTACTAATTATGTGGACAAATATAGCGGCATATTTGTCAATAAAAAAAATATAAAGGCAAAAAAATGGAGGAGCAGGGCAGGAGGCTGCCGGCCGCTACCTATACACAAAAGTGGCGTTGGTCGCAAACCGGCATTGGGGTTGTGGCTTCCCGGGTACATTTGCCGTTATGAAATGGACCGGATATACCCGCAAAGGGGCCCTGGTGGCGGTGCATGCCTGCTTCTGGGTAGTGGTGTTTGCGCTGCCGTTCTTCCTGCGGCCCACCTTCCAGGTTTCCCACCAGCTGATCGAGCAGAACTCCCGGGGACTGGGCGCTTTATTCGTCATCAACCGCCTCTTGTGGGTCGGCTTGTTTTACCTCACGGCGAACCGGGTGGTGCCGGCCTTTGTGTACCGGAAAAACTGGTGGGCCCTGGCGCTCTTCCTGCTGGCACTGTTCGCCCTGCTGTTTACGGTCGACTGGGGGCTGTTTACCCTGTTTACCGAGGGGATGCCCTTCCAGGTGCGGAACTTTTTTTCCTTCAACTTTGTATCTATCCTGTTTATCCTTGTGGCCAGCACGGCCTACCGCATGATCCGCGACCGCCTGGAGGCCGAACGACGGGAGCAGGAGCGGGAAACCGAGACCCTCAAAACCGAGCTGTCGCTGCTGCGTTCGCAGGTAAGCCCGCACTTCCTCTTCAACATCCTCAACAACATGGTGGCGCTGGCCCGCAAAAAGTCGGACCGCCTCGAGCCTTCGCTCATCCAGCTGTCGGCCCTGCTGCGCTACATGCTGTACGAGGCGGGCGAAAGGGTGCCGCTGGAAAAAGAGATCGAATACCTCCAAAGCTATATCGACCTGCAGCAGCTGCGCTTTGGCCAGAACGTAACGGTACGCACCTCCATGGACCAGATCGACCGCTCGTACGAAATAGAGCCTATGCTGCTGATTCCCTTCGTGGAGAACGCCTTCAAGCACGGCACCGGCCTCATCGAGGATGCCGAGATCAAAATAGAGCTGCGAGCGGAAAACAACGTGCTGACGTTTTCGGTGCGTAACAAGTTCCTGGCCGGCGCCACGGAAATAAAGGACAGCGCTTCCGGTATCGGCCTGGTCAACGTGCAAAGAAGGCTAGCTTTGCTCTACGGACAAAACCACAGCCTGCTGCTGACGCGGCAGGGCATGTGGTTCATCGTTTCACTTCAAATCGTATTGGTGCCATGATCCGCTGTATTGCCATTGACGACGAGCCTTTAGCGCTTGAGCTGCTGGAGGACAACATCCGCCAGGTTCCTTTTTTGCAACTGCTGGGAGGGTTTTCCAATCCCCTCGAGGCCATGAGATTTTTGCAGGAGCAACCGGTGGACCTCGTATTCCTCGACATCCAGATGCCCGGCCTGACGGGCCTGCAGTTCATCCGCAGCCTGCCGCACAAACCGATGTTCATCCTGGTGACGGCTTATGGCAAGTATGCCCTCGAAGGCTTCGAGCTGAGCGTGGTGGATTACCTGGTCAAGCCGGTGGACCTGGCCCGTTTCATCCAGGCCTGCAACAAGGCCAAAGAGCTGTTTGACCTGAAAGACCGGAGTAAGGCCGCCGGCGAGGGCGCTGTCCCCGATTATATTTTCGTCAATGTCGAATACAGCCTGCTGAAGTTGGTGCTTTCGGATATTCTTTGGATCGAGGGGTTGAAGGATTACATCAAGATCCACCTCAAAAGCGCTACGCGGCCGGTGCTCACCCGCATGAGCATGAAGGGCATGGAGGAGCTGTTGCCGCCTTCGGCCTTTTTGCGCGTCCACAAATCCTTTATCGTTTCCAAGGCGGCCATCACCGCCATCCGAAAGAACCGGGTGTTTGTCGGCGACATGGAGCTGCCGGTAGGGGAGAACTACAAGGAAGCCCTGGAAGCTTTTGCCAACAGGAGGTAAAGACCTCACCCCGGCCCCCGCTTGCGGGGGCCGGGGTGAGGTCTTTCCTATAATCCTTTCCTTCCGCCTTTTGTCGCCACATTTTTGTTCTTCGTCTACTTCACCACCGGCCTCATTCCCTGCCGGGTTAGTTTTGCGCCTTATTCGAACGTACAAACACCCTTATATGAAGAAATTCTTACTGGTACTCTCCCTTTTTACCGCCGCACAGGGCCTGCAGGCGCAAACCCCCGGCGGCCCTCCCGCCGGCGTCAAAATGCAGGCGGCGCCCTCCATCGGCCGCATCTACGGCAAGCTCGTGGACAGCGCCGGCAAGGGCATCCGCGACGCCTCCATCGTGGTGCTGCAGAGCCGGCTGGACTCCGCCACCCGCAAGATGAAGGACGTGCTGCTCAAAGGCGTGACCACCCAGTCCAACGGCGACTTCAACATCGAAGACCTGCCCATCCGCGGCGCCCTCAAAGTAAAGGCCTCCGCCACCGGCTACCAGGCCCTCGACCAGACCGTCTCCTTCCAGCCCCAGCGGCCGGCAGGCGGCGCTCCCACAACGGGCGCTCCCGCTGCAGGCGCCATGCCCTCCTTCGAAAAGGACCTGGGCAAGCTCACCCTTAAAAACGATGTGCAGCAGCTGGCCGGCGTGGTGGTGACCGCCTCCTCGACCCGGATGCGCATGGATATTGACAAAAAGGTGTTCAACGTGGACCAGAACATCGTCAGCGCCGGCGGTACCGCCGTGGACGTGATGAAGAACGTGCCCTCGGTGAACGTGGACATCGACGGCAACGTCACCCTGCGCAACGCCTCGCCCCAGCTCTATATCGACGGGCGCCCCACTACCCTGACGCTCGACCAGATCCCGGCCGACGCCATCGAAAGCGTGGAGGTGATCACCAACCCCTCGGCCAAATACGACGCCTCCGGGGGCAATGCCGGTATCCTGAACATTATTCTGAAAAAGAACAAAAAGACCGGCTACAACGGCAATATCACTGCCGGCGTGGACAAGCGCGGCGGCGTCAACGGCGGTGGCAGCTTCAGCCTGCGGCAGAACAAGTTCAACTTTACCGTGAACTCTTTCGCCAACCAGATGCGGAACCGCAGCACCGGTTCCACCGACATCCGCAACCTGCTGACCAACCCCAACATGCTGGTAGCCCAGGACAGCCGCACCCGCAACAACGGCGGCTTTATCTTCGGCCGCGTGGGCGTGGACTATTTCGCCACCAACCGCACCACCATCTCGCTGGGCGCGGTACGGGTGCACGGCAGCTTCAAGCCTACCGACTACCTGAACACCGACAGCTCGTATGAAAACGGACCTTATATCAGCTACAGCGAACGCAATGCCCGCAACGAGCGCGAATTCAACGCCTACGGCTTCCAGGGCGGCATGAAATACCTCTTTCCCAAACAAGGGCAGGAGCTGACCGCCGACGTGAACTACTTCAGCGGCACCAACGAAAGCAACGCCCTCTACCTGACCGACATCTTTGCCGGCAAGGGCGGCGCCCAGACCGGCAACATCCGCCAGCAGATCCTCGGCAACGGTACCAACAGCTTCCTGACGCTGCAAACCGATTACGTCACCCCCCTGAAAGGGTCCGCCAAGCTCGAGGCCGGCGCCCGGGCGCAGCTGCGTACCCAGGAAAACAGCCAGGGCAACTATTTTTACAATGCGGCCACCGGCCAGTTCGAGCCCAAAGCCTCGGCTTCCAGCAATTATAGCAACACCGACAACGTGTACGCCGCCTACCTGTCCTTTGGCAATACCATCAAGAACTTCGGCTATAAAGTGGGGCTGCGGGCCGAAAGCTCGGACTACCAGGGCGAGCTGACCGATACGAAGCAGACCTTTACCAACAAGTATCCCATCAGCCTGTTCCCCTCCATCTTCCTGAGCCAGAAGCTGCAGGACCAGCAGGAGGTGCAGTTGAGCTATACCCGGCGCATCAACCGGCCCTTCTTCATGCAGGTGATCCCCTTTATCGACTCCACCGACCAGCTGAACTGGAGCCAGGGCAATGCCGGCCTGAAGCCCGAATTCACCAACTCGCTGGAGGCCTCGTATGCGAAGACCCTCAAACCGGGCAATACCCTCCTGGCGTCGGTCTATTACAAGTATTCCACCAACCTCATCACCCGCTACCTCGATACCCTGACCGATGCGTCGGGCGACAAGCGGCCCCTGAGCACCTACATCAACGCCAACTCCAGCCGCTCGGTGGGCGCGGAGCTGACCTCGCAGAACACCCTGACCAAGTGGTGGGACATGAACGCCAACGTCAATGTGTATAACTCGAAGATCAATACCGACAACATCGCCGGCGCTTCACAGGATCCCATGTGGAGCTGGTTCGCCAAGATGAACAACAACTTCAAGCTGCCCAGGAACTTCAAGGCGCAGCTGTCGGGCACCTACCAGTCGCGAACCAACCTGCCGGTGAACCAGAATAGCGGCGGCCAGGGTGGCGGCGGTCCGTTTGGCGGCGGCGCGCAGAGTGCGGCCCAGGGCTATATCAAATCCAACTACGGCGTGGACGCGGCCTTGTCCAAAAGCTTTTTGAAGAACAATGCCGCCACGGTCACCTTTAACGTGAGCGATATCTTCGGCACCCGCCGGTTCGACCAGTACAGCCAGAGCGCGTTCTTTATCCAGGACCGCCACCGCCTCAACGACGTGCCGATGTTCCGCCTGAACTTCTCCTTCCGTTTCGGCCAGATGGACATGTCGCTGTTCAAGCGCAAGAACACCAAGGGTGAAGCCGAAGGGACGCAGGGCGCCATGCAGGGCATGCAATAGGATATTTATCGACAGCGCTATAAAAAAAGCCCCGTTCAGCCTCAGGCTGAACGGGGCTTTTTCGTAAACATTCCTTAACCACCCCTTCACGTTGCGGTAATACGCCGCCGCTTCCTTTGCTGCTATCAACGATTCATTTAATAAATACCATGAAACCCAGACTGGAAACCCTTATCAGGAAACCCCTGCCAGCCAAACGCTACACCGGGAAAGACGCCATCCGTGAACTCTATGCCGCCCTGGGGCAACTGGAGCGGGAACAACCGCAGCTTCCTTCGGACGAAGACGATGCGTTTGCCCTGGCTTGTGAAGAAAATTACGACCTGTATTTTCCGCGCCCCGACACCTATTGATCCGCCGCCCTTGGCCGGGACTGCACCGGGAATAAAACCGCCGCCACATGCTAAAGATCCACCAGCTCAAAAACAAAAGCTTCCTGTTTCAATGCCGGTACCTGGAGCGGCAGGGGGTGTACCTCGATGTGCTCCTGGTGCGCCGGACGGCCTTCGTGGCCCTGTACGGGGTGCACGACTATTACGCCGAACTGCATTTTGACCGGCAGAGCGGGAAGGTGGTCAGGATCTGCTGCTTTACGTCGGCGCGGAAGCTGCAGCCGTTCCTGCAACGGATCGATATCGGCGAGGTGACCACCCTGCTGGCCACCCGCTAACGAGGGCAGGATATATTCGGAAAAAATAATTTCGTAACATAACCGTAACCTTAGCCTTGCTCGGCTTGTTCATTCCTCTGTTACTTTTGGTTTTTAACCGCAAACGTCAGCTTCAAACGACCCCTGCATTCCTGCAAGGGTCTTTTTTTATCTTTACAGTTTTCTGCCACCCCTGAAAACCGATTGCTCCCGATGCTGCCCCAAACGAACTGCCTGCCTGTTTCCCGCTTTTTGACGGTACTTTTCCTCTGCCTGTGTTGCCTGCTGTGCCTTCCGGGCCGGGCACAGAACACCACCGAGGGCCTGGTGGGCTACTACACCTTCTGCGATTGCACCGCCAGGGACCTCAGCGGCAACGGCCGCGACGGAACGGTTTCCGGCAGCCCGCAATGCATCCGCGGCATGCGCGACCACGGCCTGCTGCTCAATCAGAACCCGGGCAGCAACGGCTGCGGCCAGCGCGGCGGCGAATACATCCGGCTGCCGCAGCTGGGGCCCATCTGGTCGGAAGGCTTTACGGTTTGCGCCTGGATCCGCTTCGATGAGATCAAGAACTACGAACGCATTTTCGACTTCTCCAACGCAACCGGCGAGGCCGGCGGGCAGCCGGTCTGGTTTGGCCGCGAAGGCAACAGCAACAACCTCACCCTCGAAAGCTGGATCGATGCCAACGGCAGCCAGAACCGCAGCGTGGGCCGGCTGGTGGCGCCCAACGTCATCACCAACGGCAGCATCGAATACTACTGCGCCACCATCCACGACGACATCATGCGCATTTACGTGAACGGCGTGAAGGTGGCCGAGAAAAGGGGCAATCCCATCGCCAACGTTACCCGGCGCAACAACTTTATCGGCCGGTCGGCCTGGTGCACCAACGACCCCGACTTCAAGGGGTTCCTCGACGAGGTGCGGGTATACAACCGCGCCCTCAGCCCCGAAGAGATCATGGGCCTGTACCGCTATACCAACATCCGGGACTTTTCGGTGGTCCGCAACTGCGCCACTACCGAAACGGACTTCGCGGTGGCGGACGCCTTTGACGTGGATTCCCTCAAATGGGATTTTGGCGACCGGGCCAGCGGCGCCCTCAATGTGGTAAAGGGCGAAAAAGTGACGCATGTCTTCAGTGGCTACGGCACCTACGACGTACGGCTGATCGTTTATAAGCCCTGCGTGAACGATACGGTCCTGAAAAAAGTGCGGGTGGAGCAGCCGGCAGGATTCCTGGGACCCGATTTCGAGCTGTGCCCGGGCCGGCAGCAAGTACTGCGGGAGCCCGGGGGAGCGGCCACCTACCAGTGGCAGGACGGTTCCGCCGCAGATAATTTCACGGTTGCCCAGCCGGGCCTGTACTGGCTGCAGGTGGGCCTGTTCAACTGTTCGTACCGCGACAGTGTGGTAGTGGGCTCCGCCCGCCGGTTCTCCACCTACACGGCCACCATCTGCCAGGGAGAAAGCTTTATGGGCTATACCGCCGGCGGCACGTATACCGATGCGATTCCCCTGCCCAACGGCTGCGACAGCCTCCGCACCCTGCACCTGGCGGTGCGGCCGAAGATCGTTGCGGCCGCCCGCATCTTTATGTGCCCGGACCAGCGCTATACCCTGCCCTGGGGACCCGTGGTAGCGGACCCGGGCCTGTACCGCGACACGGTCCGCTATGCCTCCGGCTGCGACAGCCTGGTGCAGGAGGTGGACCTGCGGCTGATCGTGCTTTCCGTGCAGGAACGGGCGGCCGCCATTTGTGCCGGCGGGTGGTATACCCTTCCCTCGGGAGCCGCTGTAAATGCCCCCGGCCTGCACCGCGATACGGTGCGCAGCGCGGCGGGCTGCGACTCCCTGGTGACCCTGCTGCGGCTGACGGTGCACGCGCCGCCGGCAGTCACCCTTTCCCGCTCCAACGACATCGACTGCCTGCTGGGTACGGCCCGGCTGCGGGCCACCGGCGGGCAACGGTACGCCTGGACGCCGGCAGCCTCGCTCAGTAATGCCCTGGTCCCCGACCCCGTGGCCCGTCCCGCCGCTACCACCCTATACCGGGTACGGGTAACCGCCGCCAACGGCTGTTCCTCGGAAGACAGCATCCTGGTAAAGGTGGGAACGGAACAGGCGGCGAACGGTCACCTGGTACCGACGGCCTTTACGCCCAACAACGACGGGAAGAACGACTGCTTTGGCGTGCCCTTCTGGGGCGCCACCACGGGCTTTTCGCTTTCGGTCTTCAACCGCTGGGGACAAAGGGTGTTTTATACCACCGACAACCGCCAGTGCTGGACGGGTACGGTCAACGGCAGGGAAGCCTCGAATGGCGTTTATGTGTACCTGATCACCGCCTCCACCCGCTGCGGACCCGTAAGCCGCAAGGGAACGGTGCTGCTGGTGCGCTAGGCCGGAGGGAAAAGCAAGGGCGGCCAGGATCATTTTCACCGGCCGATCGGTTACCTTCGTGCGCCGAAAACCCATTTTACTACAGACTATATATTAATTGCATGCCGAACCGA
This sequence comes from Huijunlia imazamoxiresistens, assembly GCF_037132455.1. NCBI lineage: Bacteria > Pseudomonadati > Bacteroidota > Chitinophagia > Chitinophagales > Chitinophagaceae > Huijunlia > Huijunlia imazamoxiresistens. Next base: position 9,305 of record NZ_JBBBEI010000011.1, on the reverse strand, counting down.
AAGATCATCAGCTTTATCCTGGCGCTGTGCGCTTCCGTTTTCGTTGCCGGCGCCCAGGACCGCACGGAAACCGAACTGACGGCCAACTGGAAGTTTCGCAAGGGCCCCGGCGAGGACGCCTATCAAAAAGAATTTAACGACAGGGACTGGCAAACGGTTTCCATCCCCCACGACTGGGCCATCTACGGCCCCTTTGACAAGGAAGTGGACAAGCAGGTAGTAGCCATCGTCCAGAACAACGAAAAAGTGGCTTCTGAAAAAACCGGCCGTACCGGCGCCCTGCCCTTTACCGGCGAAGGCTGGTACCGCAACCGCTTCCGCCTGCCCAACTATAAGCCGGGACAGAAAGTGCTGCTCGTTTTCGAGGGCGCCATGAGCGAACCGAAAGTGTTTGTGAACGGGAAGAAAGTGGGGGAGTGGAACTACGGCTACAACTATTTCTATTTCGATGTGACGGATGCCCTGGTGCCGGAAGGCGAGAACCTGCTGGCGGTGCACCTTTCCAACCGCGAGCTGTCGTCGCGCTGGTACCCCGGCGCCGGCCTGTACCGCAAGGTGCGGCTGGTGGTGAAGAACCCCGAAAGCGTGGAGCAGTGGGGTACCTACATCACCACGCCCCTGGTGACCCCCGGGCTGGCCAAGGTGAAGGTGCGCACGAAGGTGTCGGGCGCCCACCTGCGGCTGGTGACGGAGATCGTGGATGCACAAGGGAAAACCGTGGCCGCCGATACGGCCCGCACGGCCTATGCCGGCGAGTTCGAGCAGAACCTGCCGGTGGCCCGCCCCCAGCTGTGGAGCCCCGAAACGCCCAACCTGTACGTGGCCGTGACGAAAGTGTATGCCGGTGGCGCCCTCCGCGACGAGGTGCGCACCCGCTTCGGCATCCGCTCCATCAGCTACCTGCCCAACGAAGGCTTTCGCCTGAACGGCCAGGTGCGCAAGTTCAAGGGCGTCTGCCTGCACCACGACCTCGGTCCGCTGGGTGCCGCCATCAACATAGCCGCCCTGCGCCGCCAGCTGCGGATTTTAAAAGATATGGGCTGCGATGCCATCCGCAGCTCGCACAACATGCCCTCCCGCGAACAGCTGGAATTGTGCGATGAAATGGGCTTTATGTTCCTGGCCGAAAGCTTTGACGAATGGGCCCGTCCCAAAGTGAAGAACGGCTACAACCGCTTTTTTAATACCGACGCCGAAAAGGACGTGGTGAACCTGGTGCACGCCACCCGCAACCACCCCTGCATCGTGATGTGGAGCTCGGGCAATGAGGTGCCGGACCAGTGGGGAGCGGAAGGCGTGAAACGGGCCAAGTGGCTGCAGGAGCTCTTTCACCGCGAAGACCCCACCCGCCCGGTGACCGTGGGCATGGACCAGGTGAAAGCCACCATGCAGTCGGGATTCGGCGCCTTGCTCGACATCCCGGGCCTGAACTACCGGGTGCACCTGTACGAAGAAGCCTACAAGGCCTTTCCCCAGGGCTTTATCCTGGGGTCCGAAACGGCTTCCACCGTCAGCTCCCGCGGGGTGTACAAGTTCCCCGTGGTCAAGGCCAAGGACAAGGTGTACCCCGACGGCCAGTGTTCCTCCTATGATATGGAGTGCTGCAACTGGTCGAACCTGCCCGATGACGACTTTGTACTGCAGGACGACAAGCCCTGGGTGATCGGGGAGTTCGTGTGGACGGGTTTCGACTACCTGGGCGAGCCGACGCCTTATGATGATCAGTGGCCGTCGCGCAGCTCGTACTTCGGCATCAGCGACCTGGCGGGCCTGCCCAAGGACCGCTTCTACCTGTACCGCAGCCGCTGGAACCGGCAGGACGCCACCCTGCACCTGCTGCCCCACTGGACCTGGCCCGGCCGGGAAGGACAGACCACGCCGGTTTTCGTGTACACCAGCTACGACAGCGCCGAGCTGTTCCTCAACGGCAAAAGCCTGGGCGTGCAGCGCAAGGACACCACTACCCACCAGAACCGCTACCGCCTGATGTGGATGGACGTAGCGTACCAGCCCGGCACCCTCAAGGTGGTAGCCTACGGCAAGGACGGCAAGCCGGCCGGGGAGCAACAGGTGACCACTGCCGGCCAACCCTATAAAATTGTGCTCCAGCCCGACCGCCAGAAAATCAGCGCCGACGGGGAGGACCTTTCGTTCGTCACCGTTTCGGTGGTGGATAAGAATGGAGTGCCTTGTCCCACGGCGACGCACCAGCTGCAGTTCCGCGTTAAAGGAAAGGGCAGTTACCGGGCGGCCTGCAACGGCGACGCCACCTCCCTGGAACCATTCCACCTGCCCACCATGAAGCTGTTCAGCGGCAAGCTGGTGGTGCTGGTGCAGTCCACCACCGATCCGGGCAGCATCGAGCTGGCGGTCACCGGCAAAGGGCTGAAGGAGGGGAAGGTGCAACTGGAAGCGGTTAAGTAGCGGATTATAAAAGTGGTTATTAATTTAATGTATAAAGTATGATTTTTCAGTGGTGAAAATTTGGGCGCACGGAAATTGAACCTATTTCATCAATTTTTGAACCCCTTCCTGCGGGCTTCTGGCTACGTTTGTGCCCCGATATCACCGGTTTATTTTCGTTAAACACTCATATAGCAAGCAATTGCCCGGCCATAACCGGGCACGGAAGGGGTGTCTACCCCTTCCTTTTTTTATCAACTTATTCAAACAGGTTTGAACCGCGCATGAAACGAATCTCCTTACTAACATTGTCTGCCTTTATCGGCTGGGCCGCCGGGGCGCAATCCGGCAACGCCAAAAATTTTACACCGAACCGTACGGCCGCTCCCTACATCTCCAAAGTGTGGGTGTCGGACCAGGGGAACGGTACCTATAAAAACCCGGTGCTCGACGCCGATTATTCCGATCCCGATGCCGTCCGCGTCGGCGACGATTTTTACCTGACCTCCTCTTCCTTCGAGGACGTACCCGGCCTGCCGATCCTGCACTCCAAGGACCTGGTGAACTGGACCCTAATCGGCCATGCCCTGAAGCGCCAGCCCCCTTTTGAGCATTTTTCCCTTCCCCGCCACGGCGAGGGCGTGTGGGCGCCTTCCATCCGCTACCGCAACGGCGAGTTTTTGATCTATTACCCGGACCCGGATTTCGGCATCTACCTGGTAAAAGCGAAAAACCCCGCCGGTCCGTGGAGCGACCCCATCCTGGTGGAAGGCGGCAAGGGCCTGATCGATCCCTGCCCCCTCTGGGATGACGATGGACAGGCCTACCTGGTGCACGCCTATGCGGGCAGCCGCGCCGGCATCAAAAGCGTGGTGGTGGTGAAAAAGATGAATGCCGAAGGCACCAAAACCATTGATGAAGGCAAACTCGTTTACGACGGCCATGAGCTGGATCCCACCCTGGAGGGCCCCAAGTTCTACAAGCGCAACGGCTACTACTACATCTTCGCCCCGGCGGGCGGCGTGCCCACGGGCTGGCAGCTGGTGCTGCGTTCCAAAAATATCTATGGTCCCTACGAGCGCAAGGTGGTGATGGACCAGGGCGCTTCGCCCGTCAACGGTCCGCACCAGGGCGCCTGGGTAAACACCCCCACCGGCGAGGACTGGTTCCTGCACTTCCAGGATAAGGAAGCCTACGGCCGCGTCGTGCACCTCAACCCCATGAAATGGGTGGGGGACTGGCCGGTGATCGGTGTGGACAAGGACGGCGACGGCAAGGGCGAGCCCGTGACGGTTTATAAAAAGCCCAACGTGGGCGGTAAGGTGTATCCCATCGCTACCCCGGCGGAAAGCGACGAGTTCAACGGCACCTCCCTGGGCCTGCAATGGCAGTGGATGGCCAACCCCAAAGCCACCTGGTCGTTTATGAACACCGCCAAAGGCAGCCTGCGCCTGTTTTCCGACAAGCTGCCCGATCTCGCCTCAGGCGAGACCAAAAACCTCTGGGACGCCCCCAACGTGCTGCTGCAGAAGTTCATGGCTCCCGAGTTTACGGCCACTACGAAGATGACCTTTACGCCCAATGCGAAGATCGAAAACGAAAAAGCGGGCCTGGCCGTTATGGGGCTCAGCTATGCCAACCTGGCGCTGAAGCGGACGAAGGACGGCATTTTCCTGGCCTACGGCCTGGGCAAGGATGCCGACAAGGGCAAGCCCGAAGCGGAGCAGCTGCTGACCAAGGTAGGCGATGCCACGGCCACGGTTTACCTGCGGGTGACGGTGACCAAGGGCGGCAAATGCCGCTTCAGCTACAGCACCGACGGCAATAACTTTACCGCGGCAGGGGAGGAGTTCACCGCCGAAGTGGGCCGCTGGATCGGCGCCAAGGTAGGCCTGTTCTGCACCCGGGACCGCCAGATCAACGATGCCGGCTATGCCGACTTCGACTGGTTCCGGGTAGAGAAAGCTCAATAGATTTCGGATGTCGGATTTCGGATGTCGGAACCCTTCAAAGGAGAAAGACTCCTTCTGCGCTCAAGGGGATCCGAAATCCGAAATCTGAAATCCGAAATTTCTTAAACTTGCTTGCGGGAACGGGTTTTTCCCGTTTCCGCATATCCTACGATTATGTTTCGCTTTTTGCTTTTGCTTGCCGCTTTTTTCCTGGCCGTGGCTTCTTTGAAGGCCCAGCCCAAATGCATTATCGAGCATTATACGGCCGAGGACGGCCTGTCGCATGAGGCCGTGACCTCCATGCTCAAGGACCGGGAAGGCTTTATGTGGTTCGGCACCTGGAACGGCATCAACCGCTTCGACGGCCACTCCTTCGTTGCCTACAAATCTTCTCCCGGCGACCGCTCGCAGCTGCGCAACGACCGGATCGACCAGATCGTGGAGGACCAGTCGAACCACCTCTGGCTGCGGGCCTACGACCGGGCCATCTACCGGTTCGACAAGCAAACCGAACAATTCATTCCCCTTTCTACCGTCATCAACCCGGGCAAAACCCCGGTGGCCTTCCGCCGCGTCGTGTCGGCGGGCGATGGCCTGGTGTGGCTCGAGTCGGTCGACGATGGCCTCTATGCCGTACCCCAGGACGACCTGAAGCCGGGCCGTTTTGCCCATTATAAAAAAGGCCTGCCGGGCGGCTATGGACTTCCTTCCAATACCATCAACCTGTTTTATAAGGAATCCGAAACACGCATCTGGATAGGTACTTCCGCCGGCCTTTGCTGCCTGGTGCGGTCGGCTTCCGGCGTTTATGCCAGCAGCCAGCCGCAGCCCCAGCTCACGGCGGGCATCGAAATAACGGTGGTGGCTGGCGATGCAGCCTACCTGTATTTCGGTACGGCCGACGGCCAGCTGCTGACGCTGGAGAAGCGCTCGGGGAAATTTTCCCGCCGCCCCATTGCCACGGGCCGCCTCAACGCCCTGTTCCGTTCGCGGATAAGCAACCGCCTGTACGCCACCACCATGGCCGGCGAGGTGGTGACCGTGGATGGGGCCACCCAGGCGGTGACCACCGCCGCCTACCGCTCCGGCGGCCTCCTCCGCTCCATTTACGAGGACCGCTCCGGCACCCTGTGGCTGGAGCCCGAAACCCAGGGCGTTGTCCGCTACGATCCCGCCACTGCCTCCTTCCGGCAATTTGTGTCCGAATGGACCAATCCCGACAATTTCGCCGGCAACCGCTACTGGGTGTTCGAAGACAACAACGGCCTGGTTTGGGTGAAAATGAAAGGCGGCGGCCTGATGTATTATAATACGGGTACCGCTTCGATGGCCTCCCTCTTTCACGGGCCGCCGGCTACCGGCGGCGCCTCGTTTTCCAACGTTATCCACGGCCTGTATTACGACACCACCGGTGTGCTTTGGCTCACCACCGACGAACGGGGGCTGGTAAAAGTGATCTTCCCGGGCGATGCATTCCACCAGCAGCTGGTGGAGGCGCGGGGCGCCCTGAAGGCAGACAACGAGATCCGGGGCCTGGCTTATGACCGCAAGGGACGCCTGTGGCTGGGCGCCAAAAGCGGGAAGCTCTACGTGTACCAGGACGGCCGGCCCCTCAGCGGCCTGTTCGTAAACGAACCCAAGGGCGGCCCGGGACAAGTGTATTCGATCCTGCAGGATCGCCAGGGGAACCTCTGGCTGGGCACCAAGGCCCATGGCCTGTACAAGGCCACGCCCCTCAATGCGGAAGCAACAAAATACCGCCTGGCGCATTTTGAAGTAGATAAAAAAAATCCCCGCAGCCTGCAGGGCAATGAAATTTATGCCCTGCTGGAAGACCGGCAGGGGCGCATCTGGGTCGGCACCTTCGACGAAGGGCTGCACCTGGTTGCCGGCACGGGCGACTCCCTTACGTTTGTCCATTCGGGCCCCGCTTTTGCAAATTATCCCCAAAACGCTTTCCGCAAGATCCGCCACATGGCCCTGGACGGCTCGGGAAATATCTGGATCGGCACCACCGACGGCCTGCTGGTGGTGGACGGCAACAGTTCCCCCGCCGGCCTCCGCCTGGCGCCTTACAGCAAGGTCCCCGGCGACCGCCAAAGCCTGGGCAACAGCGATATCCAGTTTATTTACCGCGATGCGAAGAACCGGATGTGGCTGGCCACTTCGGGCGGCGGCCTGGCCCGGGCCCTGGGCAGCGCGCCCCTGAAAGAGCTGGTTTTCCGCAATTACACCACCCGCGACGGCCTGCCCAACGACTACGTGCTCAGCTGCACCGAGGACGACCGCGGTCATTTGTGGATCGCCACCGAGAACGGCCTGTCGCGCTTCCAGCCCGAACAAACCATTTTTCGGAATTACGACGCCTACGACGGCCTGCCCCGGGTGGGCTTTTCCGAGGCCGCCTGCAGCCGCAGTCCCGACGGCCGCATTGTTTTCGGCACCAGCCGCGGCTACCTGGCCTTCCATCCCGGCCGCATCGGCACCCACCGCCCGCCGGCCAAAATAGCCCTGACCGCCCTGCAGATCAACAACGAAGAGGCCGGCCCGGCAGGGGAGGAGGCCGTCTTGACGGGCAACATCAACTACCTGCCCGAGCTGACCCTGCGCTACGACCAGGATATCCTTACCATCGACTACGCCCTGCTGGACCAGCGCTCCGGCGACCGCCAGGCCATGGCCTACCGCCTGATCGGCTTCGACACCACCTGGTACCACAACAAGCAGCAGCGCCGCACCACCTACACCAACCTGCCGCCGGGCCACTACGTATTCGAGGTCAAAAGCCTCAGCTCCGACCTCTACGGCCAGGCGCCCTACCGGCGGCTGACCATCACCATCGAGCCGCCGCCCTGGCGCACCTGGTGGGCCTACCTGCTGTACCTGGTGGTGGCGGGCCTGCTCATCGCCGCCATCCGCCGCACCACCCTGACCCTGCTGGGGCTGCGTCAGAAGATCGCCGTGGAGCAAAAGCTGGCGGCCCTGAAAATGAGCTTTTTTACCAACGTCTCCCACGAGCTGCGTACCCCGCTCACCCTTATCCTGAACCCGCTGGAGCAACTGGCGCGAAAGGAAAAGTTCTCGCCCGAAGGAACGGCCCTGGTGGAGGTGGTGCGCAAGAACGCCCACCGCATGGTGCGCTTCATCAACCAGCTGCTCGACCTGCGCAAGGTGCAGAGCGACAAGGCCCGCCTGCTGGTGGCTTATACGGACGTTCTGACCCTGGTGCGCATGACCTCCGACTACTTTGCCGAGGCGGCCCGCACCAAGCGGATCCGCCTGCAGATCAGCGCGGAGCAAAAAAGCCTGATGGCCTGGGTAGACGCCGAAAAGCTGGAAACGGTACTCTACAACCTGCTGGGCAATGCCTTTAAGTTCACCCCCGACGGCAAAACCATTACGATAAACATTCGGCCCGTTCCGGGCGAAAACTATTTCACGATCGAGGTGAGCGACCAGGGGCCGGGCGTGGCGCCGGACAAGCTGCAGGCGATCTTCGAGCTTTATTACGAAGGCGAGCAGCGGGCCGGCACCGACCTCAAAGGCACCGGCATCGGCCTGGCGCTGGCCCGGGAGCTGGTGGCGCTGCACGGCGGCACCATAAAAGCCGCCAATAATGAACAGGGTGGCCTGGCCGTATCCGTGCAGCTGCCGCTGGGCCGCGACCATTTCGACCCTGCCCAGGTGACGTTCGTGGAGGCGCCGGTGCCGGCCGCTCCCGTCCCGGGCAAAACCATCGGCGAGCAGCTGCTGCCGCAGCCCCGGTACGCCGAGGCGCCCAAAGGAGCGGAAACCCCGATGGTGCTGCTGGTGGAAGACAATGACGAACTGCGCTCCTTTTTAAAAGGGCAGTTGGGCGAGGTCTACCGGGTAGAGGCGGCCGCCAACGGCGCCGAGGGCTGGCAGAAAGCCCGGGAGCTGATGCCCGACCTGATCGTCAGCGATATCATGATGCCCGTGATGGACGGCATCCAGTTGCTCGACAAGGTGCGCAACGACCGGGAAACCAGCCATATTCCCGTGGTGCTGCTGTCGGCAAAGTATGCCGTGGAAAGCCAGGTGGAGGGGCTGAAGTACGGGGCCGACTACTACATCACCAAGCCCTTTGAGAACGAGTTCCTGCTGGCCTGCATCGACAACCTGCTGCGCCAGCGGAAAAGCCTTTTTGAAGCGCTGGTGGAGAAAAAGAAAACCGTGCCCCTGAGCCCCGAGCCCATCGTGGTGACGTCAAAGGATGAAGCTTTTTTGAAGGACGTGATCCGGGTAGTGGAGGAAAAAATGGCCGACGCGGAATTCAACATCGAGACGGTGGCGGAAACGGTGGGCATGAGCCGTACGACCTTTTACAAAAAGTTCAAGAGCCTGACCAACCTGACGCCGGTGGAATTTGTACGGGAGATGCGCCTGCAGCGTGCCAAGCAATACCTCGATGCCGGCGGCAGCAACATCTCCGAAGCGGCCTACCTGGCGGGCTTCAGCAACCCGAAATATTTCAGTACCTGCTTCCGGGAAAAATATCATTTGTCGCCTTCGGAATATTTAAAGACGAAGTAGGGGCCTCACCCCCTGCCCCTCTCCACACGGAGAGGGGCAGGGGGTGAGGCCCCCGAAAAATTGAACCTATTTCATCAATATTTGAACTCCTTTCTTCCTGCGGCCGGCTAGGTTTGCATTAGAATTCCCCTGATCCCGGGGCCCCTGGCGGGCTCCTAATTTCTAACCGATTAAACCAGGATTGTTGCTTATGAAAATGCTGCAAACCAGCGACTACGTCGTATTTCTTGTTTACTTCCTGATCGTGGCCCTGTACGGGTGGTGGGTGTACCGCAAAAAGAAAACGGCCCGCCTTTCCACGCAGGACTATTTTTTGGCCGAAGGTTCTTTGACGTGGTGGGCCATCGGCGCCTCGCTGATCGCCTCCAATATTTCCGCCGAACAGTTTATCGGCAT